>JAVETW010000003.1:0-68797 GCA_034005865.1 Thiomicrospira sp. | reverse complement strand
GCCGGCGGCGCCAGACATGGGCGGCATGGGCGGCATGGGCGGCATGATGTAATCTGACGATTACGTCGTAAAACGTTTATAACGCGTTAATCAAAACGCCTCGTCGATTCAGTCGGCGGGGCGTTTTTGTTTTTGTGGTTGCTGAGGCTTTCGCTGCGTTATGATGCTGTTTAAATAGAACGGCGGTTGTGAATAGATAAGATGCGCTTGTTGCGAGCAAATGACTGATTTATAATCAATAAACAAGTGTATTACGGAGATAAGCTTATGGACATTTCAGGCGTTGGCGCTAATCCGGCTTATGTTACGCTCAGTGCGTTGGATCGTCAGGAGCGTAATCTAAAAACCTTGCCACAAGAGAGCGCGGCACAGATGAATAATCAAACGCGTTCCGCTGATTATCGTGTGACCGGTTCGTCGCGTGAAACCCAGTTTGAAGAAGTTGAGCGCGGTGATCGTAAGCAAGAAATTACTACCACCAAAGAAATCGTCGAAAAGCAGCGTATTGATGTGTGGGCTTAGACGGCGTTGAGTATTGTGGCGTGAGGCCATGTGTTGCGGGTTGCAGGGCGTGCGTTATCACGATTTGTGATCTTGTTTAGGTTGTTGTAGACATCACTTGGAGTTGATACAAAAGTGCCCCAGCTTTGGGGCGTTTTTGTTTTAGCCGCTACTGTATGCGCAGATGTTTTTTCTCGTTCCAAGTTTTGTACTTGGGAGTGCTGGATGAGTTGCCGTTTAATGGTTACCAAGTACAACTTGGTAACCAGAAGCAAAACAAGCCAAGAGGCGTGAAAAAAGTGTGCATACGGTAGGTTTTAGCAGGCCTGCTAATTTGATTTGGACAGGTTTTTGGCTTAGATAGCGTTTCGTCCTTGGCACCCTTGTTGGACACAACTTAATCAACGAGCGCGTAGCTTCTGTTGCGCGCTTTCGATGCGTTGGTTGACAATTTGGCCGTAAAAGTCATAGGCGCCGTTATTGACGATTGGTGCGGCGCTGACATCGCCGTGACCGTCTACAAACACCTGCGTTGGTAATTCGGCGACATTGTAAAACAAGGCAAAGTCTTCACTTGAAATGGGTTCACCATAAAAGTCGGTGAGCATTTTTTCATCGTCGATGAATACTTCAACAAACTGTACCCCTTCGGGAAATTGGTTAAAACGCAAAAGGCTAAACAGCGCGCGTTGTTTGAGTTTTTCGCAAGGCAGGCAATAGCTGGCGTTAAAAAATAATACTACCGGTTGTTGGTTTTTTAACGCGGTTTGACCCACTTGATGCAGGTTGTCGCTGCGTTCGAGGTAGGTGTGCTGCACGAGGTCAGTCGCTTGGACACTGTGCATTAAGCCAACGAGCAATAAAATCATTAAAACACGCATGGATTCCCCTTTTTGTTGGTGATGTATTTTTACGATTGTAATCTAAGCGTTTGTGGATCGTTCATTTTTGAACCATGAAGGTCACGAAGTTTTTAAGGTTTTTTGATGCCTTTGCAACAATTACGTGGTGCGTGTAAAGGGCGCTTGAACTCGTTCTGATGCTTTGTTAACGGAAAGTTCACCTTGTGAGGGGGCTTTTCGCTAAAATAGTTCGACATGTATTTTAAGGAGCGTGGCATGAAAAAAATTCAAGTGGGCATTGTCGGCGGTACGGGGTATACCGGGGTTGAGTTGTTGCGTTTATTGGCGAATCATCCGCAAGCGGAAGTGAAGGTGATAACCTCGCGTTCGGAGGCGGGTATGCCTGTGGCGCAGATGTTTCCCAATTTACGCGGGCATTATGATTTAGCGTTTTCTGAGCCGAATATGGATACCTTAAAAGCTTGTGATCTGGTGTTTTTTGCCACGCCGCACGGGGTCGCGATGAGTTTAACGCCGGAGCTGATTGAGGCGGGGGTGAAGGTGATTGATTTGGCGGCCGATTTCCGTATTAACGATTTACGTGTTTGGGAAAGTTGGTATGGCATGGCGCACACTTGTCCTGAGGTGATGGATGAGGTTGTTTATGGTTTGCCTGAGCTCAACCGTGAAAAAATCAAAACTGCGAAAGTGATTGCTAATCCCGGGTGTTATCCTACGGCAGTTCAATTAGGTTTTCAGCCGTTGTTAAAGGCTGGTCTGGTGGATATTGATCATTTGATTGCCGATGCCAAATCCGGTGTCAGTGGGGCGGGGCGCGGCGCGAAGGTGGATTCGTTGAGTGCCGAAACCAGTGAAGGTTTTAAGGCTTACGGTATTAATGGCCATCGTCATTTGCCCGAAATTGAGCAGGGGTTAAACGAGATGGCTGGGTCGCGCGTGAAGTTGACCTTTGTGCCGCATTTATTGCCGACCATTCGTGGGATTGAAGCCACACTTTACGGCAAGTTAAACCAAGATTGGTCACAGGCGCAATTACAAGAGTTGTTTGAAAATCACTATGCACAAGAACCGTTTGTCGATGTAATGCCGGCGGGCAGCTTGCCGGATACACGCATGGTGAAGGGCAGTAATATGTGCCGGATGGCGGTATATCGCCCGAAAGGATCGGATGTGGTCGTGGTGACCTCTGTTATTGATAACCTCGTGAAAGGCGCGTCCGGCCAAGCGGTACAAAACATGAACTTGATGTTTGGTTTAGACGAAACCTGCGGCTTGACGCAAGTGGCGTTGATGCCTTAAGTCTTTTCCCGCTTAACCAGGCCTGGTGTTTAGCGACAATCGGGCTTTTGGTTTATAATGCACAACCCGACCTATTTGAGCAAGCGGCGCAGACACGCTGCCAAGGTCGTTTTGGCTACATCATAGGAGACCCGATATGTCAGAGATGCCCACTCCCGTTAATTTTACCGAGGCCGCGGCGGCCAAGGTTAGCGGCTTAATTGCCGATGAGGGAAATCCGGATTTAAAATTGCGTGTGTATATTAGCGGCGGCGGTTGCTCCGGTTTTCAGTATGGTTTTACCTTTGATGAAACTCAAGCCGAGGATGATACGGCGGTGTCGAAAGACGGGGTGACATTGTTAATCGACTCGATGAGTTTGCAGTATTTGGTCGGTGCAAAAATTGATTATTTAGAAGATTTACAAGGCGCGCGCTTTGTGATTGAAAACCCAAATGCCACCACGACTTGTGGCTGTGGTTCATCGTTTAGTGTCTAAAATAGAGGAAGTCGGTATGCAGTATATTCCAGGATTGGCAGGTGTCCCCGCCACCGAATCGAAAATTTCATTTATCGATGGTCAAAAAGGGTTACTCACCTATCGTGGATACGACATCATGGAATTGGCAGAAAAGTCGTCGTTTGAAGAAACGACCTTGCTTCTGCTGTTTGGTGAATTGCCGACTTCTGATGAGTTAGCCGAGTTTGATGAGCAGTTACGTGCGCATCGTCGGGTGAAATACAATATCCGCGAGATTATGAAAAACCTGCCTGAAACCACTCATCCGATGCATATGTTGCAAGTGGTGGTGGCGAGTTTGGCGAGTTTTTATCCGAGCACCGAATATATGAAAGGCGGCACGGAAAACCAAGATTATATTAACGATGTGACGGTTAAAATCATTGCCCACATGGCGACGTTGGTCGCTAGTTGGGAGCATATGCGTAACGGTTATGATCCGATTGAACCGCGCAAAGATTTAACTTACGCGGAAAACTTTTTATATATGGTCACCGGCGAAGAGCCCGATCCCGATTGGGCGCGTTTGTTGGATGCCTGTTTAATTTTACACGCCGAACACACGATTAACGCTTCGACCTTTACCACGATGGTGACCGGTTCTACCCTCGCCAATCCTTGCTCGGTGATTTCGTCGGCGATTGCGTCCTTATCCGGGCCTTTGCATGGCGGTGCGAACCAGATGGTGATTGAGATGTTGGAAAAAATCGGTCGCCCTGAAAATGCGCGGGCTTATATTGAAGATCGCTTGGCGAAGAAAAAAGTGATTTGGGGGATGGGGCATCGTGAATACAAAACCAAAGACCCGCGTGCCACCATTTTGCAAAAACTGTCAGAGAAATTGTTGGCGAAAAAGTCACAAAGCGGTGAGTTAAGCGTGATGTTTGAAACGGCGCTGGAAGTGGAGCGCGTGTGCGCCGAACATTTGGGGCATAAGGGTGTGTATCCGAATGTCGATTTTTATTCCGGCATTTTGTATAAAGAAATGGGCTTTGATCCCAAAATGTTCACCTCGATTTTTGCGGTGGCACGTTCGGCGGGTTGGATGGCGCACTGGCGCGAGCAGTTGCAAAACAATAAGATTTTCCGTCCGACGCAAGTTTATACCGGCGCGGGTAATTCGTGCTATTTACCTTTAGAGCAGCGTTCGCATGGTATTAGCGGGATGCTCAAAGGCAGTTCGCGTGTTTCCGATAGCGCGCCGGATCGTGATATTTAGCGCGGGTGCGCTGCGATTGTTTTAGCAGGCCTGGTGAAAACCGGGCCTTTTTTATTTCCACGGTTTGCGTCGGTGTTTATTTTGCTAAGCTTGCAGTAGAATGCACTGAGTGCCTAGCGAGAAAAGGTGCGCATACAAAGGACGAAGCGTATGAAAAATGGGGGGCCTTTTGCGTTTAAGTATCGGGGTATTTCGGCGAAGCTGAAAGCCGTTTTGTTGTGGTGTGCGCTTGCGCTGTCGCCTGTGTTGACGTGGGCGCAAGCCGATGGGTTAAGGCTGGCGATTTTGTCGTATCGTCCGGAAGAGCAGATGCGCATTCAGTGGCAGCCGTTGAGTGATTATTTAGCCGCGGCGTTAAATCGACCTATTGAGTTGTTGATTTTGGGGTATGACGACTTGGAAACGGCGGTGGCGAATCACGAGGTGGATTTGGTGCTGACTAATTCGGCGCATTATGTATTGGTGCGCCAGCGTCATCCTTTATCTGGGCCATTGGCGACCATGGTTAGACAAGAAAATGGCGCACATTTTTCTCAGTTTGGCGGGGTGATTATTGCGCGCGCTGATTCGCCGATTGTCGATTTACAAGACTTAGCGCATCAACGTATTGCGGCGGTAACCAAGGGTTCGTTCGGTGGCTATCAAACGCAAGCGATGGCGTTGTATGAGGCGGGGGTGACTTTACCGCAGGATAAGCGTTTGTTGCTGACTGGTATGCCGCATGATGCGGTTGTGCAGGCTGTGTTAAGCGGCGAAGTCGATGCCGGATTTATTCGCACCGGTATTTTGGAAGATATGCAACGCGAAGGGCGCTTGGCAGCAGGCCTGCTAAAAGTGATTCATGCACAAAGTTCAGTCGATTTTCCGTATGCGTTGTCTACGCGTTTGTATCCGGAATGGCCGGTTGTGATGATGCCGCACGTCAGTGATACGTTGAGCCGAGAAATTATTATTGCGTTGTTGTCTTTAAAAGCTGATTCGCCAGCGGCGTTGGCGGCCGGAATTGAGGGGTTTAGTCGCCCGGCGGATTATAAGGATGTGGAAAACCTGTTGCGTACTTTACGCTTGCCGCCGTTTGAAGGTATGCCTGAATTTACCTTGATGGATTTGTGGCATAAATATGCGGTATGGATTGCGACGATTATTTTGCTCTTTGTGTTATTGGTGTTGGCGTGGTTAGCGTTAATGCGTGAGTTTGCCAAGGTGAAGCAGGCGCAGGCGCGCTTAAAGCTGGCCGCGAGTGTGTTTACTTATGCACGTGAGGGCATCATTATTACCGATACGCATGGGTCGATTTTGGATGTGAATGAGGCGTTTGCGCGCATCACCGGTTATGCGCGTGATGAAACGATTGGGCGAAATCCGCGTTTTTTGAGTTCCGGACGTCAGTCGAGCGCGTTTTATGCGGCGATGTGGCAAAGCTTGCTGGGAAAAGGCCATTGGTATGGTGAGTTGTGGAATCGGCGTAAAACCGGTGAGGTGTATGCGCAGATGACCACCATTAGCGCCGTACGCGATGAGCAAGGGCGGGTGCGGCATTATGTTGGCTTGCAGTCGGATATTACCACGCTAAAACAGCATCAAAAGCAACTGGAGCATATTGCGCATTATGATGTTTTAACAGGCCTGCCAAATCGGGTGTTGCTTGCGGATCGTTTGCAACAAGCGATGTTGCAGGTGGAGCGTTCGTCGTTGTCATTGGCGGTGGTGTTTATTGATTTGGATGGGTTTAAGGCGATTAATGATCAGTATGGGCATGAAGTCGGCGATCAGTTGTTAATCGCATTAGCCGCGCAAATGAAACGTGCGTTGCGCAAGGGGGATACGCTGGCGCGAATCGGTGGTGATGAGTTTGTCGGGGTATTGACCGAGTTGCGCCAGTTGGGGGATTGCGAGCCGTTGTTGATGCGAATATTACGCGCGGCTTCTAAACCCATGTCGATTAACGGTGAATTGCTTCAGGTCAGCGCCAGCATCGGGGTGACGATTTATCCGGCGGATGCCGTAGAAGCGGAGCAGTTAATTCGCCACGCGGATATGGCGATGTATCAAGCGAAGCAGTCGGGTAAAAATTGCTTTCATTATTTTGATGTCGAAAAGGATCGCATGGTTAAGTCGTATCGCGACTCTCAACAGCGTATCGAGCAGGCGTTACAAAGTAATGAGTTTGTGCTGTATTACCAACCGAAGGTAAATATGTTGACCGGCGAAGTGCTGGGAGCGGAGGCGTTGATTCGTTGGCAGCATCCGGAAAAAGGTTTGTTGCCGCCGGGTGCTTTTTTGCCGTTGATTGAAAACCACCCATTGAGCATGGCGATTGATGATTGGGTGCTCGAGCAGACGCTGATTCAGTTAAGCGAATGGCACAGCCAGGGTTTGAATTTAGTGGTGAGTGTGAATATCAGTGCGCGAATGTTGCAGCAAATCGATTTTGTCGAAAGCTTGCGCCAGCGTTTGTTGCGTTATCCGCAGGTTTTGCCTCAGTCGTTGGAGTTAGAGGTGCTTGAAACCAGCGCGCTGGAGGATATGGCGCACGTGAGTCGGGTGATTCGCTTGTGTCAGGATTTTGGTGTCGGTTTTGCGTTGGATGATTTTGGTACGGGCTATTCGTCTCTGACCTATTTACGCCATCTGCCAGCGCAGTTAATCAAAATTGATCAGAGTTTTGTGCGCGATATGTTGGTAGATCCCGACGATTTGGCGATTGTTGGTGGCGTAGTCGGTTTGGCGAGCGCGTTCCATCGCCAAGTGATTGCCGAAGGGGTGGAAACCGTAGCGCATGGCGAGTTGTTGCTGCTAATGGGGTGTGAATTGGCGCAGGGGTATGGGATTGCGCGGCCGATGCCCGCGTCTGACTTTATCGCTTGGCGTGGTGCTTGGCGTCCTGATCCTCTTTGGCAGGCCTGGGATTCGGCCGAGCATCCGGCGATGGATTTGGCGTTGCTGTTGGCAGAGGTTGAGCATCGCGCGTGGGTCGTGCATTTAGAGAGCTTTGTTAATGGTGAGAAAGACGCGCCGCCGCCAATGGATGTTCATCATTGTAATTTTGGCAAATGGTACGATACGAAGGGCGCACGCTATTTGAGCCACAGTGACGATGTGATCGTGCTGGATCGCTTGCACCACCAGATTCATGATTTGGCGAATGAAATTTTAGTGCAGCACGAAGCGGGACGAAGTGTCGCAACGGCGTTGGTGGAGCTCAATCAACTCAAGGATGCGTTGATTGCAGCGTTACGGCGTTTGATGAAAAAAAACGCTTAAGTTCGTTCAGGTTAAATAACCAACTCTATTACTAGGGTATCCGTTATAATACAAGGCTTTATTTTATTTAGACCTTTGCACGGGTTAGTGACGCGTGCAAAGGTTTCTTACTTTAGGGTTGTCGGCATGTTAGGCGCAAAAAATATCTTTTCTTATCGCAAATACTGGGCTCATAAGTTTGGCGTTGCGCCGTTTTTGCCGATGACCCGTGCTGAAATGGATGAACTCGGCTGGGATGCCTGCGATATTATTTTGGTCACCGGCGATGCGTATGTGGATCACCCGAGTTTTGGTATGGCGGTGATTGGTCGCATGTTGGAGTCGCAAGGTTTCCGTGTCGGCATCATTGCGCAACCGGATTGGGCAAGTGTTGAGGCGTTCCGCGAATTAGGTCAACCCACCTTATTTTTTGGTGTCACTGCCGGCAATATGGATTCGATGGTGAACCATTACACCTCGGATCGAAAACTACGTCATAACGATGCCTATACCCCGAATGATGAACATGGCAAACGCCCTGATCGCGCCACGGTGGTGTATACCCAACGTTGCCGCGAAGCGTATAAAAATGTGCCGGTGGTGATTGGTGGCATTGAAGCTAGTTTGCGCCGTATCGCACATTATGATTATTGGTCGGACAAAGTGCGTCGTTCGATGGTGTTTGATGCCAAGGCGGATGTCTTGGTGTACGGCAATGCCGAACGTGCGATTGTTGAGATTGCGCATCGTTTAGCGCAGGGCGAAACGATTGAACAAATGCGTGATATTCGCGGCATTGCTTATATTGTGGATCGTGTACCGCAAAACTTTATTGTGATGGATTCGACCGAAGTCGATACACCAGGCCTGGTGACACCGCATCTGAATCCGTATGAAATGGTGACAGAAGAATCGTGTGAGTCGAAAAAAGGTGATAAAGCCCAAACGATTGACGAGCAAAACGGCGTTAAGGTGGTGCATGTGGCGTTGGAAATTCCACGTCATCATCCGCGCGACTTAACCGTTATTCGCATGCCGTCGTTTGAACAGGTACGTGATGATCCGGTGTTGTATGCGCACGCCTCACGCGTGTTTCATTTAGAAACCAATCCGGGTAATGCACGTGCGTTAGTGCAACGTCACGGTAATCGTGACTTATGGATTAACCCGCCGCCGATTCCGTTAACCACACCGGAAATGGACGGGGTGTTTGGTTTGCCTTATGCGCGTGCGCCGCATCCGGTTTATGGCGATGCTAAAATTTCAGCTTGGGAAATGATTCGTTTCTCGGTCAATATTATGCGCGGTTGTTTTGGTGGTTGTACTTTCTGTTCGATTACCGAACATGAAGGCCGCATTATTCAAAACCGTTCGGAAGAATCGATTTTGAAAGAAGTCGAAGAAATTCGTGACACGGTAAAAGGCTTTACCGGCGTGATTTCCGATCTCGGCGGCCCAACCGCTAATATGTGGCGTTTGGCGTGTAAAGATCCGCGTATTGAATCAAACTGCCGTCGCTTGTCTTGTGTGCATCCGGGGATTTGTCGTTACCTCAATACCGATCAAATGCCGTTAGTGCAGTTATATCGTAAAACCCGCGCTTTGCCGGGGATTAAGAAGGTGTTAATCGCCTCCGGTTTGCGTTATGACTTGGCGGTAGAAACGCCGGAATATGTCAAAGAGTTGGTGACGCATCATGTCGGCGGTTATTTAAAAATCGCGCCAGAACATACCGAAGAAGGGCCGTTGTCGAAAATGATGAAACCCGGTATGGGCGCGTATGATCGCTTTAAAAATATGTTTGAAAAATACTCAACAGAAGCGGGTAAAAAACAATATTTGATTCCGTATTTTATTGCCGCGCATCCTGGAACGACCGATGAAGACATGCTTAATTTGGCGTTATGGTTAAAAGCCAATGGTTATCGCGCCGATCAAGTGCAAGCGTTTTTGCCTAGCCCGATGGCAATCGCATCGGCGATGTATCACACCGATTTAAACCCCTTGCGAAAAATTCACCGTGACGCTACTGATGAAAAGGTGTTTACGCCAAAAGGCTTGAAACAGCGTCGGCTACATAAAGCGTTTTTACGTTATCACGACCCGGAAAATTGGCCGTTATTGCGTGATGCGTTGCGTGCGATGGGCCGCGCGGATTTGATTGGTAACGGCAAACAGCATTTGATTCCGAGTTTCCAACCGGCCGGTACAGGCCAAGCGGGCGGCGAAGGCAAACGCACCGGGCGTAAATTTGGTGAACAAAAATTCCTCACCAAATACACAGAACAAGGTAGAAAGCCTTTGGATAAAAGTACAACTAACTCAAAACCTTCGGGTAAAAAACCCGCCGGTCAGGGCAGTGTAAAAAATAAACCTGCAAAACGTCGCCGTTGACGCAATGTATCGTTTAACGGCATTGTCCGGTTGAGTTATTCCCCCGTGCTTTGCAGGCATAATCGTCCGCAGCACAGGCCGCCGGAGGGCAATAGATGCCTGAACCGGCGGCTGTTTTGCCCTCGTGGATTAATTGCCCACGATGCGTGTCTTGCGTGACGTAATCCGGTGTGGTGTCTCGATGGCTGACCGATGAGTTAATCACACATTGTCCCTTGTCACCAATGCTTGTCTTACACGCCTTCCAAGACGCGTATTGGCAATCTTTTTGCTTTTCGACAATCGAGCAGTACGCGCCCGCAAAACCGCTGTGTGTTGCAAGCATCAACACGCTACCACTCAATAGCTTGAACAAACTTGCCATAAAACACGCTCCGTAAAAATGGTTTAGGGTTTAAGACGACAGGTTCCGCCTTGACCCGCGGCGGCGGTTTGGCAGCTGGCATAATCGGGGTAATGGCAACGTAAGCTGTTTAACGTTTGTACACAGTAAGCGGCGCTTCCTTGGACAGCGGCTTTACCATCCTGAATTTGTTGTTTTAAGCGTTGGTCTTCAATGGCATAAGCGGGGATGGGAGTGGGGCTGGTTTGGCCTTCGGCGGCGTTAATCACACACATGCCTCGGTCGCCTATGGCTTGTTTACATTCTTTCCAAGAGGCATACTGACAGTCTTTTTGTTTTTCGACAATCGAGCAGTAGGCGGATGCCCATAAGCTACCGGGAACGCTGAATGCCAGCAGACTAAGTGCTAAGCGTTGGATGCGGACAGAAAAGAAGTGTGTCATACGTAACTTGCCTCGTAGTATGGGGAAGGTTTTCAGGGCGTGAGTCGTGATTATAGGGGCTTACTTGATTGAGCGCAATTTTTGCCACCACAATCGCACCACCAGGCCTGGTTGGTTTAGAATAGCGCGTTATTTTGAACCGGCTTACGCGCGGGTTTTAATTGCACTTTCGCCTTGTTATGACGATTCTGTGTTGATCGGGGTATAAAGCGAAAGCGCCGGTTGCAGGACGCTAGGCGAGTGCAGCGTTTAAAAATGCCGATTAATGGATAGAAAGGACAGAACATGGAACAGGGTATTCAATTTGATGCGGACTTGATTAAACGTTATAACCAAAGCGGGCCGCGTTATACCTCGTATCCGACGGCGGTACAGTTTGATCAGTCGTTTGGCATTAGCGAATATCACGCCGCTGCGCAACGCAGTAATGCCAGTGGGCGCGGTTTATCCTTGTATTTCCATATTCCGTTTTGCGACACCATTTGTTTTTATTGCGCCTGCAATAAAGAGTGGACACGGGATCGTAAAAAAACCACGCCGTATTTGGAACGCCTGTTTAAAGAAATCGAACTGCAAGCCAAGTTATTTGACCCGAATCGTAAAGTGGAACAATTGCATTGGGGCGGCGGTACGCCGACTTTCATCAATCACGATGAAATGCGTCAGTTGATGGCGAAAACCCGTGAACATTTCAATTTGTATGACGATGACAGCGGCGAATATTCGATTGAAATCGACCCGCGTGAAGCGACCGCCGAAACGATTAAATTGCTGCGTGAACTCGGTTTTAACCGCATGAGTTTGGGGGTGCAAGATTTTGATCCGAAAGTACAAAAAGCGGTGAATCGTATTCAGAGTGAAGAAGAAACCTTTACCGTATTAAACGCCGCGCGCGCCGAAGGTTTTTTGTCGGTGAATGTGGATTTGATTTACGGTTTGCCATTTCAAACTGAAGTCAGTTTTTTACAAACCTTGGATAAGTTGTTAGAAGTTGAACCGGATCGGTTCTCGATTTTTAACTATGCGCATATGCCGAGCATGTTCCCCACGCAGAAAAAAATGCGTGAAGAAGATATGCCGAGCCCGGATCAAAAACTGGCGATTTTGCAGGCAACCACCGAGCGTTTATTGCAAGCGGGTTATGTGTATATTGGCATGGATCACTTTGCCAAGCCGGATGATGAGTTGGCGGTGGCGCAGCGTAATGAAACCCTGTATCGCAATTTCCAAGGTTATTCCACCCACGCCGATTGCGATTTGATTGGCATGGGCGCGACCTCGATTGGTTTGGTGGATAACACCTATTCACAAAACCGCAAAGACCTCGACAGTTATTATGCGGCGATTGATAGCGGCAAGCTGGCGATTTTCCGCGGGGTGCATTTAACTGAAGATGACGAGTTACGCCGTGATGTGATTACGCGGTTAATCAGCCATTTCCATTTGAATTTTGAAACGGTGAATAAACAATGGGGCATTCGGTTTGACGAATACTTTGCCAAGGAGTTGGTGGCGGTACAACAGTTCGCCGAAGACGGTTTACTGACGCTGGATGCGCAGGATATTTATATCAGCGCCAAAGGCCGGTTATTGATTCGTAATATCTGTATGGCGTTTGATGCCTATATCAAACCCGGTACACAAAATCGCTTTTCTAAGGTGATTTAATCGGTTGGCTATTATTTGTACCAATTAGCAGGCCTGCTAATTGTTTTTTGAACCACGAAGACACGGCGTGTTTATAATTATAAGCAACGTGCTCTATTGATTTAATACGAGCGTTTTGTGACTTTTGTTCGTGGTTCAATGCGAAATATTCGCTCCTCATGTGTTGGTGTTAGCCTATGTCGCGCGCTTCTACCTTGTACCCCTTAACCTTTATCGATCCTCAGACGGGCGAGTCTTATCGACTTTGGCCGTGGCAGGCGGATTTGCGCGTTGAGCGTACGCTGTTGCATTCGGTGACGGAAGGCCACTGTGTGTTTAGTTTTTTTGCTGACGATGGTGAGTTTCGTGCGCCTTTGAAAAACACCTTACCCTTGCCTTATTTAGATTGGGCGCAAACGATTCCGTTGGCGTATCGTCAGGCGTTGGGGCGCTTGAATGGCGAGGCGGTCCGTTTGCCCCAGTTGTTAATTCTGCGTTTGATGAAACATTATCCGTTATTTAAAGCATGGATATTGCAACTTGCCGATAGTGATGATGGGGCGTATTTACGTTTGGTATGGCAGTGCGCTGGTCTTGAGCAAGCGCCATTGCCGGTGTGTGAGCAGTGGCTGCTGAGTTTGCCGGGGCAAAAACGCCATGAACTGCTTGGGCGCTTGCTACAGATAAAACTGAACGCGAGCCAAGCGTTAAAGACGCGTAAGCTGGTGCTGGATGAGGAGGAGTGGGCGCTTGAGAGTGTGCGCCAATTTTTTGCTGCATGGCTGCAGCCCGACCTGAAGCAGACGTTGTTACAGGCCCAGTCTGTGCGTGTCAATGCGCTGGGTTTTTTGATCGCATTGCCGCACTGGTTGCGTATCGGTGCGTTATGGCGGGTATTGAGTCAATTTAACACGCGTGATGTGTCTCGGGTGTTGCCGCCGTTAATTTTGGAGGCGTCGCCGACGCAGCAAGCGCTTATCGTTCAAACGTTAAAAAAAGTTAGCTCGCGCTCGCAGCTGGAGTATAAGTTGTTTGTGCTGGTAGATAAATTAATACAGTTACAGCCGTTTCCAGCCGCGCCTTATCCGGGTAATGCGCGTTTGATTGCGCTTGATAGTGCGCAGGCCTTACAGGCGGAAGGCAAAGCGATGCAGCATTGCGTCGGCGGTTATGTGAGTGCGGTGGTGCGCGGTGAGGCGTATTTTTACCATTGGACTGGCGATCAACAGGTGACGCAGGCGTTGACTTTGCAACTGGCGCCGTTTGCAAAAAGTAGTCAGTGGACGTTGGTTGAGGCGTTGGGGCGTCATAATTGTGCAGTGGATCAACAGGCTTGGTTGTATTTACATCGGCAATTAGCCAAGCTTAATCCGCCTTGGGGTTATTTGTTGGTGAAAACGGCGATAGTCGGGTTGGCGTATGCAGATTATGCGCGTGTGTATGAGCGCTTGCAGCGCGAGATGGTGTTGGATTTGATTGATGAAACAGATAATCCTTATGATGCGCAGGCCTTGCGTATTGATACCCCGCAGGGCGATAGGTTGGGTTATGTGCCAAAAAGTTGTCAAGCCGCGTTGTTGCCTTATCGTCAACAGCGCGCGCGTTTGCGGTGTCGATTGAATTATATAAAACCGAATTACGCAACGGTGAATATCTATTTGGCGCCTTAAATGCGGTTTTTATGCGTTGAAGCGGTTTAGCAGGCCTGCTATCGTGTGTGGTGTGAGATACGCTTGAGGACAAATCGCGCAAGGCTGAGCGCGAGTGTTGAATGGTTTTGGCCTAGTTGGTACTTAACTTGCTAACAACTTCGGCAAACAAGAATACCTAAGCGAGTTGACCATGAGCGGCTTTTTAAAAAACCTGACAATTAAGCAAAAAATGCGCTTTGGCTTTGGCGTGATATGGCTGGTGTTGGCGATTATTACGATCCAAGCGGCGATTAATTTATTTGTTGTGCGCCTCAACGTCACCGAAGTGGTGGATCATAAACAGCCGACGGCGTTTGTGTCCAACGAGTTAATTATTACGTTGGAAAAAAGCATGAATGCGCTGAGCGTGTTTATGCTGACCGATGATGCCGACGCTCTCGCCTCTTATCAACGCTATTATGAGCAGGCGAATACGATTTTGAACGATTTGGAGGCACGCTTAGTGGCCTCGGGTGGCGAGGCGGTAGCGCTAAATCGTCAGCGTTTGGAGCAGGTAAAACACAATATGCAGGCGTTGCCACAAAAGGTGGAGTGGATTCAGCGTTTGCAAAAAAATCAGTCAGAAAAGTTCCCGGCTTTTCAATATGTCAGCGATAACCTCGCTGGGGTTTCCAGCCAAATTCAGCAAGCTATTTCGAGTATGGTGCAGTCGGAGCTAAACGATTTGCAGCCGAGTCGGCGCGTTATTTTACAAG
The DNA here is from genome assembly GCA_034005865.1 of Thiomicrospira sp. Classification (GTDB taxonomy): domain Bacteria; phylum Pseudomonadota; class Gammaproteobacteria; order Thiomicrospirales; family Thiomicrospiraceae; genus Thiomicrospira. Next base: position 53,939 of record JAVETW010000003.1, on the reverse strand, counting down.
ATTTGCTGAATTTGCAGGCAAATTGGTCAAATGTGTTAAATTCGGTACGCGGCTATTTGGCGTTTCGTAGCGCGGATATGTCGCAAAATGCCGAAATGTATTTAGAGGCGACTGAGTTATTGTTGGAAAAACTTCAGGCCTTGCCGGTTTCGCGTTTGACCTTGGAGCAGGAGGAGTCGCTTCCACAGATTGCCGACGATTTTGCGACCTATCGTCAAAATTATATGACGCTTAAAACGATTCACGAAGGTGAAAAGTGGCGTATGGATATTTGGATGATGGAGCATGAAATCAAGCCCTTGTTTGAAGTGCTTGAAGCGGACTTAACGGCGGTGATGGAAAGCGCGGTCGATGAGATGGTGTTGTTGAGTGAAAAAGTGGCCGATAGCAGCTTAAATAACATTATTTTGTTGCTAAGTTTGTCGGTCATGGGGCAATTAGTGGGGATGCTTATTTCATCGCGGGTGACGCGTTCTGTGGTCGAACCGGTGCATCAAGCGGTGGCTGCGATGCAGGATATGGCACAAGGTGAAGGCGACTTAACTCGGCGCTTGCCGGTGAATGGCAAGGATGAATTGGCCATGTTGTCGCAGTACTTTAACGTGTTTGTCGGGCGCATTCAGGCGATGCTACAGCAGCTAAGTGGAACGGTACACGAGTTGGAAAAAGCGTCGGTGCAAATGTTGGGCGTGACGCTGTCCACCAAACGCGGCTCGGAACATCAGCTGAGCGCGGCCGCGCAGTTGACCGAGTCGGTATCGGATATGACGGTAAAGGCAAAAAGCGTTGAGGCGTTGTCGCGCAAAGCGTCAAATATTACCGAACAGGCAGTCGGTCGGGTGAAGCAGGGTAGTCAGGTGGTGTCGCGTGCTACCCATACGATTCAGTCGTTGTCGATTGGCATGGCGCAGATGACCGATGCGGTCAATCAGCTAAATGAGGATTCGAAGTCGATTGGTCAGGTGGTGAGTGTTATTCGTGAGATTGCGGAGCAGACCAACTTGCTTGCCTTGAATGCAGCGATTGAAGCGGCGCGCGCCGGTGAGCACGGCCGCGGTTTTGCGGTTGTGGCAGATGAGGTGCGCGGTTTGGCGCAGCGTACCCAAGAATCTACCCTAGAAATCGAGCGTATTATCGAGAAAATTTGTGATGCCACTTCGCGCACCGTCGGCGTGGTTAGCTCGGCACAGCAAAACTCGCAAGACAGCTGCGGGGCGATTGAGTTGGCGCAGCAAGAACTCGCGCCGGTGGTGAAGCTTATGGACAATATCAGTCAAATGAGTGAGCAGATTTTTGGCGCGGCGCATTCGCAAGCGACCTTGGCGGCAGCGGTGAATGAGCATATCGGTCAGATTCATTTGGTCAGCGAGCAAACCGCTTTAGAAGCGGTGAATACCGAAAAAGCCGGTAATCAAATGCAGGCTTTGGCTGATCGCTTGGATCGTTTGGTTCATCAGTTTAAGGTCTAGGCGTTGAAATAACATAGATTTGCAGGCCTGCAACAATTAGCTAAAAGTATTGAGGTTCCTCGAATACCCTCTGATAGTTTTTCAGGCTAGGCGCTGTCTTCGATGGGCAACTTGGCTAAACCCTTCGGCGGGGCTTAAAGCCGTTTTAAACCCGTCTTGTTGTGTTTTTACCCGTTGACCAACCTAGTGGCTACCTAGAACCAAACCGGCATCGCCCCATTTTTGTACCGCGCCGCGTGCAGCTTTGAGCGCCGCATCCGGTAGATCAAGGGCTTGGCGTGCAAGGTCGCGACTTTGTTTTAATTCGCTGTGCAGGTATTCTTGGTCTTGTGCCTCGACGACAATAAAATTAGCCAACTGAATGAGCGCGGTTAATTCGCGTATTTTGGGGTGATTAGCCGTCATGGCGACAAAGTCGGCTTCATGGTGCAATAAAATAGCTTTCATAATGTCGTTGTTGACCTGCCATTTTTTCGCTAACACCATACCAACGTGGGCGTGACTGGTACGGTAGGTTTTAATTTCTTGTTGGTAGCCGCTAAAGGGTTGCGAGGCTTGGTGCTCGAAAATACGGCTGTAGGCTTCTTTGTTGCGCCGATAAAGGAATGGCACGCCCACATTTTGTAGCAGGCCTGCCATATACGCTTCGGCTCGACTGACATCATATACCCAGTAGGACAGTTCAGCCGCCGCCAGTCCGGCTTTAACCGCATCGCTGAGAACGGTTTTTTCAAAATAGTCTTCGGCTAAATATTGACTGATATTAACACAGGTAAACAGGGTGTTGATTTCGTTTAATCCCATCATATTGACCGCTGCGCGTGCGTCTTTAATCGGCTCTTTTGGCGCGCAGCAGCGGTTGGCTAGTTTGAGAAAGTCGGCGAGCAATGCCGGGTTATGACTGATTAAACCAGCAATTACCACCGTATTGGGATGGCGCTTGTCCAGCTCTTCATAAAGTTGTATTAACTCAAGTGGCAAATCCGGTGGATTGGATTCCATCAAGTAAGCTTGCGCGGTACGAATTAAATCATGCATCACCATCTTAACGCGGCTCCCCAACATATTTTGAATAGTATAGCTAATATACAATGAAAAAACGTGCTGTCAGGCTGTAGAGTTGATTTGAAAAAACTTCTGCGTGATTGCGTGTGGGCAAAATATCGGGTGGGCGATGGCGATGTGAATCGAGCGATCTGCCACTTAGATTGGTCTTATGCTAAACTAAATCAAAATGTTATGAAGCAAGGGTGGGGAAATTGGCCAGCGTAACGGCAACACAGATGACAGGGGCAATGGCGTGGCTGCCAACGCAGTCGAGTCAGCCTGTGTCCATTTCGCCAAAAGCGGCTGAACAAGCACAGGATGCGCTTAATCCGACAGCGGATACGCGCACAACTGGACGGGCGCAGGCGAAGCCTGAAAACGCACTCGTTAGTGAGCGCGATGCAGGGCAAGCCCCCTCTACGCAAACGCGCGATGCTCAACAGGCGCAGCGTGAAGTCGAGCAGGTGGTGATGCAGCTGAAGATGCGTGATCAAGAGGTGCGCGCGCATGAACAAGCGCACTTGGCGGCGGCGGGAGCTTATGCACGTGGCGGCATTCGCTATGATTATCAAACCGGACCGGATGGACAGAAATATGCCGTGGGTGGGGCGGTGGGTATCGATACCTCGCCGGTGAAAGGCGATCCGCAGGCCACGTTGCAAAAAGCGATGATTGTGCAACGAGCGGCGCTGGCACCAGCACAACCCTCGCCGCAGGATATGCGTGTAGCGGCGCAGGCTTCGCAGATGATGATGCAAGCGCAGAGTGAGTTGCAGGCGCAACGAATGCAGAGCGATGATGGCGAGGCTGAGCAACCGAGCGATACTAATAAGGCGCCGATTGATGTTGAAGCTATGGATCAGGCGCCTGCGCTTGCTGCAAAGCAAGGCGATGAGCAGTCCGCCTCGCTCGCGCGGGCTTCGTTTGAGTTGCGCTTGGTATTGCAGGTGCCTGAAGGTTTAGGTGAGCGCGCGGATGAGAATAAGGCGACTTTGGATAATCGAGTCGCCTAGATGGAGTAGGGGATGTGATTTAGTTTGTTGGGCAAAATGTTGCTTGCATCGCGTGCAGCAAATTAATGATTTCTTTATCCGCTACTTGACATAGAATTTTGCTGCCTTCTCGACGTGAAGTTAAAATGCCTTTTTCTCGAAGGATGTCAATGTGTTGAGATACATTGCTTTGCGTTGTGCCAACCTTGGCAACAATATCCATCACCGGAAGTTCGCCATCACTAATCACACAAAGTATTTTCAAGCGTAGGGGATGCCCCATCGCTTTGAGCGCCTTGGACGCTTTGACAATATTATCCTCTTTCATTTCAAAGAGATTGAGTTCACTCATGCAACCTGCCGTTTTAGAATTTGCAAATAATGGTCAGACCCGTAGGCCAAAGCTAAATTCTAATTGAAAACGAGGCATAATGTCATCTAAACTTACTTTATAATTGAGCGTATTTTTACAAAAACTTGATGTGGGAATAAGTCTGGCGTCAATCGGTAAACGCCGTTGATGGGCGGTGTTTGTTTCTTAGCATCCTAAAAATTGCCACTTGATTGGGTGGTAAAACAAGCGGAGATTTCTGTGACAACGACAACAATGATGAAAAAGGCGCTGTGGCTAACAACCAGTGCGGTTTTAGGCGGTGCGATTATGTTGGGTACCAGCGTGATGGCGGAGCGCGAAACCGAAGGGCGCTCTATGGCGCTACCCTTGCAGGAATTGCGGGCGTTTGTCGAGGTGTTTGATCGTATTTCGAGTAGCTATGTGGAGCCGATTGAGGATCAGAAACTATTGGAAAATGCGATTAGCGGGATGTTGTCGAATCTAGATCCGCATTCGGCGTATTTACCACCGGAAAATTTTGAAAAGGTTGAGGAGCATACGAAGGGCGAGTTTGGTGGCCTTGGGATGGAGGTCGGCCTTGAGGATGGTTTTGTGAAGGTGATTGCGCCGATTGATGATACCCCAGCTCAGAAGGCGGGGATTCGTGCCGGAGATTTGATTATTAAGTTGGATGAAAAATCGGTAAAAGGGATGGGGTTGACCGATGCGGTGAAAATGATGCGCGGTGAGCCGGGCAGTAAAATTCGTCTAACGATTATGCGTAAAACCGAGCGTGAACCGATGGAAATTGAGTTAACGCGGGCGGTGGTGAAGGTAAAAAGTGTACGTCAGCGTTTGTTGGATAAGGATATGGGGTATGTGCGCATTAGCCAGTTCCAAGTGCGCACCGGTGAGGATTTAGCCAAGGCGATTGCAGCGTTGAATAAGGAAAACGGCGGTGATTTGAAAGGGTTGATTTTGGATTTGCGTAACAATCCGGGCGGGGTGTTGAATGCGTCGGTGGATGTGAGTAATTTGTTTTTGGATGGCGGCTTGATTGTGTATACCGAGGGACGTATTGCGAATGCGAAAATGCGCTTTGAGGCTAAAAAAGGTGATGTGTTGAATGGCCGCCCGATTGTGGTATTAGTAAATGAGGGCTCGGCTTCGGCGTCTGAAATCGTTGCCGGGGCGCTGCAAGATCAGGGACGCGCGCTGATTGTCGGGCGCACGACGTTTGGTAAGGGCTCGGTGCAGACTTTGTTGCCGTTAAATAATGGGGCGGCGATTAAGTTGACTACGGCGTTGTATTACACGCCTTCGGGTCGTTCAATCCAGGCTGAGGGTATTAAGCCGGATATCGAAATCGATTTGCTTAAAGTTGAGCGCGTGGAACGTTCGATGTTGGCGGAGATGAAAGAGGCGAGCTTGGATGGCCATTTAGTCGGTCAAAATGAAGCGGCAGGCACTGATAAAGTGGATGAGGCGAAGGATTCTGATGCGTCGAAACAGGAGGAGGCTGATGCGCAAAAGACAACGAAAGCGGATTTGTTGTCGGATGATTATGAGTTGCATGAGGCGTTGAATTTATTAAAAAGTATGGCGTTTGTGCAGGCGCGTAAGGCGGCTCCGTGAAACGCGTTTTAATTCCGCTGGCGCAAGGCTGTGAGGAGTTGGAGGCGGTTACGCTGATTGATTTGTTTGTGCGCGCGCAATTAGAGGTGATAACCGCCAGTTTAGATGAGCAGCGACTCATTCATTGTTCGCGTGGGGTGGTGTTGCAAGCGCAAACCACCTTGGCTGAAGTCGCAACGCAAGTATTTGATTTGGTGGTATTGCCCGGTGGTTTGCCTGGTGCTGATTATTTGGAGCAAGATGAGCGTGTTTTGGCCTTATTGCGCGCGACGGTTGAGCAGGGGCGGATGGCGGCGGCGATTTGTGCGGCGCCAAAGGTGTTGAAGCGCGCCGGATTGTTGGATAATTTGGTGGCTACCAGTTATCCCGGCGTACTGGATCAGGCGCCGGCACCGGGTATGCAGTATGTAAATCAGGCTGTAGTTGATGCCGGTTGTGTGGTGACATCGCGTGGACCGGGAACGGCGATGGATTTTGCGCTGCATTTAATTGAGCGTTTGTGTGGTGAGTCACGCCGGCAGCAAGTGGAGGCCGGTTTGGTTCGCTAATACTAGTACGCGTTTTGTCTTGTGGTCTTAAATGGTTGATAGATTGGCCCTTCGTTAAGCGCAAGCTAGATTGTGTTGATGTGTCTCGCTAACTGATTGATGTTTCACGTTTGAGTTCATCGTTAAATCGATTTGGCGTTCAGCCAAAACGCTTTCTACAAGCAACTTTCTGCAATAATCGATGGTTTTGATATTTGAAACCCTGCTTAAAAACGTCGCGCTTTGGCGTCTTTTGGGCTCAAAATGAATGGTGAATGGCCCTAGCGTATGTACACATTTTTTTCATGCCCTTTGGTTTCTCAGCTTTTGGTTACTAAGTTGTACTTGGTAACCATTAAATGGCAACTCATCCAACGTTTCCAAGTACAGAGCCTGTGAAAGCATTCATGCAAATTCACTACAAAGACATAGCGTAACGAAAACTTTTAAAATAAAGCGATCTAAGCGTTAATAATCTTCGTGTTTTTCGCGACCTTCGTGGTTCAAAACAACCGATTTGCACAACTCATCTGACTATGCAGGGTGCCATAATAATCTTTGCTCTGTCTCGTCTGCGAGGGAGCGAGAAAAAAGACCTGTGCATGCGGTAGGTCAATGGCGGCTAGGTTTGCTTTATGTTCTTTGTATTGGTTGTCTCATCTTTCAATTCCTTCTGTTTTTAGTCTTAGAAACGCAAACGTAGCCAGCGGTGCGGATTAGCAGGCCTGCAAATTGGTTTTGTTGCCGATTTGGTTATGTTGGGTTGTGTTCGGTTTAGCGCAGCGTTAGTGAAGTTGTTTGCGTAGGAGGGTTTGAATATGGCGCGCCAGTTGGCGGCAGGTTTGTTCGCTTAAGACCATGCCGGGTGAGGCTGGGTACGGTTTTTTGTTTTCTAGGGCGCGTAGGCATTGCTTTAGTTCGGTTTGCGCACGGTGTTGTGGTTTGTTTCGGCTGTCTTGTTGGCTCATGACTGGCTTTGCTGTAGGGGGGCGATGAGGTTGTGTGCGCTTTGAACAAGTTGTTGTGCGGGCATCGGTTTGCCGAGTAGGAAGCCTTGTCCCTCGTCGCAGCCGAGTTCGCGTAGTAGCTGCAGCTGCTGCGGGGTTTCGATGCCTTCAGCGAGTATTTTCATACCTAGGCTTTGTCCCATGGTGATAATCGCTTTAACAATGCTGTGGGATTCGGTGTTGTATTCGAGGTCTTGTATAAAGCTGCGATCAATTTTTATGCGATCAACATTGAGGTGTTTGATATAGGCCAGCGAGCTGTAGCCTGTGCCAAAGTCGTCAATCGATATTTCGACGCCCAGTTGTTGTAGTTCGCTCAGGGTGGTGTTTTGTTCGCCGAGATGGTCTATGAGCATACTTTCGGTGATTTCTATGTCCAGTTGGGTTGGGTGGATTTGGTAGTGCCTCAGCTGTTTTTGTACTCGTTGATTAAAACGTTGGTTTGCGAGTTGGGCGGAGGATACGTTAATCGATAGGCGTTCTATCGAGCATTGGTGTTGTTGCCAGTGTTGCAGCTGTTGTAGCGCGCTGTCTAAAACGAATTCGCCCAGCGTTTGGATGAGACCAAATTTTTCCGCGAGTGGTATAAATTCGCTCGGGGAAATCAGTCGTTCGCCTTGTTGCCACCGAATTAAGGCTTCTGCGCCGATGAGTTGGCCGGTTTGTAGGTTGAATTGGGGTTGGTAGACAAGGAAGAACTCGCCGCGATCTAGTCCGCGATGGAGGTTAATTTCGCTTTCGTAGAGGTAGTGGATGTGTTCGTTCATTTTGTCGGAGAACAGGCAGTAGCTGTTTTTGCCCTGTTCCTTGGCTTTATACATGGCAAAGTCGGCATGGCGCATCAGGTCTTCAAGGCTTTTGCCGTCTTTGGGATAGGTGGCGATACCGATACTGGCGCCGAGTGTTTGTGAGGGGTTGCTGGGTTGGTATTGCAGCTGGATGGTGTCGATCAGTTGTTGCGCTAGTTTGCCTAGTTCGAGTTCGTCATGGTATTGGTAGAGCAGGCCAAATTCATCGCCTCCTAAGCGCGCAATAAGGTGTGGGGGGTGGGTTAGAAGTTGGTTGGTGAGGCTTTCGCCTACTTGAATGAGAATGTGATCGCCGGCGGCATGGCCTTGGGTGTCGTTGACCCATTTGAAGTTGTCGAGATCAAGAAAGAATAACGCAAATTGGCGGTTTTCGCTGATCCAGTCTGCGAGCGTTTTTTGGAAGGCGTGGCGATTGGCCAGTTGGGTAATGAGGTCGTAGTTGGCGAGTTTTTCCAGCTCTTTTTGCGTTTGTTTTAGGTGCGAAATGTCGGTGAACACAAAGCAGAGGTAGTGGTCATCAAGGCGCGCGTCAAGAATTTGGTGTACATCGATGAGAAAGTGGTGTTGGCGGTTTTTTTTCCAAGTGATTTCTTGGCGAGCTTGTCCTTGTGTGATGGCTTGTTCAAATAGGTCGTCGGTATTGATGCCGTCAAATACTTGGTTAAGATAAGTCCAGATTTGGTGTTCGCGCGGGTTGATGTGGTGCGCTTGAAGTAGGTCGTTGAAGTTGATATTGCCTTTGATGAAGTCGCCTTTTTCATTGGTAACCGCGATGGATTCGTGAATGCTGTGCAGTATGGCACTGTCTAGGACGGTTTCTTTAGTGCGCTCTTTAACTTTGTTTTCGAGCGTGTGTTGAAATTGCTCTTGTATCAGTTGGGCGCGGCGGATTTTTTTTAGCGAAATATAGCTGACTAAGCCAAGGGTGATAAACAGGGCCAGCAGGGTGAAAATCCAGAGGGTTTTTATGGCGTTGGAGTTTTCGTTGAATTGTTGTTGTGCTTGGAAGTGTTGTTGTTGTTTGAATTGGTAGAGGCTTTGAAAGAGGGTAAGCACTTCTTCTTGAATGGGTAGGGTTTGTTTGACTAGTAGGTCAAGTGCGCCTTGAGTTTGTTCGTTAATGGCTAGCTCAATGACTTGATTTTGCAGGTCGCGGTTGAGGGTGGTGCTTTGGTAGATGCGGTCAAGTTTGCTGCGTTCGAAGCTGGATACGGGGTGCTGTTCGTAGTGTTGAAGTTGGGTCATGATTTGTTGGGCGAGGGCAACAAATTGGGGGCGTTTTTCTTCAATTTCAAATGGGTCTTGTAGGCTGATAATGTTGAGTAATAGGAGACTACGGTCGCGCGCGTGTTGGAGGAGTTGTTCGAGCAGCGTTTGTTGGGTTTGGTATTGCGCGAGCGTTATCAGCGAGTGTTTGTTTTTTTGCTCAAGATGGTAGCTGAGTCCGGCTGATATAATCAGTAGACAGAAGATCGCTAAATAGCCTAATGCGACGTAGAAAGTGGTATTGCGTAGGTGTGATTTTTTCAAGGATTAACCGTGTTTTTTGATTTAGGGCGGATAATTTAATTATGATGCTATTTAACTGTGCTGACAAATAGATTATCTTCATAGCCCTATTTGTAGGGAAAATATTTGAGTATCTCGATTATCGATTTGCTGATATCGCCGCGGTGTTGATTTGATTATGGGGGTTGGTTGTTGTAACTGTGAAAAAATTCATTAAAGTCGGTTGATGTTTCGCTGTCACGGATCGATAAATTAAGTTTGAGTTAACATTCGAATCGATTTAGTGTTCAGCTAAATTGTTCGATACAAACAATGGTTGATAGTTAAAAACGACTTAAAAAACTTTGTGCCTTCGTGTTTCTAGTGGTGAGTCTAAATAAACTTTTCGTAGCTTTTTGCGCGCTGGCGTGTTTGTGCTCGGTTAGTTATGGGACGTTAGCGCCCGATCTGGCCGGGGAGTATGGCGTGACTGAGTCATATAATTTGATTAGAGGTTTATTGAGTTGTTGGTCAAATAAATAATAAAGAGGTTGTGGTATGCTGGTGCACTCAGGGCGATTTTTAAAACAGGTTGTGGGGCGTTTTTGGCGTTTAAAAGGTACGGATGCGGTAGGTATTCTCGCTTATACGAGTCTGTTGGGGATTGTGCCGATGTTGGCGGTGATGCTGAGTATTTTTTCGACTTCGGCTTGGTTTGCTCCGTTTCAGGATGTCATTATGCAATTTGTGGTGGCGCATTTGATGCCTGATTCGCAGCCGGTTATTCAGAATTATTTGACGTTGTTTGCGCAGCAAGCCACTCGTCTAGCGGCACCGGGCTTGGTGGTGATGTTTGTTACGACATTGATGTTGTTGTGGACGATTGATAAGAAAATTAATGATATGTGGGAAACGCCGAATACGCGCGTTTGGTGGATGAGTTGGCTGAATTATTTGGGGGTGAGTGTGTTGGGGCCGTTACTGCTTGGTTTGAGTTTGGTGGCTACAACTTATATTTTGGCGGCGCCTTTGTGGAAGCAGGATGCGTGGCTCTCTCATGGCGCAAGTCAGTTGCTGCGTTTTATGCCGTTGGGGTTTAGTATTGTTGGTTTTATGTTGCTTTATCGTTGGGTGCCGCAGGTGAAGGTGCGTTGGTCTCAGGCTTGGTGGGTGGCGGTGATGGCAGCGTTTCAGTTAGAGGCGTTGAAGTGGGCGTTTGCGTTATATGTGAAGCTGTTTCCAACGTATGATGTGGTGTATGGTGCGTTAGCAGCGGTACCGTTATTTTTACTTTGGTTGTATTTGATTTGGTTTATTGTGATTTGGAATGCGTGTGTGTTAAGTGTGTGGACGCAGCCGCAAGTGCCTAAAGCGCGAAAGCATGACTTGGCTTAGAGCGTTTGTTGCCTAGTCGATAAGTTTTTATTGTCCCTTCAGTTGAGTGAAGGGACGAGTCGATAGCCTGGCCTTATTCTAGGTTGGTCTTTTGTCGAGCGCTTTGAATTTCGCGTGCGGCAGCGAGTAGCGCAAGTCGGGCGACAACGCCGTAGGCATAAAATCGGTTCGGTTCGGCATCGGGGCCTTGGTTTTGGTCGGGTAGGGCGCCGGGTTGCTGGAATGACATGGGTTCAAAGTGCATGCCAGGTGAGTTAAGGTTGTCAGTTGCGGTTTTGCCGGTATGGATACGGTAGAAGCCACCAATAACATGGTTGTGTATCATGTAGACCACCGGCTCGGCAACAGCATCATCAACGGTTTCGAAGGTATAAACGCCTTCTTGTACTAGCATTTTATCGACGGTTAAGCCTTCTTTTGCCGAGGTCATTTTGTTGCGTTGTTTGCGATTGAGGTTGAGGACATCTTCGGCTTTTTGGACGGACATGATCGCCATACCGTATGTGCCGCTGTCGGACTTAATGATGACGAACGGTTTACAGTCGATGTCGTGAGTGTGGTAGTAGTCTGCCGTTTTGGCTAGCACTTGATTAACGGTGTCGGCGAGTTTGTCTAGGCCGATATGTTCTTTGAAGTTAATCGGCCCGCATTGAACGGATTCTGGTGTGATGAGCCAGGGATCAATATCAATCAAGCCTGCAAATTCGCGGGTGACATCGGCATAGTGGTTGAAGTGTTGAGTTTTGTAGCGTGTTGCCCAGCCAAGGTCAAGCGGGGGAAGTAGGGTTTGTTCGATATTTTCTAAAATCGCCGGACGCCCTGCCGATAGGTCGTTGTTTAGCAAAATCGCGCAAGGAAAAAAAGCTTCTACGCCAACACGTTCGCCTTTGCGTTGTAGCGGCTTTAGACAGAGGGTTTTGCCGGAGGGCAACTCTATTTGGGTTGGTTGTTCGAGTATGAGTGAGCCAATATGCACTTCGTAACCAGCATTTTCGATGATTTCTTTGAGTGTACTGAGATTTTCTAAATAGAATAGGTTTCTTGTATGGTTTTCCGGAATGATCAATACGCCGTCTGTGACCGGGCAGGCTTGGGTAATCGCGTGCTGCGTGGCTTGTACGGCTAGGGGGCGCAGGTCTGGGTGGAGGTTGTTGAATCCGGCTGGAAACAAGTTGGTGTCAACCGGCGCGAGTTTGTAGCCGGCATTGCGTAAGTCTACCGAGGCGTAAAACGGCGCAGGTGTGTCTCGAAACTGTTGTCTAAACCAGCATTCAATTGTTGAACTGTGGCTCAGAAAGTGGGCTTCTAGTTCTAGTAAAGGCCCTTTTAGCGCTGTTTTTAGGTGTGGTACCTGATAAGAGTGAGGCATGGAGTGACCATCTGTTGTAAAAAAATTCATTATATCAAAACTGTCAGATAGTGGGTTTAGCAGGCCTGTTAGTTATTGCGTGGACAAAGGGAGTATTTGTTGTTTAATCCTAAGGTATGCGCAGGCAGCACGCTATGTTTGTTCGTGCCAAGCGCGAACAGCCCATCCTACTTTGTTAGCGTTTAGCCGAGTTTTTAGCTAATAAAATCTTTTCGACTGCGGTTTAATCGGCTGGTTCGTTAAATAACGCTGGTTCGTGTGTTTCGGTGGGTTTGAGCAGGGGCCATTGGTTGACGATATGGCAAAACAGGCGCGCAGTTTTTTCGGTATCGTAAGCTGCACTGTGGGCTTGTTTGTTGTCCCATTCGATACCAGCGGCTTGTACCGCTTTACTAAGAACGGTTTCGCCAAACATTAAACCGGCTAAAGATACGGTGTCGAAGGTGCTAAACAGGTGAAACGGAATTTTGACTTTGGTTCGTTCGGCGGCGTGTTTTAAAAAATTGAGATCAAACATGGCATTATGACCGACTAAAATCGCGCGGCTGCAGCCAGTTTGTTTGATTTGACTGCGAATGGGCGCAAATAATTGCTCTAGCGCGCTGCGTTCGTTTTTGGCGTTGCGAAATGGGTGGTAAGGGTCTTCTATGCCGATAAATTTCAATGCGCTTGGATCGAGCTGTGACCCTTCGAACGGTAAAATATTTTCTTGATACAGTTGATCGGGTTCGAGCAAACCTTGGTCGTTCATTTTTAAGGTCATTACGGCCACTTCGAGTAGAGCGTGTTTGTTAGCCTCAAATCCGGCGGTTTCGACATCGACCACGACCGGTAAAAATCCGCGAAATCGCTCCTTTAGGGTGCTGACAGTCTGTAGGTTGTTCATTTAATAGAGGTCTTTAACCAGGACTTTTGATTGTCTTTGGTAGTTGTACAGCGATTTGCGGCTTTCGGGCAGGCTTGCCAGCGGACTGGGAATAAAACCGTGTTCGATAAACCAATGCTGGGTATGGGTGGTGAGTAAAAATAGCCGTTGGAATGCACGGTTTTTGGCTTGATTTTCGATGGTGCGTAGCAGTTCTTCGCCGAGCGATTGACCTTGGTAATTTGGGTCCACCGCTAAGCAAGCGAGTTCGGCCGAGGCGTTTTCGTAAGGATATAGTGCACCGCAACCTATAATATGTTGATCGCGTTCGATAACGGTAAAGTTGTGAATTTCTAACTCCAAACGTTCACGTGAGCGTTTGACTAACTTTCCTTCTGCTTCCAATGGGGCAATTAAGTCTAATATGCCGCTGACATCCTCGATTGTGGCCGGACGAATTTGGTGGTAACGATCGCTAAAAATCAGCGTGCCCATGCCGTCTCGACTGTACAGTTCAAGCAGTAAACTGCTGGGGTTGGATTCGTGCATCAGATGGATGCGTTTGATATGCGGGGCATGACGGCGAAGCTGTTGCAGTAACAAGTCTTGCTCGTGATTTTGCGCCTGATGGTGTTTGAGCTCGCTCAGGCTCATTTGATGTGGCAGGCCTGCAATATGTCTGGCGTTGCTGAAAATCATTAATTTGTCGGCTTGCAGTTTACTCGCTACCGAGCAGGCTTGTTCCAGCGTGTTGAGGTTAAACACTTCGCCAGTGAGTGAATAAGCTAGTGGGGTAAGTAGTACCACCTGGCCCGAGTCCACTATTGCCCGCATTGCTGCTTGGTTAATTTTGCGGGTTTGGCCAGTGTGTTGAAAGTCTATGCCATCAATCACACCTTTGGGCTGGGCAGTGACCCAGTTACCTGAGCAGAGGCTGAGCGGTTGGTCATCGATCGGCTGTTGGCGGCTAAAGGCGGCTTCTAGCTGACTACGAACTTGGCCAAGCGTTTGTTGCAGAATTGGCAACATCTCAACCGAGGTAATACGAAATTGTTGGTGGCTTTGCCAATCGATGTCGGCGTTTGCTAGGGCCGCATCGATTTGCGGGGTCGCGCCCATCACTAGTACCATTTTTAAGCCGAGAGTATGTAACAACGCCAAGTCTTCCGCCAGTTGTTTGAGATTGTCTTGATGCAAAATCAATTCACCCGGGATGTATATTACGCACAGTTTTCCGCGATGCAGGTGAATATAACCCGATGATTGGCGCAGGCTGTGCAGAAAATCGACTTCAGATTGTTTCATCGGCATAAGGATGTTATGAGAAAATATTGAATAATTTTCGAAGTATAACAAAGTGCCTGCTTGCAGTGGAAAAACTTCAGTGGGCTTGCCGATTTTATCGATTTAAGGAGTGTTTATGCCAGCTTATCGTTCAAGAACCAGTACGCATGGTCGCAATATGGCGGGCGCACGCGCTTTGTGGCGCGCGACCGGAATGAATTCAGAGGATTTTGGTAAACCGATTATTGCGATTGCTAATTCCTTTACCCAGTTTGTGCCAGGTCATGTGCATTTAAAAGATATGGGGCAGCTGGTGGCGCGGGTGATTGAACAGGCGGGCGGCATTGCCAAAGAGTTTAATACTATTGCCGTGGATGACGGTATTGCAATGGGACACGACGGTATGTTGTATTCCTTGCCTTCGCGCGATTTAATCGCCGATTCAGTGGAGTATATGGTAAATGCTCATTGTGCTGATGCATTAGTGTGTATTTCTAATTGTGACAAAATTACGCCTGGGATGTTGATGGCCGCGATGCGGTTAAATATCCCGACCATTTTCGTTTCCGGCGGGCCAATGGAGTCCGGAAAAACGGTATTAGGCGGTCAAGAAATCAAGCTTGATTTGGTCGATGCGATGGTGATGGCGGCTGACGATAAATGTACCGATGCCGATGTCGAGTCGGTTGAGGTTTCGGCCTGTCCGACCTGTGGTTCTTGTTCGGGAATGTTTACTGCCAATTCAATGAATTGTTTGGCGGAAGCGTTGGGGGTGGCATTACCGGGCAACGGTTCGATGTTGGCCACCCATGCTGATCGTAAGCATTTGTTTGAGGAAGCGGGCCGTCGGATTGTTGAAATTACCAAACAATATTATGAGCAAGATGATGATCGTGTTTTGCCGCGTTCGATTGCCACTTTTTCTGCTTTTCAAAACGCGGTAGCACTGGATGTGGCAATGGGCGGCTCAACCAATACCGTATTACATTTACTGGCGATTGCGCACGAAGCTGATGTCAACTTCACGATGGCGGATATTGATGCCATTTCTCGTAAAGTACCTTGTTTATCTAAGGTGGCGCCAAACTCGAAAATTTATCACATGGAAGATGTGCATCGTGCTGGCGGTATTATGCGTTTGTTGGGTGAGCTAGATCGCGCAGGTTTGATTGATCCGAATACCTACACGGTTCATGCCTCGACCCTAGGTGCGGCGATTGAGTTGTGGGACATTAGCCGAAATCCGTCGGAAGCGGTGCAAACCTTTTTTAAAGCCGCACCGGGAAATGTGCGCACTACGCAAGCGTTTAGCCAAAATAAACGTTGGAAAGACTTGGATGCGGATGATGAAAACGGCTGTATCCGCTCGGTAGAGCACGCTTACACTAAGGATGGCGGTTTAGCGGTTCTGTTTGGTAATATTGCCCAAGACGGCTGTATTGTAAAAACCGCCGGTGTTGATGAGGAAATTTTTAAATTCAGCGGGCCTGCTCGCATTTATGAAAGTCAAGACGCGGCTGTAGCCGGGATTTTAGGGAATGAAGTACAGGCCGGTGAAGTGGTGATTATTCGTTATGAAGGACCAAAAGGCGGGCCGGGAATGCAGGAAATGCTTTATCCGACTAGTTATCTAAAATCGAAAGGCTTAGGTAAGGCTTGCGCGTTACTAACCGACGGGCGTTTTTCCGGCGGCACCTCTGGTTTATCGATTGGCCATGTTTCACCGGAAGCGGCTGAAGGCGGTAACATTGGCTTGATTGAGCAGGGCGATATCATTGAAATCGATATTCCAAATCGTTCAATTAACGTCAAGCTGTCTGATTATGAATTGGCGCAACGTCGGCAGCTGATGGAGCAAAAAGGCCGTGATGCTTGGAAACCGGCTGTAGCGCGTGAGCGCAAGGTAACAGCGGCGTTGCGTGCTTATGCCGCGATGGCCACGAGTGCGGCGTTTGGTGCGGTACGTAATGTTGAACAAATTGAAAAACATTAAGGAGGGGGTATGTTTGTAGATAGATTAACAGCCGAACAACGTCAAGCGCTGTTTGACTTAGCGGTGATGACAGCGGCGGTGGATAATGATGTATCCGAGGAAGAGTTGCAGTATTTAAAAGATTATTCAGAGGCTTATGGCGTGCGCTATGACTTGAATAAGTCGCATCTGAATTTAGATGAGTTGCTGGTCAAAATGGACAGCAAACTCGCTAAGGTGGTTACGTTGCAGGAGTTGATGAAAATCTCTTATAAAGATGGTCACTTTGGTCCAGAAGAGCAAGATAAAGTGTTTATGATTGCACAAAAAATGGGTGTAAATAATCCAGACTTGATTTTAGATATTGAGCGCTGGGTGCGTCAGGGATTTGATTGGCTGCACGAAGGCGAGCAGCTGCTTGTTTAGGTACACTTTGTCTTTAGGTACACTTGGTCTTAGAAGGTGATGGGGTCTGATATTGTGTTAATGCCAAAGTGCGGTTAATTCTACCTTTAGCAGGCCTGCTATTTTGAACGCAAATAGTAGGTTCCTGTCTAATGCAAAAAAACCCGGAAATTCCGGGTTTTTTTGCGCATAAGTTTGATTACTGACGGTAACTTGGGCCGTTAATTTCTAAACCATTGCTCATGTAGGCAGAGAAAAACTCGAGGTTGTTATACTCTTCACCTTGAACTTTATGAGGTTTAGCACGCATATTTTTGTGACAACCTTCATAACGACGCTGTAATGTGCCTAGATCGTTCCATTTTCCACGCCATACAGGAAAGTGAGTGGTGTGACCTAGTAGCGGGGATAAAATGTCAGAGCGCGCTTGACGCGACGCATTGTAAACGTGACAGCTTGCACAAGCTAAGCCTAGTTGTCCGCGAGGTTCAACAAACTCACGTTCACCTGCTTCGAAGGCCTTAGCCGCACCGGCAGAGTTAATTTGTACGTTAATTTTTTCGCCACGGGCCTCATAGGCTAAATAACCACTAAGCTTAGCAATGTCGCCACGCTTCCATTTAAAAGGTTTTAAACCAGCCGCTTCACGGCAACGATTAATATCGCCTTCTAAGGTAACCACTTTTTGCGATTTTTCGTCGAAATAGGGGTAGCTAGGACGGATTTTATTTACGCCTTGGTCTGAATTAACTAAGCAGCCAACATAGGCAGCTTTATCTTTTTCAAACAATGCTTGACCTGCATCAACGTGATCTTGATAAGGAGGAAATTCCTCTTGGGATTCCCATTGAGCTTTACGCTCGGCGTTATAGCCATAAATTCCGTGGATATAGTCCTCAACAGGACGATCCGGGTGTTTTGCCTTGAAGTACTCTACGAGATCCTTACGGCTTTTTTCTGCATGTTCTGCAAAGTCAACGGCCATTGCTTGACTGCCGACACCTGCCGCAACGCCTAGAGCTAAGGCTGTTACTAATGTCTTCTTCATTCCAATCCTCCGTAGGAGAGCTTTATTGTTCTTATGGTTATATTTTTTGGGTTTGCATAGCCCTTGGGCTATACAAACCCGGCGAAACTTATCTTAGTTTGAAAGTTTCAGAGCCTTTCTCACCAGTGTTGTCTTCAACATTGATGGTGATTTCGTCGCCAGATTTTGCAGCAACGTTTACGTGCATATATGGGTTAGTAGAGATGTTTGCAGACCATTGTGCATCAACAGCACGGGTACCGTTTACATCAACCGTTACGGTTTGGATAAGCTTCATTGGGAAAGGCTTACCGGTTGATTGATCCATACGCGCACCAGACTCCATTGGGTGTCTGATTAGTGATTTGATTTCAGCAACGCCGCCTTTAACGCTTCCACGAGTTCTGATATTGATAGACATATCTATTTCCTTCTCAAAATTGGTCGATCTAAATAAGTTAGTAGTGTTGGATGGGAAGGAGGATTAACCGCCACAACCACCGATAGTTACACGTACTTCTTGCTCAGCTTTGTATAGCTTGCCGCCTGCTTTAACGATAGCCACAACGTTTTGCGTGCTGCCCATACGGATACGTGTAGAAACGAAGCCTTGAGCTGGACCAGAGAATTTGTATTCACAAACAAGTGGAGTTGGGTTAGCTGAGGCAACAATAGCGATTGACTCAACACCAGACATTCCAGATGCATCAACTGTTACTGGCGTAACAGCACCGTTCTCAGCAATTGCTGGTGCGGTTAATTTAACGTCACCAGAAGCAGCCGCATCAGCTGTACCGAAGATGCCTTTTAGTGCATCGTCAACATTTTTTGCTTCGAACGCTTGCTTGTTCCAGCTAGCTAATACAGTAGAAGGGGTTAGTAAGCCAGCACTCACGGCTACAGTTGCAGCGCCAGTTGCCAAA
The DNA here is from genome assembly GCA_034005865.1 of Thiomicrospira sp. Taxonomy (GTDB): domain Bacteria; phylum Pseudomonadota; class Gammaproteobacteria; order Thiomicrospirales; family Thiomicrospiraceae; genus Thiomicrospira. Next base: position 35,391 of record JAVETW010000003.1, on the reverse strand, counting down.
GTGGCTTTTAGGAATGATCTACGTTTCATAAGATTTAAAACTCCTAGTTAGGTTTGGAATAAAGTTACAGAGTGTACATATAATCAACGATTTTGTTGATTTCGTCATCTGTTAGGATACCATTCTGTCCGAAGAAAGGCATCATGCTGTAAGGAACACGCAATTGTTCAACGCCCCAAAGTTTATCGAATAGTTTTTGTCTATCCGGGTAGCGAAGTTTCATTGCGATCAAAGCTGGCCCAATGTTGCCTGGCGAGGTTCCGCCGGGAATCATGTGACAAGCTAAACAGTTACCTTGACCGCGGTCAAATGCAAGTTTTTTACCTTCTTCAACACGTTTCGCTAAAGCTTCTGCTGCGGCCTTTGCTTCAGCTTCAGATTGATTGGCTGAAACAGAAACCGGCGTTGCAGCGACTGCAACTGAAACGGCTAGAGCGGCAAGCGCTTGCTTTAATTTAGAATTTGTCATTCTCTCCTCCTAAAGAGTCTCTTGTCGTTCCCATTTTTCACTTTGGGATTCTATTCACTGAGCTTTTGTAAATTTGGGCTCTTGACGTGTAAGCTTACGGAGTTAGCGGTTAAAAGCAAGTTTTTTTGGGGGTAATCGCTATAGTTTTATTTAATTGCCCGATAAGCTATTTTCTATAATCTGGCGCTAATCCTTTGATTTTTCAAAGTTGTTTAGTTGTTCGTTAAGGCGCTGGATTTGTTTTTGAATGCCTGTGTTATTACTGGGTGGTGATTCGCTGCTGAGTTTTATCAGATAAGCAGCGCGTTGTGTTTGTTGCAAATCCAGTTGCGCAAGCGCTTCGTAGAGATAGGCGGCAGCGAGTTGTTTTTGTTGCGCGTATATTTGTCCGAGGGTCTGGTAGAGTGTGGCTTGATAGAGCAAGGTTGGTGTGCGCTCGCTGAGCAGCTTTATCGCTTGTTTTGATTGGTTGTTGTTGATGTAGGCTTGGGCTAGGCGCAAAACAATCGCCTCATCTTGCGGATAAAGTTCGCTGAGAGTGTGCAAGGCTTCAATCCCTTTTTTGGGATTTTGCTGGGCAAGTTGTTGTGCGTAGAGTGTTTTGATCAGCCTGTTGTTTGGGTTGGTTTTGATCAGTTCGTTAAGACAGGTGTCGGGAGCTTGCAGGTTTTTTGCGTAGCATTGTGCTTTAGGGTCGAGTGTGGATTGGTTAAAGGGGACTTGATTTGTGGTTTGCGTGTGCTGGCGCAGGCGTTGTTGAATTAGCTTGAGGTTGAGTGGGTCATGCAGGCTGGGTTTGGTCGGCATTAAACTGGCACGATTTACCGCTTGCGCTAGACGTGTTTCGCTGACGGGGTGGGTAAGTAATATTTCGGGTGGGCGAACATTTTGATGTTGGTATTGTTTGGCAAGCTTACCAAAGAAATTGGCCATGGCGTGAGGGTTGTATCCAGCTTTGTTGAGTAGTTCAATGCCGAGGTGGTCAGCTTCGTGCTCATGGATGCGAGAGAATTTTAGCTGTTGCTGCAGACTCAATCCGGCACCGCCCATTAAGGTCGCCATGCCTGCGGAGGGATCTTGGCTGCCAATCAGTATGGCGGCAAGCAGTGAGGCAAAGCTGGTTACGCTGTAGAGGTCTTGTTGTTCGAATCGGCGTGCGAGATGTTGTTGGGTGATGTGAGCAATTTCATGGGCGATGACTGATGCGAGTTCATCTTCTGATTCGGCCGATAAAATAAGGCCGCTGTGAATGCCGATAACGCCATTTGGACCAGCAAAGGCGTTAATGGTGGGGTCGTTGATGATGTAGAAGCGAAAGTGGCGCCCTTGCTGCGTATGACTGGCAAGGTGGTGACCTATTCGTCGAATATAGCTCAGTGTTTCGGCATCATAAATCAGTTCGTATTGACTAATAAGCGTGTGTATAAAAGCACGACCTAGTTCGGCTTCGGTTTGGTTGTTGTAGATGGCGAGCCCCGGTGAACCGAGGTCGGGGAGATTGTCCGCTGGAGCGGTGGCAGGAAACAGGGCGTAACTTAGAATGAAGATGAATTTTATAAGACGGTTTGGCATAGTTCACGGCTGTAAGGGTTATTTTAGGTTATTATAAAAGCAATATAATCTCAGTAGCGGGAGTTTGTGTGGTAGAACTTGATTTAACCGGTTTGGTTTGTCCTATGCCTTTGATTAAGTTAAAAAAAGCGTTGGTGACTGGTGCAGACGCGGGGGTGTTTCGTGTGTTGGTGAGTGATCGGGGTGGGTTAAAGGATATTCCCGCTTTTTGTGCGCAGCAGGGCTTGAGCTGTGAATTGGTCGCGCAGGATAAATGTATTGAGTTTCGTGTTGCGCGTGTGAATTGAGAGTGTGCTGGTTATAATGCCAGTCAATTTTGAATAAGGTGGCGGAGTGGTAAACGCTTATGCATAGAAAATTAACCAAAGCAATAATTCCGGTAGCCGGTTTGGGGACGCGGTTTTTGCCGGCAACCAAAGCGATTCCTAAGGAAATGCTGACGGTGGTGGATAAGCCGCTGATTCAGTATATTGTTCATGAAGCGGCGGAAGCTGGGATTACGGATGTTATTTTTGTAACTCATTCGAGCAAAAATGCGATAGAGAATCACTTCGACACCCACTATGAGCTGGAAAGTAAGCTGTTAGAAACCGCCAAGCATGAGCGTTTGAATTGTCTTAACGAGATAACACCACCTGGCATTAATATTATTAGCGTACGTCAACCGGAGGCGCTGGGCTTAGGCCATGCCATTTTGTGTGCTTCGCACATTGTTGCGCCAGATGAGCCGTTTGCGGTGTTGTTGCCGGATGTGTTGATGTATCACCCGGAAAAAGGCTGTTTGGCGCAAATGGCAGAATATTATCGTCAAGTACATACCAGTGTTGTGGCGCTGGAGCAGGTGCCGCGTGATCAGGTGCATAAGTATGGAATTGCCGGGGTAAGTGATGTGGATTTACGCATCCTTGAGTTAGTTGAAAAACCTTTGGCTGAGGAGGCACCGTCGAATTTGGCGGTGGTTGGTCGCTATATTTTTACCCCTAGGTTAATGGGGTTGTTGCGTAAAACCAAGCCGGGCTTAGCCGGTGAAATTCAATTAACCGATGCAATGGCTACTCTATTAAACGAGGAGGTGATGTTCGGTTTTGAGTTTATTGGCGGCAAAAGTTACGATTGTGGCGATAAACAGGGGTTTTTACGGGCAAATATTGAATATGCGTTGCGCGATGCACATCTGGGTGCGCAGTTCCGTGCATATTTATCTTCGTTGGCTTTGTCATAATCCTGTTCGTGTCGGCGTAGGTATGGCAAGTGAGTACATAAAGGGCGTTTTGGTTAATTTGGTGAGACAGGGCTTGAACTTTGGTCAAGTGAGTTGGCTTGGCGTTGTTGGAAGCGGGTGGGCTTAACAAACGCTCATAATACTAATCGTGTTAGTGAAAGGGGACGGTATGGGGGTTGAAACATCAGCAGCGTGGCAAGTATTACAGCGCTTAGCACAAGGTGAATCTGGGCAAGTGCATCTAAAAGATTTATTTGCTGAGGATGCGGCGCGCACCGAGCGTTATAGTTTGACGCTTGAGGATATGTATTTAGATTATTCGAAGAACCGCATCAGTGATGAGGTGATGGCGGGGTTGTTTGCGTTGGCTGAGCAGCAGCAATTAGGTGATTGGATTGCGCGGATGTTGCGCGGTGAGCACGTGAATGATACGGAAGATCGTGCGGCATTACATACGGCTCTGCGTGTGACAGATGGTGAAAGTGTGGCGGGGTTTGCTGCTCAGGTTCAGCCGGAGGTCAGGGCTGAGCTGGAAAAAATGACGCAGATTGTCAATAAGATTCGTGCCGGTCATTGGCGAGGCTACAGCGGTAAGCCGATTACCGATGTGGTTAATATCGGGGTGGGTGGTTCTGATTTGGGGCCGTTAATGGTGACTTATGCCCTGCAAACACAAGCTTCGCCCATTAACTTGCATTTTATTTCGTCGATTGACGGCACGCAAACCTCGAATTTGCTTAAGCGTTTAAATCAGGAAACAACGCTGTTTGTGTTGGCTTCTAAATCCTTTACCACGATAGATACTTTGTCGAATGCTGAAACGGCAAAAGATTGGCTTGAAGAGCGGATTACTAATGCAAAAACCTTGATGGCGCAACATTTTATTGGGGTGTCTACCAAGCCGGATATGATGACAAAGTGGGGGATTCCAAGCGAAAACCAGTTGTTGTTTTGGGATTGGGTTGGCGGGCGTTATTCGATGTGGTCAACCATTGGTTTTCCGATCGCACTGCGTGTCGGAATGGATGAGTTTTATGCGTTGCTTGAAGGCGCAAGTTTAATGGATGCGCATTTTGGCAGCGCGCCGTTGCATGAAAATATGCCGGTATTAATGGGGTTGATTGATGTGTGGAACATCAATTTTCTTAATATTCAAGCGAAGGCGATTTTGCCTTATGATGCGCGTTTAAAGTATTTGCCTTCGTATTTTGAGCAATTAGTGATGGAGAGTAATGGCAAGTCGGTTAATCGCCAAGGCGAGCCGGTGAGTTATAAAACTTGCCCAATTTTATGGGGTGAGGTGGGGCCGAATGCTCAGCACGCTTTTTATCAGCTATTGCACCAAGGTACTCAGCCGGTGATGTGTGATTTTATTGCACCGATTGAGCGTGATGATTTTGATGTCCGTTCTGATTCTCATAAAAATGAAAGCCTTAAAGATCAGCATCGTTTGGCGTTGGCTAACTGTTTTGCACAGTCACGGGTATTGATGTTAGGGGACGCGGCGATTCCGCAGGCGTTGAAGCCGAGTTATAACACGCCGTTTAAGCATTATGCCGGTAACCAACCGTCGAATACGATTTTGCTTAAATCGATTTCGGCTAAAACTTTGGGGATGTTAGTTGCGTTGTATGAACATAAGACCTTTGTCGAATCGGTGATTTGGGAGATAAATCCATTTGATCAATGGGGGGTCGAGTTAGGTAAACTCATTGCCAAGGAGACCTATCAGGCGTTGCTTGATCCTGCGCTGGCGCAGACGTTTGATGCTTCGACTGCAATGTTATTGAGTAAGGTGAAATCAGTATGAGAATTTCTGTTTTTGGATGTGAGTTGACTGGCTTGGTTACAGCTGGTGCATTGGCGCATGTAGGTAATGATGTCATGGCGTTGCCGGTAGGTCATGTCAAAGTAGATGATTTGCGAGCGGGGCGTTTGCCGCGTGAAGAGCCGGGGCTTGATAGCTTGCTTAGCCAGCAAGTGCGTGAGGGTCGTCTCCAATTCGAGGCTGATTGGGCGAAGGGTCTACAGCACGCGGATGTGTTGATTATGGCCACGCCTTCATGGCGAATGGATCGGGCGGAGGCGTTAATTAAGCAAATCGGTGAAACGGCGAAAGGTGATATTTTGGTGGTCAACCAAAGTACATTTCCGATTGGTACGGCCGATCGGTTTCAGGCGAAATTGAAGTTGTCGCTTGCTGAGCGTGGTGTGGTGGCAAAAGTGTCGGTAGTGGCGATGCCGGACTTTATTAGTGAAGGTTCGGCTATTGATAATTTTATGCGTCCTGATCGAATTGTTTTGGGCTGTGACGATGCGGATAGTATTCGGGTGATACGTGATTTATTACGTCCGTTTAATCGGATGACCGATCAAATTAAAGTGATGTCAACACGCGCAGCAGAATACACAAAATATGCGGTGAACGCGTTATTGGCGACGCGTATCAGCTTAATAAACGAGCTGGCGAATAATGCCGAACATTTTAATGTCGATTTTGAAGAAGTGCGTCAAGGCCTTGGCTCGGATAAGCGCATTGGATTTAGTTATCTCTACCCTGGCTGTGGGTTTGGTGGGCCAAGTTTTGCCGCTGATGTGAAGTCGTTGGTTAAAACGCTGCAAACAAAAGGTTATGATGCTGATTTGTTGCGTACGGTGTTGTCAAATAATGAAGCGCAAAAAGAAGTGTTGTTTCGCAAGGCTTGGCGCTTTTTTGATAATGATTTACGCGGCATTAAAATTGGGGTATGGGGTTTGTCGTTCAAACCGAGTACGGCCACGGTGGAAAATGCGCCGAGCTTGAAAGCTTTGGAGTCGTTTGCGGCGCAAGGGGCGAGTATTAAAGCCTACGATCCGAAAGCGATGGCGGATTTTGCTAGTCATTGGACGTATCCGAGCCAAGTTGAGTTAGTTGAGGATATGTATCAGGCGCTTGATGGTGTGGATGCCTTGGTGATTTTGACTGAGTGGAAGATGTTTTGGAGCCCGGATTATGCGCTGATGAAGCGTCTGATGCGTCGGCACGTGATTTTTGATGGCCGCAATATTTTTGAGCCGGGCGTGTTGCAGGCACAGGGGTTTCGTTATTTTGGTGTCGGACGTGGCGAAGAAGTGTAATTCGGCATTCTTGTTTGCTAACTTAGGCGTTTGCTTGCGTGTAGCTTGCAGCAGACGCTCAATAGATGAGGGATGTAATGAAACCTCCGTTTGAACGTGGTATTTATTTATTGCCAAACTTAATGACAACTCTTGCGTTGTTTGCAGGCTTTTATGCGGTGATTGCCGGTATGAATGGCGATTTTGTTGCCGGTGCGATCGCCATTTTTATTGCGATGGTGTTTGATGGTTTAGATGGTCGTATCGCGCGTATGACCAACTCGAGCAGCGCATTTGGTGCGGAATATGATAGTTTGGCGGATATGGTGTCGTTTGGTTTGGCCCCCGCGTTGCTGTTATATCAGTGGGGGTTGAGTGATTTTGGTAAGTTGGGCTGGTTAATTGCGTTTGTGTATACCGCGGGTGCCGCGTTACGCTTGGCAAGGTTTAATACTCAAGTCGGCGTGGCGGATAAGCGGTATTTCCAAGGCTTGCCAAGTCCCGCGGCGGCGGCTTTGTTGGCCGGTTTTGTTTGGTTGGTGGAAACAAATCAAATTAATACTGGATTCGAAGGCGATTTTGCGTTGATATTTACCTTGGCAGCAGGCCTGCTAATGGTAAGCAATATCCGCTTTCATAGTTTTAAAGAGCTGAATTTACGCGACAAAGTTCCGTTTGTTACGCTGTTGGTGATTGTGTTAGTGGTGGTGGTGATTACGTTAAAACCGTCGGTTATCTTATTTGGCATGGCGTTTATTTATGCGATTTCCGGACCGGTGATGACGCTGCTGACCCTTAAACGCGCGCGATTAATGCGCAAACGAAAAAATACCGATGAATCTGTTTAGAATTGAGAAAGATGATGGCAAAACAACATTTAATTATATTTGACACCACTTTGCGTGATGGCGAGCAAAGCCCGGGTGCGTCGATGACGAAGGAAGAAAAAGTGCGCATTGCCAAGCAGTTGGAGAAATTGCGCGTTGATGTGATTGAGGCCGGTTTTCCGGCAGCAAGCGAAGGTGACTTCGATTCAGTTAAGGCGGTCGCATCGGTAATTAAAGACAGCACAATCTGTGGTTTGGCGCGTGCGCTCGAGCACGATATTGTGCGCGCGGGCGAGGCGATTAAACCAGCTAATTCCGGGCGTATTCATACCTTTATTGCCACTTCGCCGATTCATATGCAAATGAAATTGCGTATGTCACCGGATGAGGTGGTTGAGCGTGCGGTGTGGGCGGTCAAGCGCGCGCGTCAGTATACCGATAATGTGGAGTTTTCGCCGGAAGATGCTGGACGTTCTGAACCCGATTTTTTATGTCGTGTTATTGAAGCGGTGATTGATGCCGGAGCGACCACTATTAATATTCCTGACACGGTGGGCTATAACGTGCCTGAGCAGTTTGGCGCACTGTTCAAAACCATTATTGAGCGTGTGCCGAATGCGGATAAAGCGATTTTTTCTGCCCATTGTCATAACGATTTGGGTTTAGCGGTAGCGAATTCTTTGGCGGCAGTGATGAATGGTGCGCGTCAGGTTGAATGTACGATTAATGGTCTAGGGGAGCGTGCAGGTAATACGGCATTGGAAGAAATTGTGATGGCGGTGCGTACGCGTCAAGACTATTTTGATGTGGATACGCGTATTTTTACGCCGGAAATTCTTAACGCTTCGCGCTTGGTATCGAATATAACCGGGTTTAGCGTGCAGCCGAATAAGGCGATTGTGGGTGCAAATGCGTTTGCGCATGAATCCGGTATTCATCAAGATGGCGTGTTAAAACACCGTGAGACCTATGAAATCATGCGAGCGGAAGATGTGGGCTGGAGCACAAACAAAATGGTGTTAGGCAAGCACTCCGGGCGTAACGCTTTCCGTACGCGTTTGCAAGAGTTGGGCATCGAGTTTGATACCGAAGCGCAGCTTAATGATGCGTTTGCGCGTTTTAAAGCTTTAGCGGATCGCAAACATGAAATTTATGACGAAGATCTGCAGGCGTTGGTGACCGATGCCAATATTGAGCGTGTCGAAAATGAGCGTTATCGCTTGGTGGCGTTAAAAGTCGCCGCCGAAATGGGCGAGTCGCCACATGCAAGTTTAACGCTGTGGGTAAATGGACAAGAACACAGTGCGCAAGCGAAAGGTGGCGGGGTAGTAGATGCCACATTTAAAGCGATTGAGCAGATTGTGCAGTCGGGAACGACGCTGGAGCTTTATTCGGTGAGTAACGTGACGGATGGAACCGATTCGTTAGGTGAAACCACGGTACGTCTGGAGAAGGGGGGGCGTATTGTCAATGGCCAAGGCTCGGATACGGATATTGTCACGGCTTCGGCGAAAGCGTATATCAATGCGTTGAATAAGTTTTCTATTGATGACAATAAAGCGCATCCACAACGCGAAGAGACGATTTAACGATGAGCGAAACACCACAACCTGTTCCTGTGTCAACCGCTTGGTTAGCGCATATCGGCGTGGTGAATTGGGCGGTGCGTGAGGACTATGCCAATAGCCATGGGCTTGTGACGACGCTGGCTGATGAGCAGACTGTTCAAATGGGCGGCGCACATCAGCAGGCCTGGTATTTGATTGGTGCAGGGTTAAGCGCTATTTGGCAAGACCCACAGCAACCTGCATGTTTGTTATGGCGCGCGATGGCTCAGTATCATTTTGCCGGATTAGATGCGGTACACTTTGTTGACACCGATACTTTGCGCGATGAGACGGCGATTGAGCAAGCGGTAGAGCGTATTATCGAGTCGGGTGTCGATTGGGTGTTTAGTATGGATGTTGAGCATCCGTTGCATCAGCAACTGGCCGAGGGGCTAGCGTTGGTGGTGTTGCCGCATTTTGATGCGATGATGGCGCAGCCGTTGCTCAAACGGGATGCGTATTTACGTTTGTTGCAACCCGAAAAATTTTTAAGCTATGCTGATGAGGGACTCGACGATTTTTAGTCATTTGCGTCAGATGGATGAGGCAGATTTGCCTTGGGTATTACAGGTAGAGCAGCGCGTTCAACGTTCGCCTTGGACGTTTGGCGGTTTTGAGCGCGCACTACATCAAGGTTTGAATTTTATCCTGTGTGATGCGCTCAATCACAATATGGGATATGTGTGTTTGCTGCCAGTTGTGGACGAATTGCATCTGCTTAATCTGAGTGTTGATCAACCGTATCAGGGGCAGGGTGTTGCAAAGGCGGCGTTATTGGCGTTAATGCAACGCTTTGCTGATTCGCCGTATGCTATGGTCCTGTTGGAAGTGCGCAAGTCAAACAAGATTGCGCGCAGATTGTATGCGTCACTTGGTTTTGAACAGGATGGAGTGCGTAAAAACTATTATGCGGTTGAGGATGGTTCGCGCGAAGATGCACTTTTGCTGTCGAAAGCATTGCGCTAAGCCTCATTTAGCAGGCCTGCTAGGGGCAATGATAATTCATGTTTGAATCAGCAAAACGCGATGCTTTTTAGCTGTCGGGTTAGTGATCTTAAAAATGTTTGGTTGCATTAATCGTTTTGGCTGAATAATCAATCTTTTCAGCGATTCATTTAAGCTCGATTTAGTAATCGGTTACCTCTCATTTCAACAGACGTTAGCATTTCGATAAGCGGGCTTATTTGGCTAATGCGTTGCTATTTAAAAATGTCTTAGCTTTTGGGTTCAAAAAGAGTGAGCGGATTTTGCAATAGGTAGCGTATTCTGAAGTTGTTTTCGAGGATGGGCGCTTAATAAGCAAGCCTAAAAATGATCGAAATATGCCTTTCGACTAATTAGCAGGCCTGCTAAATAAGCGAAACAAGCGTTATTTTCGTAATTCGCTTGGAATGGTTTGGGCGAGGGTTTGTGCCATGTCTTTCATTAGCTTGGGCGTACAGGCTAATACATTGCCGCTCTCAAGCATATTTTCGCCACCGCCGAAGTCTGTGCAAAGCCCGCCTGCTTCCTGTACAAGCAAGATGCCTGCAGCGATATCCCAGGGTTTAAGATTAAATTCCCAGTAACCATCAACTCGCCCGGCGGCGACATAAGCTAAATCGAGCGCGGCGGAACCTGCGCGGCGAATACCCGCTGTGTTGAGCATAAAGTGTTTAAAACTGGCAAGATACGCATCGATGTAATCAAATTCGTAGTAGGGAAAGCCGGTTGCTAACAGGGCGTGTTTGATATTTTTTTGTTCGCTGACGCGAATGCGGCGGTTGTTAAGACGCGCCCCCGAGCCGCGTGTAGCATGGAACATTTCATCACGCACCGGGTCAAACACGACCGCATGCATTAGGCGGCCTTTTTCTTTGACGGCAATCGACACCGAGAACTGGGGGAATTGGTGGAGGTAGTTGGTGGTGCCATCCAGCGGGTCGATAATCCATTCTACTTCGCTCTTGCTGGCTTGACGCCCACTTTCTTCGGCCAATACTTGGTGGTCTGGATAATACTTGCGAATGGTACGGATAATCGCCTGTTCCGCCAGTTTATCAACTTCGCTGACAAAGTTATTTTTGCTTTTTTCTTCAACCGTAAGGCGGTCGATATTGTCAAGATAGCGGGTGATGATTTCACCGGCTTCGCGCGCAGCCATGATCGCAACATTTAAAATAGGGTGCATGATGTGTTCCAAATTGTTAAAGAGAGTAGAGGCCAGTGATAGTCAAACCAATCCGGCCGTTGTAAACTAACCTGCTATTATAGACGAAAAAGTAAATAAATTATGCAACAAGATCCCGCTCAATTTCATCCTCTGCATTCTATTAAGGTTGTGCTCGTTGAAACCTCACACCCCGGAAATATCGGCGCGGTGGCGCGGGCGATGAAGAATATGGGCTTAAGTCGTTTGGCGTTAGTTAATCCTCAGCATTATCCCAGTCAGCAAGCCTCTGCACGCGCATCGGGTGCGGGCGATGTGTTGGCACAGGCCGAGGTGTACACGACGCTGGAGGCAGCGATTGCTGATTGTGCGCTGGTGGTGGGGGCTAGTGCGCGCTTGCGTAAAGTGGCTTGGCCGCAGCTGGATGTGCGCGAAACGGCGCAGTTGGCTTATGAACAGGCTAATGGTGGTGTGGCATTGGTGTTTGGTCGAGAGGATTCTGGTTTAACGAATGCGGAAATGGATCTCTGTCATTATTTGGCACATATTCCATCTAATCCTGACTATAGTTCGCTGAACTTGGCCGCGGCGGTGCAGGTGTTTGCTTATGAGTGTCGTATGGCGTGCAAGCCCTTAAAACAGGCGCGTCAGGGCTATTGTCACCCACTGGCGACCAGTGAGCAAATGGAGGGGTTTTATGCGCATTTGCATCAGACGTTACAGGATATTGAGTTTCTTGACCCTGATAAAAATGCACGTTTTATGCGTCGAATGCGGCGTTTGTTTAATCGCAGTGCCCCTGACCGGCGCGAGGTAGATATTTTGCGCGGCATTTTAACCGCGACCCAAAAAAAGGCCGAACAAGCTAAATTGAGAAAGGATTAACGGTGTTTAAACGAGTACGAGAAGATATTCAATGCGTGTTTGAGCGTGATCCGGCCGCCAGAAACCTGTGGGATGTGATGACGACTTACCCAGGGGTTCACGCGATGATTTGGTATCGGTTAGCGCATTTTTTATGGCACAAGGGCTTAAAGTGGTTAGCGCGCTTTGTTGCAACAACAGCGCGTTGGTTTACGGGTATCGAAATTCATCCGGCGGCGAAGATCGGGCGGCGGGTGTTTATTGATCATGGCATGGGGGTGGTGATTGGTGAAACTGCGCAAATAGGCGATGATTGTACTCTGTATCATGGGGTGACATTAGGTGGCACAAGTTGGCAGGAAGGTAAGCGCCATCCGACTTTGGGCGCGCGCGTGGTGGTCGGTGCCGGTGCGAAAATTCTTGGCCCGATTATGATTGGCGATGATGTGCGTATCGGTTCAAATGCGGTGGTGGTAAAAGATGTTGCCGCCGATAACACGGTGGTTGGAATCCCTGGGCGTATTGTGCATAAAAAGAATGATCAGGTTTTAAAAAAACGTCAGCAAATGGCAGAGAAAATTGGTTTTGATGCGTATGGCTTGACTCAGGGTGCGGATGATCCGATTGAAAAAGCGATTTACGGTTTGCTTGATCATGTCCAGGCTCAAGATGAACGTTTAGCGCAATTAAGTCGTGAGATCGAACGTCTGGGTGGTGGGCGCGTTGACATGGATTTACCCAAGTTGGATGACGTGGTTCTTGAGCCAAATGATCCTGCACAAGCGGCGCATCTGCATCCGATCACGGATATAAATCGTTCGCAATAAAATAGAGCATGACTCAAAATGTCAATCCATGAAAAGACTAACGCTATCAAGAGGCGTTTGGTATGGATTGTTTAATAGTTGAGTATTACGGTTGGTTATTATACAATCCGTTGTTGTTTAACTTGTGGATATATTGTATGAAGCTGACTTCAAAAGGGCGCTATGCTGTGACGGCAATGATTGATATTGCATTAAATCAAGAGGCCGGCCCGATTACTTTAGCCGTGATTTCGCAGCGACAAGACATTTCGCTGTCTTATTTGGAGCAGTTGTTTGCCCGTTTAAAAAAAGCAGGTTTGGTACAAAGCGCGCGTGGGCCGGGGGGCGGTTATCGCCTTAGCCGAGCGCCACAGGCCATTTCAGTGAGTGATATTATTCATGCGGTGGATGAAAAGCTAGATGCGCGTAAGTGTGAAGGTCGAGCAAATTGTCAAGGGGGTGGGCAGTGCTTATCCCATGAGCTGTGGAATGATTTAAGCGAAATGATCGATCATTTCTTGCAGGAAGTGAATTTACAACAGCTGTTAGATAAGCGTCGGCAGTGCCGCAAGGTTGAAGTGCATTTTTAGGTGCGCTCGGTTGCGCTCGCAATAGGGTGTTTTTTGATTTAAAACAAAAGGAATTGTCATGGCGGTCACCTTAACGGAATCAGCGGCTCAGCGTGTTAAAACGATGTTAGCAAAACGAGGCCAAGGTTTGGGTTTGCGCGTCGCAACTAAGGTTAGCGGCTGTGCCGGTTTTGCTTATGTGGTGGATTACGCCGATCACATTGGGTCGGATGACCAAGTGTTTGAAAGTTTTGATGTGAAGGTGGTGGTTGATAGCAAAAGTCTAGCAAATATTGACGGCATGGTGATTGATTATGTAAAAGAAAGTTTGCTTAATGAAGGGTTTGATTTTCGTAATCCAAATGTGAAAGCTGCCTGTGGCTGTGGGGAGTCGTTTGCCGTTTAAGTTTGGCTGAGCCCTTATTGAGAAGCCCCCGAAAGGGGGTTTATTGTTTTGGTTTTACGAAATCGGCGTTCGCTTTAAAGGCTGACATCATTTGTGCAAAGGCGGATTAGACTTGTTAAAATAAAGCCCATTTTTCTATCCGCAAGGAATGTTTATGCTCGAGCAGACACTGTCAATCATTAAACCTGATGCCGTCAAAAAGAATTTGATAGGTGAAATTATTCGGCGATTTGAAAGCGCAGGGTTAAAAGTGGTGGCGGCCAAAATGATTTGGATGACGCCGATGCAGGCCGCCGGTTTTTATGCTGAGCATGAAGGGCGTGAGTTTTATGAGCCCTTAATTGATTTTATGACATCTGGTCCTTGTTTGGTTCAAGTGTTGCAGGGCGAAGATGCGATTCAGAAAAACCGCCAAATTATGGGCGTGACCGACCCGCAGAAAGCATCAGAAGGTAGTATTCGTCGAGATTTCGCTGAGTCTACACGCTTAAATTGTGTACATGGTTCGGATTCGCAGGATAGTGCGCGTCGTGAAATTCGTTATTTTTTTAGTCAAATAGATGTGTTTACACAGGCGTCGTAATGCCCTGTGAATCTTAACTCAATTAAAGAAGCCAGCATGAGCGCAAGCCCGGAAAAAACAGATTTATTAGGTATGGATCGCAGCGCATTGGAAGCGTTTTTTGCCGACTTGGGCGAAAAGCCTTTTCGTGCGGTGCAGGTGATGAAATGGATCCATCAACTTGGAGTGAGTGATTTCGATGAGATGACGAATGTCAGTAAGGCGCTTCGTGACAAACTCAAGCAACTGGCGCAAATTCGTACACCCAAAATTGTCGCAGAGCAACATTCGGCCGACGGCACTATCAAGTGGGTGCTGGAGGTAGATCATCATAATTGTATTGAAACGGTGTTTATTCCAGAAGATGATCGCGGTACTTTGTGTATTTCCTCTCAGGTCGGTTGTGCGCTGGCGTGTAGTTTTTGTTCGACGGCACAACAGGGTTTTAATCGTAATTTGGAAAACTGGGAAATTATTGCTCAAATGTGGGTGGCGAATAAAGCGCTGGGCGTAACGCCACGTGATGAACGTGTGATTAGCAACGTGGTGTTTATGGGAATGGGCGAACCTTTGTTAAATGTCACGCATGTGTTTCCGTCTGCGCGGATTTTAATGGATGATAATGCCTATGGCTTGTCTAAGCGTAGGGTCACTATTAGCACAGCAGGTGTGGTGCCGGCGATTGATATGTTGAAACAAGAAGTGGACGTGAGTTTGGCCATTTCGCTTCATGCGCCGAATAATGCGCTGCGTGATCAATTAGTCCCGATCAATAAAAAGTATCCGCTAGAAGAGTTGATGCCGGCGTTATTTCGTTATGTTGAGGGGGGGAGCTCAAAAAAACATATTACCGTTGAATATGTGATGTTGGATGGGATCAATGATCGCTTGGAGCACGCGGAACAACTGGTAAAGTTGGTGAAAGATTTACCCTCTAAAATTAATCTAATTCCGTTTAATCCATTTCCCAATACCGACTATCAACGCTCATCGAACAATGCGGTGCATCGTTTTCAGGCTAAGTTAAAAGAGGCCGGTTTAAATTGCACCGTTCGTAAAACACGCGGTGATGATATTGACGCGGCTTGCGGTCAATTAGCCGGTAAAGTTAAAGACCGCACTAAACGAACACAGCATCGTATCGATGTGGAGACGATTCAACCGATTTCATCGTTGGTTGAGGTGCGTTAAGAATGCAGGAAATTGTATGAATGTAACAGAATCGAACGGACTGGTTTTAGGTGAGGCGATACACCAAGCGCGTGAAAATCAAACATTGAGTGTCGCCGAACTTGCCGCGCAATTAAAGCTTCCTCCAGAAAAACTGATGACCTTCGAAAGCGCAACTGACTTAGTGTCGCTCAATGCGTTTGATCGCGGCCATTTGCGTAATTATGCGGCTTTATTGCAGGTTGATTTAACCCCATATGAGTTGAGTGATCGTGAACAAAAAGCCCTGGCGGCACCGCTTAGGTCTATTCAGCAAAATGCGTTGGATTTTGAGGGCATAAAGTGGCTAAAGCCGATGGTGGTATTGCTGGTGTTTGTGCTGTTAGCTTGGGGGGCTTATTCAGGCTTTTCGTATTGGCTGAAGGGCTCGTCAGTTATCTCGTCGCAAAGTGAGCAGGCATTATCGGATTCTGAGGCTGAGG
Source organism: Thiomicrospira sp. (assembly GCA_034005865.1). GTDB lineage: Bacteria > Pseudomonadota > Gammaproteobacteria > Thiomicrospirales > Thiomicrospiraceae > Thiomicrospira. The sequence continues at coordinate 19,590 of JAVETW010000003.1, read as the reverse complement.
GTTCTGTGAAAACCTTGCCGATAGAAATTCGTTTGCCGACAATCACTTCAGAAATTAAATTGGAAAATCCATGACAAAAACCATTTCAGCTATTCGTGGCATGAACGATATTTTTGGCCAAGATGCGTTGGCATTTGATTATATTGTTCAATGCGCTCAGCGTGTGTTGCACCAATATGCCTACCAATCGATTCGACTTCCGTTAGTCGAGAAAACTGAGTTGTTTGCCCGTTCTATCGGTGAGGTAACCGATATTGTTGAGAAAGAAATGTACACGTTTGACGATCGCAATGGCGATAGTTTGTCGTTACGGCCTGAGGGGACAGCTGGTTGCGTTCGCGCGATGATCGAAAATGGTTGGTTACACAATCAAGTACAAAAAGTGTATTACAGCGGGCCCATGTTTCGCCATGAGCGTCCGCAAAAAGGACGTTATCGTCAATTTCATCAATTTGGCGTGGAAGTATTTGGTTTAGCTGGCCCGGATATTGATGTTGAGTTGATTGCGCTGAGCGCGCGGTTGTGGGAGCAGTTAGGTTTAGAGGGGTTGGTGTTGCAGGTGAACTCACTGGGCAGTCAAGCCGCACGCGCAGCTTATCGCGAGCAGTTGGTCGCCTATCTCAGTACACGTTTGGATGCGTTGGATGAGGATAGTCGCCGCCGCTTATATACTAACCCGTTGCGGGTGTTGGACAGTAAGAATCCGGCGATGCAAGAGGTTGTGGCGCATGCACCAAAGTTAATGGATGCGTTAGATGAAGAGTCGAAGCAGCATTTTGATCAGCTTTGTGCGCATTTAGACGATTTGGGTATCGCGTATGAAGTGAATCCGAACTTGGTTCGAGGGCTCGATTACTATAACCGCACGGTGTTTGAGTGGGTGACCTATGATTTGGGCGCACAGGGAACGGTGTGCGCGGGCGGTCGTTATGATGGATTGGTTGAACAAATTGGCGGTAAGCCGACACCGGCGGTGGGATTTGCGATCGGTATCGAACGGATTATGGCGCTATTGCTTGACCAGCAGCGTGTGGCTACACAACCGCATTGCGATATTTATATCGTTTTGGCCGGTGAGCAGGTTCAACGCCCGGGGCTGGTGTTGGCTGAGATGTTGCGTGATGCTTTTCCGCAGCGGGTGGTACAGATGAATTGCGGCGGTGGTAGTTTTAAAAGCCAGTTTAAAAAGGCGGATAAATCGGGCGCGGCGTTTGCCGTCATTTTGGGGGATGATGAGGTCGCACAACAGCAAGTGATGTTGAAAGAAATGCGCGATGCAGGAACGCAGGTTGCGGTGCAGTGGGATGCCTTAGTGGCTGAATTAACCTTACGGATGCAGGAGTCAGTATAAATGAGTCGTTATGATGGTGATCAAGAACAGTTAGAGGTGATTAAGGCGTGGTGGGCAAAGTATGGCACGCTGTTATTGAGTGTTATTTTAGCCTTGGTGTTGGCGTTTAGCGGCTGGCGTTATTGGCAGAGTTATCAGTTTAATCAGGCAGCTTCGGCTTCAGCTATTTATGAAGTGCTGGATATGAGCCAAGGCAATGGTGTGTTTGGTGAGGTATCGCGTGAGGCGCGTAAGTTAATGCAGGAGCAGCCAGCGAGTCCTTATGCTGGTGCTGCGGCGATGATGTTGGCGCAGTTTCATTGGGAAAAAGCAGAAAAAGACGAAGCGATTGAAGCATTAAATTGGTTAATGCAGAGTCCGCAATCGGACGCGTTAAAACAGGTCGCGGGCTTTCGTTTAGCGCGTATTTATCTTGCGCAGCAGGAGGTGGCGAAGGCGACGGAGGTGGTGACTTCGTTAGAAAAGTTTGGGAGTGTGGGCGCTCAGCAAGCAAATTTGGACTATCTAAAAGCGCAGCTAGCTCAGGCAAATCAAACACCACAACAAGCGTATGAAGCTTTGCAACGTGTTGTTGAAAATGAGCAGGCTGGAGCAGACTTGCGCAATTTAGCTCAGTTATTAATGGATGATTTGGTGCAAAAATGAAACGTATTTTTTTATTCTTGGCGCCGATGCTTGCCGGCGTGATGTGGTTAGGAGGGTGCAGTACTACCTCGCAGACAACGCGCATTGCGACGCCATTACAGCCGATCAGCTCGCCTTTTTCGTTGCAGCTTAATTGGCAACTGGTGGCGCAGAAGATGTCGTCGGCGGATGGACGGGGATTGGCGATTGCCGAGGATGATGAGCGAATTTATATGGGCGCGGCATCGGGGTTATTGAGCGCTTTTTGGAAGCAAAATAAGTCACGTAATGTTGATCAAGTGGCGTGGCAAAGCTTGCTTGAACCGCGTATTGTGGCGGGTCCGGTTGTGGTTGGAGAGCAACTAATTATCGGCACAAGTAAAGGAGATGTGTTGGCGCTGTCACCACAAGATGGCCATGTCTTTTGGCAGGCACGTTTGAACAGCGAAGTGGTGAGTCAACCGGTGGTGCGCTTGGGGCGTGTGTTCGTGCGGACGAATGATGGGCGCGTGGTTGCACTAAACGCGAACAACGGTGAAATTGTTTGGGTTGCTGAACATCAAATGCCTTCATTGTTTTTGCGCGGGGCGGCGCCTGTGCTGGTGGATGATGATTTAGTTTATGTCGGCCGTGAATCCGGTTTTGTCGAGGCGTTATCCTTTGCCACCGGTGAGAAGGTGTGGGAGGCACGTGTTGCAATACCCAGTGGACGGACCGATTTAGAGCGTATGGTGGATATTCAAGCAGGCCTGCTATTAGATAGCGGTCGTTTATTTGCTTTGAGTTATAACGGTCGGATGGTCGCGTTGAATGCACAAAATGGGAATTTTTTGTGGGTGAAGGATATTTCCGGATATCGTGATTTTGTGTTGTTTGATCAAGTGCTGTATGTGGTGGATAGCGATGATGTGATTCGTGCTATCGACCCCAATACCGGAATTGAGTATTGGACGCAAGCGGAGCTAAAGTTCCGTCAACTAGGGGATTTGGCACTTGATACGGTGGTGATGGATCGCCCGCAGTTGCGGGTTACCGATAGTTGGGGCTATATCCATTGGTTAGATGCTAAGGATGGCGGTCTGACCGGGCGTTTTAAACACGCAAATCACTTGGATATGGGGCGCCATATTCTACAACTGCATCAGGATGGCACACATTATTATGTGTTGGATTCTGAGGGGACTATGTCGGCGTATGTGCTTCGTTAGGGTTTATTTTTATTTTGGTCTACACCGTACAGCGGCTTTGAGGGAATCATGAGCAAACCGATTTTGGCTTTAGTGGGGCGCCCGAATGTGGGCAAGTCCACGTTATTTAACCGCCTCACAAAGACGCGTGATGCGATTGTGGCTGACTATCCGGGTTTGACGCGTGATCGCCAATACGGTACTGGGCGCGTTGGTGAATACCCTTATATTGTTGTCGATACCGGTGGGTTAAGCGGCGAGGGTGAGGGCGTGGATCCATTAATGGCGTCACAGGTTCAGCAGGCGTTGAGCGAGGCTCAAGGTATCTTTTTTATTGTCGATGGGCGAGTGGGTTTAACACCAGCCGATGAAGCGATAGCGAATTTTATTCGGGGTTATGGTAAGCCGGTTCAGGTGTTGGTGAATAAAACCGAAGGTTGTAATCTCGCCGTGTTGACAGCCGAGTTCTATGCGCTTGGCTTAGGTGAGCCGATTGGTATTTCATCGGCTCATGGTGATAACGTAGCGGAAGCGGTGGATGATCTGATTGAACGGTTGCCGCAAATCGAGATGCAAGAAGGCCATGATTTAGACGAACACCCCGGGATTAGAGTCGCCATTATTGGTCGTCCGAATGTGGGTAAGTCAACGTTGGTGAACCGGATGTTGGGTGAAGATCGGGTGGTGGCGTTTGATATGCCTGGGACGACGCGTGATAGTATTTATGTGCCGTTTGAGCGTGATGGTCAAGCCTATACCTTAATTGATACGGCTGGGGTGCGTCGGCGCAAAAAAGTCGCGGAAAAAATTGAAAAGTTCAGCGTCATTAAGGCGATTGAGGCGATGCAGGACGCGCACGTGGTGATTATGATTATGGATGGTTCGGAAGGCATTACCGATCAGGATTTAACTCTGCTTGGTTTAGCCATTGAGTCGGGGCGCGGTTTGGTGCTGGCGGTTAATAAGTGGGATGGTTTAGATTCAGATCAACGCGCTAAAATTAAGCACGAACTCGATTTCCGTTTACAGTTTATCGACTATGCAAAAACGCATTTAATCTCTGCTTTGCATGGTAGCGGTGTTGGTGACCTGTTTAAAACGATTAAACAGGTTTATCGCGCGGCGACGCAAAAAATTGCTACTTCGGATCTTAATCGTGTTCTGGAGCAAGCCGTTTTGGATCATCAGCCGCCTTTAGTCGGCGGGCGTCGCTTGAAGTTGCGCTACGCGCACTTAGGTGGTTTGAATCCGCCTCGTGTGATTATTCATGGTAATAAACTTGATAAGATGCCTAAACCTTATACGCGTTATTTGGAAAATGTGTTCCGTAAAGCGTTTAAGTGGGTGGGCACACCGGTTATTGTGGAGTATCGTGTTGGTGAAAATCCGTTTGATGAAGCCAAATCCGAGATGACAGAGCGAGAAAAACAGCGTAAACGTCGCGTGGATGCGTTTGCGGAGTCGAAAAAAACAAGACAACAAAACCGATCTCGAAACTAACGCTTTAGCAGGCCTGTTAAGCGCGTTGCATTATATTTTTTAGCAGATTTTTAAGTAGGCACAACACAGATGACAACTTTAAAACGCATTCGTGAGATTCCTTATAACTATACGTCTTTTTCAGATCGTGAGATTGTGAAGCGTTTTATCGGTGAGTCGGGGTGGCAGACGATTGAGCAGTTGCGCGAAAGTCGTGGTACCGGGCGTTCGGCGCAAATGTTGTTTGAAGTGTTGGGAGATATGTGGGTGGTGAGTCGCAACCCGTATATCCAAGATGATTTATTGGAAAACGCTAAGCGTCGTCAAGCCTTGTTTGAGGCCTTGCACCATCGTTTGGCGCAAGTGCAGGCGAGGTTAAATAATAATGTGTTGGCTGAACAGCTATTAGAGGCCGTTCGTTCTGCTGTCGCTGTTTTTGAAGCTTGGTTTCCGCAACAAATTGCACTTCGTCAAAAAGTTAGCCGCAAGCTCAAAAAAATCACCCGTAGCGATAACGTGGATTTTGGCGGCTTGGCCCGCGTATCGCATGCGACTGACGCGACCGACTGGCGTGTTGAGTTGCCGTTGGTGGTGATTTGCCCAGATACTGAGCAAGAAGTAGCTGACATTGTTGCGGCGTGTATTGAATTGGGCTTGGTGATTATTCCTCGTGGTGGCGGTACAGGTTATACCGGTGGGGCGATTCCTTTACACGCTAATACCGCGGTGATCAATACCGAAAAGTTGGAGTTTTTGAGTCTAGTCGAAAAAGTCGAACTACCGGGCGTGGGTGTGAAAGTGCCGACGGTGCGCACTGGAGCAGGCGTGGTCACTAAACGTGTCACCGAGTTGGCGGAACGCAATGGGCTGGTGTTTGCGGTCGATCCGACATCACACGATGCTTCGACCATTGGCGGTAATATTTCGATGAACGCCGGTGGTAAAAAAGCCGTGCTATGGGGGACTACGCTGGATAATTTGGCGTCTTGGAAAATGGTGATGCCGGATGCCACTTGGATGGAAGTGGTGCGGGTGAATCACAATCTTGGCAAACTGCAAGATCAAGCCACGGTTACCTTTGAGTTACATCGTTACCAACGCGACGCTAAAACGCCGATCGGTGAGGTTGAAGTATTAAACATTCCGGGTTCGGCTTTTCGCCAAGCAGGCCTAGGTAAAGACGTCACCGACAAGTTTCTCAGCGGCTTACCCGGTGTGCAAAAAGAAGGTTGTGACGGCTTGATTACCTCGGCACGTTTTGTGTTGCATCGAATGCCTGAGCATATTCGTACTGTCTGTTTAGAATTTTTTGGCACCGATTTAAGTTTGGCGGTACCGGCGATTGTCGAAATTACAGCGTATATCGAAAGCAAAAAAGCGCAGGGTATTGTGCTGGCCGGCCTAGAGCATTTGGATGAGCGCTATGTGCGGGCGGTGAAATACAATACCAAAGCCAATCGCCGCGAATTGCCAAAAATGATTTTATTGGGTGATGTCGCTGGAGATAACGGCTTTGAAGTGGCCAAAACCTGCCAAGAAATTGTTGAACTCGCCAATAAGCGCAATGCCGAAGGGTTTGTTGCCGTTACTGCAGAGGCGCGCAAACGTTTCTGGTTAGATCGCTCGCGCACTGCGGCGATTTCGGCCCATACCAATGCGTTTAAAATCAATGAAGATGTGGTGATTCCGTTACCGCGTTTAAATGAGTATAACGAAGGTATTGAGCGCATCAATATCGAAATGTCGATTCAAAACAAACTCGATATTTTAAATCGGTTGCAACAGTATTTTAGTGAGCCAATCAAAGAATATACCCTTGAAGATGATTTTGAAGACAGCAAGGGGGCGAATGCTGGCTATTTCGAGGCTAAGGTGAGGGCGACCTTAACGCATTTGCAACAGGTTAAGCAACGCTGGGAAGCATTGTTAAATGGACTCGATCAACCGGCCGATAAGTTTTTAGATTTAATGGATGAGTCGGCGCGTACGCATGTGCGTGAAGGTGAAGCGTTGGTGAAATTGATTTTGCGTCGCGATTTGGTTATTTCTTATCGTCATGAAGTGCTGCGCTTCTTGGAAGAAACGTTTATGGGGCATGACTTTGAGCCAATGATGGAAAAGCTTAAAGAACTGCACTTTGAAATCCGTAACGCGCGTTTGTTTGTGGCTCTGCATATGCATGCTGGTGACGGCAATATCCACACCAATATTCCGGTGCATTCCAACAATTATCAAATGATTCAACTGGCCGAGCGCGTGGTGGAGCGCATTATGCAGTTAGCGACAGATTTGGGCGGGGTGATTTCGGGTGAGCATGGTATTGGTTTAACCAAAATCGAATTCCTAGCACCAGAAAAAATCCAAGCGTTTGTGGAATATAAAAATAAAGTCGATCCAAACGAACACTTTAACAAGGGCAAGCTCATGCCAGGCTCAGGCCTGCAAAATGCCTATACACCGTCTTTGTCGTTGGTGAAACAAGAAGCGTTGATTTTAGAAGCCAGCGAGTTGGATCAGCTCAATAATGACATTAAAGATTGTTTGCGTTGCGGTAAATGTAAGCCGGTCTGTCAGACCCATATTCCGCGCGCCAATTTGCTTTATTCGCCGCGCAATAAAATCCTAGCCACTGGTCAGGTCATCGAAGCGTTTTTATACGAAGAACAAACCCGACGCGGCATTTCGCTGCATCATTTTGATGCGATGAACGATGTCGCTGATCATTGCACTACCTGTCATAAGTGTGAAGCGCCTTGTCCGGTGGACATTGATTTTGGTGATGTGTCAATTCGAATGCGCAAAATTTTGACCGATATGGGGCAAAAACGCGTCAGTATCGGCACTAAAGCGGCGCTGTTTTATTTGAATACCGGACAACCAAGCCTAGTTAAACTGTTGCGCACCACTATGATTGGCTGGGGGGCGTTGGGACAACGTGTGGGACATCGTTTTGCCAAATGGTTTGGCCTATTGGGTAAAAAAGACCAGTTGCCTGCCAGTTCGACCGGGCAAACGCCGGTGGTGCAACAAGTGATTCACTTTGTGCGCAAACCTTTGGATACCGGGCCAAATCAACCGACTATGCGTGCGCTATTGGCGTTGGAGGATCGTACGATTGTGCCGATTTTGCGCGACCCGGCCAAAACCACCGAAGACTCGGAAGCGGTGTTTTATTTCCCCGGTTGCGGTTCGGAGCGTTTATTTAGCGACATCAGTTTAGCCACCTTGGCGATGCTGTATGAAACCGGCACGCAAACGATTTTACCGCCGGGTTATTTATGCTGTGGTTACCCGCAAACGGCGGCCGGTCAATCCGCGAAAGGGTCGCAGATTACCACTGAAAACCGCGCCTTATTCCATCGTGTGGCCAATACGCTGAACTATATGGATATTAAAACGGTCTTGGTTTCGTGCGGGACCTGTATGGATCAACTGCTCAAATATGAATTTGAGCAGATTTTCCCCGGCTGTCGTTTATTGGATATTCACGAATATTTGATGGAAAAAGGCGTGAAAATGGATGGTTCAAACGGCGTACAGTATATGTACCATGCGCCGTGCCATGACCCGATGAAGAAGTATGATTCAACGAAGGTAGCCAGTACGTTGACGGGTATGAATGTACCGTTAAATGATCGTTGCTGTAGTGAAGCGGGTACACTCGCAACGGCCCGACCCGATATTGCTAACCAATTACGTTTCCGCAAAGAAGCGGAGTTAAAACAAGGCATTAAAGACTTGACCGGCGCGGAAAAAGCGGTTAAGGGCAATGTTAAATTGTTGACTTCTTGTCCGGCGTGCCAGCAAGGACTTAACCGTTACCAAGATGAAACCGGCTTAAAAACCGACTATATCGTCGTTGAAATGGCGAATAATTTAATCGGTAAAAACTGGAAAAACGAGTTTGTTGCCAAGGTCGAAAAAGAGGGTATAGAGCGCGTATTGCTCTAAACCTCAACGAATCACCAACTCTGGTGATGGCGGAGGGAAATGGATGAATCTACAAAGCTATCAATCTACCGATGCTAAGCCGATTGTTGATTTGTTTCATCAAACTTTTAGCGCCTCGGAAGGTGAGCAAGAAGGTGCGTTGATTGCCGATTTGGCAAAGCAACTTTGCCAAACCACTAGGCCTGCTGATTTGCAGATTTATGTCGCGATTGAAGACCTGCAAATCATCGGTTGTATTATGCTGACTCGTTTGACTTATCCGCAGTCGGAGAAAATCGTGTTTATGTTGGCACCCGTTGCTGTGCATCCGAATGTTCAGCGACGAGGTATCGGACAGGCGCTGATTGAATTTGCAAAGACCGAGATGAAACAGCAAGGCGTCGATGTCATGGTGACCTACGGCGATATCGGGTTTTATGCCAAGGTCGGCTTTGCACCGGTGGCGGAGGTGGTATTGCCTTCGCCGATGCCGTTGAGTTATCCGCAGGGTTGGCTCGCTCAAAGTTTGAAGAGGCATGAAATCCAACCGATTGCTGGCCCGGCTGAATGTGTCGAAGCGTTTAGCAATCCGGCTTACTGGTAGTAGAAATAAAAAAGCCTCTCAATCGAGAGGCTTTTTTATTATGAGGGATTGTCCTCAAGCTTATTTTGGCGTTTGTTTTGAATAAAACTCAGCGAGGTCTTTTATTTCTTGATCAGATAAACCGCGTGCAAACGCACCCATCGTTGCGTCTTTGCGAAAACCGTCACGATAATCTTTAAGCACTTTTTCTAAATAGGCGGCATGTTGCCCAGCAATTTTAGGAAAGGTGGCCACTACGCTATTACCATCGGCTCCATGGCAGCCAACGCAGGTGTTAGCCTTCGCCGGCGGTTGCATCGCACTAGCATTTGCACTTAATACACTGGTCGCTAACAAGGCGAATAGGGTTTTTTTCATTCTAGTTACTCCACTTGGTTATTAAAGCTTAAACCTGTGTTTGGCATTATAACGAGTTTTTAAACTCGACCCATAAAAAAACCGCCCGAAGGCGGTTTTTTATCAAACCAATGCGATTACTTCAAAGAAGACATATATGCCGCTAGATTGTCGATGTCCGCATCAGACAAAGAAGCCGCCATAGGTGCCATCATAGCAGTCATAGGACCTACTTGCTCACCTGAACGGTATTTTTTTAATAAGCCTGCTAACTCACCCGCATCACGACCTTTAACAGCAGGACCGACGCCGCCTTCACCGTTACCACCGTGGCAACCCATACAGGTTCCGTATGCGCCTTTACCTGCGTTAACGTCACCTGCGTGCGCCGCCATACCAAAAGAAACTAAGCCCGCTGTTACAACAGCTAAAAATGTTTTTTTCATGTTTGCACTCTCCTAAAAGCACGATATAAAACTTGAGGGTAAACCCTGTTTGTAATTAGAAACGAAAAGGCGAGTGTAGTCAAGCAACAACCCTTGTAACACGGCCGTATTTGGCTTCTTTTGGTATTAAAGTTTTTTATCAACATAAGGGGGGTATTTATGGCTTAAGTGGTATGCGGCGAGATATGTGGCGCCTCATAACCAATGGCGACACACTGTTTAAACTTGCTTCTTCATTATTGTGTTGTTGGCCATAGCCATGACTCATACCGAGTGCGACAAGCCTCGTGTACGAGGACGTTATGTCACGCAGAAATGAATCTCGGCTTAATCGAGGTGCCTAAATAGCAAAGGACGGTGTTGAATTCAATAGGCTTTGATTTAATGTAGATGGGTTTGTTTTATACTATGAGTTGTGGCATAGCCCCTGTATCAAGCTTGGTTAAAGCTCTTAGGTTTAACAATATGGATGTGTGATGATAGTAAAAATATGGTTGATGATTTTGCTGGCAACGCTGGCGAGTTGGTATGTCTTAAAATTGGTTAAAAATCCCAAGCCTTTGTTATGGGTGTTTTTGTTTTGGCTTGGGGTCATTGGTTTGAGTGCGTTGTTGTTATATTTTATTTCGGTGTTTGTTGCGTCTTAGCGCTTGAATTCGGTCATTAGGCGCTGGAAGCTGTGATAACGGCTTTCGGCAATGTCCCCATTCTCAACGGCTTGGCGAATAGCACAATCGGGTTCGTTAGTATGAGTGCAATTATGAAATTTGCATTGGCCAAGAAAGGGACGAAAATCCGGGTAATAACTTTCAAGCTCGGTTAAATCGCAGGGTGTTGGACTAAACAAACGCACTCCGGGAGAGTCGATAATATTGCCACCTTTAGCTAGGTGATACAAAATGCTGTTGGTGGTGGTGTGGGTGCCGAGTCCGGTCGCGTCGGATAAAGCGCCGACTCGTATATCGATATCCGGAATGAGTGTGTTAATCAGTGAAGATTTTCCGGCCCCAGACGGTCCGACTAATACGCTGGTTTGGTTATTTAAAAACGCTTCTAATTCTTCTAAGCCGTCTTCTAATTGGCTGGAAACTGGGATCAACTCAAGCCCTAGTTCCTCGTAAGGTAGGAGTAATTCGGCGATGCTTTCCCAAGTTTCGTCGTCGGGCACTAAATCGATTTTATTGATAATAATTGCTGCGGGAATATTGAGTTGTGCAGCGGCGACTAAGTATCGGTCAATCATATCGGGGTGAATGCCCGGTTCAACCGCCGCCACGATGCCGATCACATCGATATTGGCCGCTACCATGCGGGTTTGGCCGCGAAACCCGGGGCGTGACAGTTCGCTATGGCGCGTCAGTACTTCGCTGACCACGCCAGTGCCGGCTTCGACATCGGTTTGCCATAAGACCCGATCACCAGCGACCAGTTTGCCAAGATGTTGGCGCACGGCGCAGTTAAATAACGCCCCGCTTTCTGATTCGACTAATAGGCGTTTGCCGAAGTTGGTTATTACCAAGCCTGTTAATAACAGGCTATCGCTTTTAATGTCATCGGTTTGGCGTTTTTGCTGGACGCGACGTTTTTGTTGATCGCTAAGTTTGCGTTTGCTCATTTTTTTAATCACATAGACACGAAGACACAAAAAATTAACACCGTAAGCATTGAACTTTTTGTGGTGTCTTGTTGGTGAATCCTTAATCTAATAATGCGTTAATTTTGGCGGCCATAATCATATCGTTTTGGCTCAGGCCTTTAATGTTATGGGTTTTTAAGCTGATTTTGCAGCTGTTATAACCGAAACATATTTCGGGGTGGTGGTCTTCTTTGTGTGCAATCCAAGTGACAGCATTTACAAACGCTACCGTTTGATGGTAGTTTTTAAAATTAAAGGTTTTATGAATACTGGCGTAATCCAGCGTGACGTCCCAGCCCGGCAGCATATTTAAATAACTTTCTATCGTTGGAATGACTAGCGCTTTTTGGTTGGGGGCTATGTCTTGGCAGCGTTGGCTTAGTAAATTTGGCAAATCACTCATGGTTTGCTCCTTTGATTTGATCAGGTTTGTGTTGTAGTTGTTGTAAATGATCGATACGAATTTTAGCTGGCGGATGGCTGTCGTGATAGGCCGAATAACTCGGGTCGGGCGTTAAGGTGCTGGCATTGTCACGATACAGTTTGAGCAGCGCGCTGATTAAGTGTTGGGCGCCGACGTGTTGCGCGGCGAAGGCATCGGCTTCAAATTCATGTTTACGGCTTTTGTACGCCATAATTGGGCCGAGGAAAAAGAACATCACCGGTACGGCGGTCATAAATAGCAGCAATGCCGCCGCCGGGGTAGCGGTATCGATACCTAGCCCGCTATAAAAAGCAGGGAGTTGTACCAGCCAGCCTAACAAAGCCAGGCCTGCTAAACTGATAAATGCCGCTTCAATCAAACGTTTTTTGATATGACCGTGTTTAAAGTGGCCTAACTCATGCGCGAGCACGGCCTCCACTTCATCGACACTCAGTTTTTCCAGCAGGGTGTCAAAAAACACAATGCGTTTGTTTTTACCCATGCCGGTGAAATAGGCGTTGCCGTGACCTGAGCGCGATGAGCCGTCCATGACAAAAATGCCGTTGGATTCAAAACCGGTGCGTGCCAATAAGGCTTCAATGCGCTGTTTCATTTCGCCGTCTTCCAGTGGGGTGAATTTATTAAATAATGGCGCAATCCATTTGGGATACGCCCAAAGCAACGCGAGATTAAAGCCCATCCAAATTAACCAGGCATATAACCACCAGGCCTGGTCAATAAAATGGTTCATAATGCTGACAATCGCCCAAAGCAAAGGTAAGCCTAAAACCAGCATCAGTGCCCATTGTTTGAATAAATCGCTGACAAATTTGCCCAGGGTTGTTTTATTAAAGCCGAATTGTTGTTCAATTTTAAAAGTGCTAATGACAGAAAAAGGAATGTGTAACAGGGCTAAAAACCAAAAGGTTGAAAGTAAAAATCCAACATCACGCCAGATAGGTTCGAGTGCAAAGCTATGCCAAATGTTATAGATGTCTTGAAACCCGCCACCGAGGGTCATGACAAGAATGACAGCGGCATCAAAAAACAGGATAAAGCGGCTAAGCTGGAGCTTGGTGCGCGAGTAGTCCGCTGCTTTTTGATGGGCGTTTAAATGGACGACTTGGCTGAACTCCACTGGTACTTGTTCGCGGTGCTGCAAAATATGGAATTGATTTTTAATATTTAGCCACAGCTCGATAAGCAGATGACTAATTACGCTGATGACCAACAATAGGCTGATTAGGTTCATGTAATCCCTCAAAATCTAGTTTGCAACCCTGTTTTCACAGGGTAAGATAGCGCTCTATTGTAAGGTAAAAGGCTGGGTTTATGAAATCGGATAATAATTTGATTTGGATTGATTTGGAGATGACCGGCTTGATTCCGGGACATCATAAAATTATTGAGATTGCGACATTGGTAACCGATGCACAATTAAATGTGTTGGCGCAAGGCCCGGTTTTGGCGATACAGGTAGGCGAGCAAGAGCTCGCGAAAATGGATAGTTGGTGTGTTGAGCACCACGGTAAATCGGGTTTAACGCACCGAGTCCGCGAGAGTGTTGTCTCCACGCACGAGGCCGAACTGCAAACGCTTGCCTTTTTGACACAGTACGTGTCGAAAGGCGTTTCACCGATGTGTGGCAATAGTATCTGTCAAGATCGGCGTTTTTTGGCGCAAGAAATGCCAGCCTTGGAGGCTTTTTTCCATTATCGTAATTTAGATGTGAGCACCCTTAAAGAACTCGCTAAACGCTGGTATCCACAGGTGTACGCGGCTCACAAAAAACAAGGTGCGCACTTAGCGATGGCGGATATTTATGAGTCGATTGATGAATTGAAACACTATCGTGAACATTTGTTTAAGAGCTGATTTCCTAGTAAACTAGTCGGGATTCTGTGTGCCAAGCTCCGTTGTAGAGCCTATGTACGGTGCACACGAAGATTTAGTCCGTATATCGGGTTCTCAAAAAGCAATGATTTCTATATAATTGGAATCTTTTTTACATTTTTATGAATGCGTTGATTCGGTCGGATAATACGTGGTGTTCGACCATTGAAAGTCACCGCTTAATTGGAGGGCCATTATTGTGGAACTAACTGGTGCCCAAATCCTAATCCATTTTTTGGAGGACGAGGGGGTAGAGCATATATGGGGTTATCCGGGTGGCGCAGCGTTGCCCATCTATGATGCCTTGGACACGGACGCTAAAGAATTGAAACATATTCTGGTGCGTCACGAACAAGCCGCTGTGCACGCGGCGGATGGTTATGCGCGCTCTACAGGTAAGCCAGGTGTGGTGCTTGTTACGTCAGGGCCAGGGGCGACTAATACCGTAACCGGTATTGCGACCGCTTATATGGACTCGATTCCAATGATTGTCATTACCGGACAAGTGCCAACCAGTATGATCGGGTTGGATGCGTTTCAGGAAGTGGACACCGTTGGCGTAACGCGACCGATAGTGAAACACAATTTCTTGGTCAAGGATGTCAACGATTTGGCGATTACGCTCAAAAAGGCGTTTTACATTGCCACCACCGGCCGACCCGGCCCTGTGGTTGTTGATATTCCAAAAGATGTCCAAAACGCCACAAGCACCTATGAATATCCACAAGAAGTTGCGTTACGCTCCTACTTACCTGTTGTAAAAGGACATAGCGGTCAAATTAAAAAAGCCGTTGAAATGATGTTGGCAGCAGAGCGACCGATTTTCTATACCGGTGGAGGGGTTGTGTTAGGCGACGCCTCGGAAGAGTTGATTAAGCTGGTTAAGACACTCGGCTATCCGATAACGCAAACCTTGATGGGGCTGGGCGCGTTTCCGGCAGATAGCGAACAGAATGTCGGTATGTTGGGAATGCACGGTACGTATGAGGCTAATTTGGCGATGCACCATTGCGATGTGTTGATCGCGATAGGTTCGCGTTTTGACGACCGTGTCACTGGTAATATCGAAAAATTCTGCCCAACGGCCAAAATTATTCATGTCGATATCGATCCGGCATCGATTTCAAAGAATGTCGTCGTTGATATTCCGATTGTCGGACCGGTACAACAAGTGCTGCAGGAAATGAACAGTCAGTTGGCGAAGTTGGACAAAAAGCCTAACGCTGAGACGTTGCAGGCTTGGTGGGCGCAAATTAATGCTTGGCGGGCAACGCAGTGCCTCAAATATGACCCAAGCGGAACCAAAATTAAGCCGCAAGCGGCCGTTGAAGCAGTGTGGGAAGTCACTAAGGGTGATGCTTATGTGGCATCTGATGTCGGCCAGCACCAGATGTTTGCCGCACAATATTATCCGTTTAACAAACCGCGTCGTTGGTTAAATTCCGGTGGTTTAGGCACAATGGGCTTTGGTTTGCCTGCGGCAATGGGGGCGCAAATGGCGTTTCCCGATGCCACCGTATTGTGTATTACCGGAGAGGGGTCTATTCAAATGAATATTCAAGAACTCTCGACTTGTCTGCAATATGGTTTGCCTATTAAGGTTGTATGCCTAAATAACGGCTTTTTGGGGATGGTGCGCCAATGGCAGGAGTTCTTTTATGACCGTCGTTATTCGATGTCGTATATGGACTCGTTGCCGGATTTCGTTAAGTTAGCTGAGGCTTACGGTCATGTCGGAGTGAGAATCGACAACCCGAAAACCATGAAAAAGCAACTTGAAGAAGCGTTTGCGTTGAAAGATAAGTTTGTCTTTATCGACATCATCACTGATCAGCAAGAAAACGTGTATCCGATGATTCCGGCCGGCGCCGGACAAAACGAAATGATATTGGTGTAGCCCATGAAACATATAATTTCAATGTTAATTGAAAACGAATCCGGTGCATTATCACGTGTGGCCGGGTTGTTTTCTGCGCGTGGGTACAATATTCAAGCCTTAACGGTTGCGCCCACTGAAGATGAATCCTTGTCGCGTTTGACACTGGTTACTTACGGAAGCGCCCATCAAATCGAGCAGATTGTAAAACATCTCAATCGTTTGATTGATGTGGTCAAGGTGATCGACCTAACGGAAGGTTCGCACATAGAACGTGAGTTGATGTTGATTAAACTTTCCGCAACGGGTACGTTCCGTGAAGAGTTTGTGCGCTTGGCAGAGATTTTTCGTGGCACGATTGTCGATGTTACCGCGACGACTTATACCATTCAAATGGTCGGTGAGAGCAAAAAGCTCGATGCGTTTATTGCCGCGATAGATCCGGCATTAATTTTGGAAACGGTGCGATCTGGTGCTTTAGGGGTTATGCGCGGCGAGAAGTGTTTACAACTCTAACCGGTATAACCAGGCCTGGTCTCAAGCATTTTTGTTGAGACTAGGTTATAATCCCGCAAATTTTCTAACGTATTCTGCACCGAGTTCACTCACAGAATTTAATTTTTAACTCTTTCAATTTAAAAGGAAAGTCCATGCAAGTTTATTACGATAAAGATTGTGATCTTTCAATCATCCGTGGCATGAAAGTCGCGATTATCGGTTTCGGTTCACAAGGTCACGCGCACGCCGCCAACCTTAAAGATTCTGGTGTTGACGTAACGGTTGGCCTACGTGCCGGTTCTTCGTCTATCAAAAAAGCCGAAGGTTACGGTCTAAAAACCGCTGACGTAGCAACCGCTGTTCAGCAAGCTGACTTGGTTATGATCCTGACGCCGGACGAATTCCAATCTCAACTTTACAAAAATGAAATCGAACCTAACTTGAAAAAGGGGGCGGTATTGGCTTTCGCTCACGGTTTCGCTGTGCTGTACAACCAAGTTGTACCACGCGCTGATTTAGACGTGATCATGGTTGCGCCAAAAGCACCGGGTCACACGGTACGTTCTGAATTCGTTAAAGGCGGTGGTATTCCTGATTTGATCGCGGTTCACCAAGACGTATCTGGTAACGCGAAACAAATCGCTTTGTCTTACGCTTCGGGTGTAGGCGGTGGTCGTACCGGTATTATCGAAACCACTTTCCGTGAAGAGTGTGAAACGGACTTGTTCGGTGAACAAGCGGTATTGTGCGGTGGCGCGGTTGAGTTGGTTAAAATGGGCTTCGAAACCTTGGTTGAAGCCGGTTATGCACCGGAAATGGCTTACTTTGAGTGCTTGCACGAATTGAAGTTAATCGTTGACTTGATGTACGAAGGCGGTATCGCCAACATGAACTACTCTATCTCTAACAACGCAGAGTATGGTGAGTATGTGACTGGTCCACAAGTGATTAACGAAGAAAGCCGCATGGCGATGCGTGAAGCGTTATACAACATCCAAACCGGTGAATACGCAAAACGTTTCATCTTGGAAGGGATGACTAACTACCCAGAAATGACCGCTAAACGTCGTTTAAATGCAGAGCACCCCATTGAAGTGGTCGGTGAAAAACTACGTTCAATGATGCCTTGGATTCAAGCAAATAAAATCGTAGATAAAAACAAAAACTAATTTTTTAGGGGTTTGTTTTCCCAATCTCTGCGTTGCATTTCGAGTCGTGTACGAGTTGTACACTTCCCCGAAATGCGCCTAGACCTTGGCAAAAACGCCGCCTAAAAATGTGAGTTAAAAAAACCGGCGAAAGCCGGTTTTTTATTGTCTGAAACAATGTTTTTTAATCAGCAGGCCTGGTGGTTATTATTCTGTCGCGGAAACAAGATGCCGCTCAATATCCATCTGTTGTTGTAGGATGCGGATAATCGTAATAGATGTAATTGTAGGTTTAAAAAAGATAACATGCGAACCGGACTGAATTTTACGGTAACCTGCTCGAACAAAATCGATACTTTGTGAAGGGTTGTAACTGGATTTTAAACTTTCAATGGTTTGCCAAATGTTGCGAATGTAGGTTTGAGCTTGCATTGTGCCCCATTGTCGGCAGGTATAGTCCCAAATATCGCTTAAATCGTCTTGCGCTTTGGGCTTCAACTCAATCTTCATTGCGCGGTTTGTTTTTTGGTATGGATAAACGCCTCTAAATCAAACTCATGCGCTGCACCGGAGTTTTCACCCTCGATTAACGCTTGGCGTAACGCCGCCATTTTTTGATGATCTTGGCGAATCAGGTCACGAACATAATCTGATGCATTGGCATAAAGACCGGACTGAACCGACTCTTCAACCCAGTTTTTCATTTTGTCTGGTAATGAAATATTCATGGTCGCCATCATTTTCTCCAATAAAATTTACCCGTTTACAGTATGGCAATCTTTGTCATAAGTCAAGATTTAGCTGTCGAGTGCGCAAACGCGAACACGATTTCGCCGATGATTTTGCGCTTTTCCGGTGGCCTATTCGTATCTCGGCGCTTGCGCTGTTGATTTATTAGTGTGGGTAGCGTTTTATAGCGATTATTAGGTATCACTTTTGTTAAACTTCGGTTTTTGTTTTTACTGATGCACACGACTATGAAGCATTTACCTTCTCCCGTTCCTTACCGCGAAGACATAAATGGCATTCGCGCTTGGGCGATTATCGCTGTCTTATTATTTCATTTCCAACTACCCGGATTCGACGCCGGGTTTTTAGGTGTGGATATTTTCTTTGTTATTTCCGGTTTTTTAATGACCGCGATTATTGTCAAAGGCTTGGAGCGTAATAACTTTTCGATTTGGACGTTTTATATGGCGCGGGCACGGCGCATTTTACCGGCGTTAATGGTGGTGATTGTGGTGTTATTAGCGTTAGGTTGGTTCTGGTTATCAACGCCGGACTATCAAGCACTAGGAACACAGTCGGCTCATGCGCTGTTCTTTTTATCGAACTTTTTATTTAATGATCAGGCCGGCTATTTTGATGCAGCCGCCCATGAAAAGTGGTTATTGCACACTTGGTCGTTAGCGGTTGAAGCGCAGTTTTATGTACTGTTTCCGATCTTTTTAGCTTTGCTGTGGAAATTTAAACCCGGTATAAAAACCCTATTGTGGGGGTTAGGGTTGCTCTTTATTGCGTCCTTGACGTTGAGTATCGCGCTCAGTAATTTGAATCCTGTCGCGGCGTTCTATTTACTGCCCACGCGCAGTTGGGAGCTTGTCGCAGGAGGGCTGGTGTTTTTAATTGGGCGCGAAGTGACAAGCTTGCAACGTTTTGCCAAGCTTATGCTTTGGAGTGGTTTTGCCTTATGGTTGCTTGCATTTTTAGTTTTGGATGAGGGTTATCCTTGGCCGTCCGCTTGGGCGCTGTTGCCGGTGTTGGGGACGGCGCTGATTATGTTGGCAAATCAAACCCAGGCCAAGCTTACCGTTAATCCTATTGCACAATGGTTAGGCGACCGTTCTTATTCGTTATATTTATGGCATTGGCCGTTAGTGGTGGTGCTGTATTTTGCAGGCCTGCAAAACGACGGTCTGTGGATAAGTGGTGCGATAGCGCTGAGTTTGATTTTAGCCCACCTGTCTTATCATTTGGTCGAAGTACCCACTCGTTCCTATCTTGGTGCATCTGGCTTGCGTAAAGAGGTTTTTGCGCTAGTTATTGGTGTGTTAGTGATACGCGGTTTCAAGTAATAACTGCAATTTAAATTTACGCTGCAAGCAAATCAACTTGCCGCCCCAAAAATAGTTCATTTGGCGTTTTGCCGCCCCGTGTT
>JAVETW010000103.1:0-4621 GCA_034005865.1 Thiomicrospira sp. | reverse complement strand
CATCGTCGTTGATTGATACAGCCTCTGGTTTCGTGTTGTCTTCGGTGGTATAGCGGCTAATATAGAGCCCCTGAATTAAAATAAACACTAGCGTTAAACCCATTAAACCGAATAGTTTAAAGTTCACCCACGTATCCAGTGAAAAATGATAATAAACCCACAAGTTGACTAAGCCGCTAAACACAAAAAAACCAATCCACAAATAACTCAAGCGAAACCAAATCGCCTGCGGTAAGGTAATGAGCTGTCCCATCATGCGCTGAATAATCGGCTTGTTGCCCATAACATAATGACTGATTAAAAAGGCAAGCGCAAAGCCCCAGTTCACCACCGTTGGTTTCCAAGCAATAAACGCTTCGTCTTGCAAAACCAGCGTGGCTCCACCAAGAAGCACAACCAGCGCCAGCGTGATTAAATGTATTTTCTCAACTCGTTGGTGGCGAAAATACAAATAGCCAACTTGAACCAGTGTGGCGACAATAACCACGCCGGTAGCGACATAAATGTCATACATTTTATAGGCTATAAAAAATAGAATGACCGGAAACAAATCAAATAATAATTTCATATACGCTTCAACTAATGATTTTAAAAGGCGACCAACACGCACTCGAATCCAACCAGCGCTATGCAGAGTGCAAATTACGTGCTCAATCGGCCGCAGAAGGAATCCTAAAGCTTTAAAGCAAAAAAGCTGGTTTCTAATGAGGCTAGCTAATAGAATGCATCATTCTAAAGTGGATTGAGTCAGAATGAAAGTTGATTTTCATTGCCATACACGCGCTTCCGACGGCACACTTAGCCCGCCGCAATTAATCGATTTAGCCGTTGAAAAGCAAATTGATTGGTTGGCCATTACCGATCACGATACAACGGCAGGCTACCAGCAAGCAAAAGAGTATGCGCGCGAAAAAGGCATAAAACTTACCCCGGGCGTTGAAATATCGGCGAGCTGGCAAGGGCGCACGGTGCATATTGTCGCGTTGGATGTACGTGTTGATGAGCCAGCGCTGCAGGCATTGCTTGCGCATATTCGTCAGCTGCGTTGGCAGCGAGTCGCACAAATAAACGACAAGCTTAAAAAACGTGGCCATGCCTGCATGATGAACGAGCTGTTAGATCAAGTTGGCGTCGGTGTGGTGGCGCGGCCGCACGTTGCGCAGATTTTAGTTTCTCGAAAGTACGTTCAAACTATTTCACAAGCTTTTGATAAATTTCTTAAATCAGGGCGAGTGGGCTATGTCAAAGTAGAGTGGCCGCCGCTGACCGAAGTGGTGAGTGTGATTCGCCAATGCGGTGGCATCGCAATAATGGCGCATCCGGGCGCCTATCAATTAACCAGTCGTAAACTTAATAGCTTGCTTAGCGACTTTGCGCAAACAGGTGGGCAGGGTATAGAGGTGATTGTTTCGCCTAATCGTACCTCAGAAGCGATGGGTATGGCCGATCGTGCTAAGCGTTATGGGTTTTATGCCTCGCTGGGCTCGGATTTTCATAGCCCGGAACATCGTTGGCGTAATTTAGGCTGGTTGGCGCCATTGCCTGATGGCCTAATGCCCATTTATGATGCGCTAAGCGTTCCCAAAACTTAACGCATAACTTGGCAAAAACTCGTATTTGATCAACGAGTCGTTATATAATTTTGCCGTTGACTCAGCCTTGACAAGCCCGCTGTGAAGCGACTGATTAAGGTTGAATGAAGCGTCAGTTTGTTCTTATATTTTTTGAAAAAAGTAGTATTTATGTCACGTGATTGTCTGTATGTTTCGATTCACCCAGAAAACCCGCAAGCGCGCTTACTCAGCCAAGTAGCGGATGTTCTTAATAAAGATGGCGTTATCGCTTATCCCACTGAATCCGGTTATGCACTGGGTTGTCTTTTGGATAACAAAGAGGGCGCGGAACGTATTCGTCAAATTCGCCAACTTTCCGAGCAGCACGATTTAACGTTAATGTGTCATGATTTAAGCCACTTGTCGTATTACGCCAAAGTGGGCAATGTGCAATATCGCTACCTTAAAGCCAGTCTGCCAGGGCCTTATACGTTTATTTTGCCTGCCAGTCGCGAAGTGCCACGGCGCTTGCAAAACCCTAAACGTAAAACGATCGGTTTACGTGTAACGCCTAATAAAATTACCCAAGCGCTACTGGGGTATTTCGATAAACCCTTGATGACTGTCAGCTTGGTTCTCCCGGGCGAGGAACTGCCTATGACCGACGGCTGGAGTATAAAAGAAGCGCTAGGTCATGCGCTCGATGCGGTGGTTGACGGTGGGTTTAGCGGTTATGAACCGACAACGATTATCGACTTTACCGAAGATGCACCGGTATTAGTACGTCAAGGTCAGGGAGTATTTAACGCATGATCGCTATGTCCGAATTGACGCTGATGCAGCAGCTGGCTATTTGGGCGCTACCGGTTATTTTTGCGATAACGTTGCACGAGGCCGCCCATGGCTGGATGGCGGAAAAGCGGGGTGACAAAACCGCGCGTATGCTAGGCAGAGTGACACTTAATCCCATTAAGCACATTGATCCGATTGGCACGATTTTAGTACCAGGCCTGCTATTTCTTTTTGGGGGTTTTATTTTTGGCTGGGCGAAAGCTGTGCCGGTGACCATGCATAACTTGCGTAATCCAAAACGCGATATGGCCTGGGTGGCTTTGGCCGGCCCGATGGCGAATTTGCTGATGGCGATGATGTGGGTTGTTATTTTAAGGTTAGGTTATGAATTACTCGATACAGTGCCACAAATCGGCCAGTTTATGATTTACAGCGGTATCGCCGGGGTGAGTATTAATATTATATTAATGGTATTGAATTTATTGCCAATTCCGCCACTGGATGGGAGTCGAATTTTGTCGGCGTTTTTACCTAGAAAGTGGGCTTGGCAATATAATAAAATTGAACCTTTTGGGCTGTTTATTTTGTTCGGTTTGTTGTTTCTTGGTTTTTTAGGCCCGTTGCTTATGGGGCCTTACAGCTTTTTGCAAACCTTACTTTATACTTTGGCCGGAGTCCTTTAGGTCGATGTCTGATGCGTTGCAACTTTCGTTTCCGTTTGCGATTGTGCAGGGCACTGTGCTCAATGAAGCACCGCAAGGATTGTATATTCCGCCGAATGCGTTAAAGGTTATGCTGGCCGAGTTTGAAGGGCCGTTAGATTTATTGTCGTATTTGATTCGGTTGAATAAATTTGATATTCGCGATATTCCGGTATTCGAAGTCGCAAAGCAATATCAGGCGTATTTGGCAATGATGGAACAGTTAGATATTGAGTTGGCCGGGGAATATTTATTTATGGCCGCCTGGCTAACTGAAATCAAATCACGATTACTATTACCTAAAGCGCCTAACCAAGAAAATGACGGCGACGAGGAGGACCCACGTGCGGAGTTGGTAGAAAAACTGCTTGAATATGAAGCCTATCAACACGCAGCGAAATGGTTGGGAGAGTTGGATATTGTCGGGCGTGATATTTGGCCGATTTGTCTTTGTGTACCGCCTGCGCCGGGCTTACAGCCGACGTTAAATGCAGCGCAGTTATGGCAGGCGTTACATCAAGTTTTACAGCGCAGTCGGCAGCGTAAGGCGCATCAGGTGAGACAAGAGGTATTTGATATTGGCGATAAAATTAATCTGATACTACAGCGGTTGGGAGATACGCCGCTGTTTTTGTGGCAGCTCGTTTCGTGCCACGAGGGGCGCTTGGGGTTGGTGGTGACCTTTATGGCGATTTTGGAATTGACCTATCGACGCCAGATTATGTTGATGCAAACAGACGCGTTTGCCGATCTTGCAATTTGCAGGCCTGATTATGCGTTTGAATAGCGTGATTGGCGCGCTGTTATTTAGTAGCGATCAGCCACTAACTTTAGAGGCGCTGTGGGCGTTGGTAGAAGCCGATTTTCCGCAGCATACACGTCAAGATGTCGCGCAAGTTTTAACCGAGCTTGAAAAACGTGTAACGGGTTGGGGCTTGAAGTTGGAAAGTAACGCCTTAGGTTATCGCATTCAAGTGGCACCCGACTGTTTAGATTGGGTGCATCAGCTCTATGAGCAAACGCCGCCGCGCTTGTCACGCGCATTATTAGAAACGCTGGTGATTATTGCGCATCGCCAACCTATCACGCGCGCGGAAATTGAGGCCATTCGCGGGGTAAGTGTCAGTAGTGCGTTAATGAATCAATTAAAAAACTACGACTGGATTAAGGCCGCCGGTGTTAAAGAAGTCCCCGGGCACCCCACGCTTTGGGTAACAACGCCCCGATTATTACAAGACTTAGGTCTGCCTTCAAAACAGGCTTTAGTGGCGCAGTTGGATAAGTTGGTCAAACAACACGAAACCGAAGAAGGCATAGAGGTTAGGGCACTTTGATCAACCCGCAGAATGTTATTCGAGCTTCATCACGGTGCCCGTTATATTTATTTTTTTCAACGTTGAAAACACAAAGACGCCAAGCAGGGTAACGAGTGTTAAAATGCGCGTTGATAACGAAATAGTTCCCCAAATAATACAAGGTAAGTCGATGATAGAGGGTGAAAAGCTACAAAAAATTTTAGCGCGCGGCGGTTATGGTTCGCGCCGTGAAATAGAGCGCTTAATCGAGCAGGGCTTA
>JAVETW010000102.1:0-4627 GCA_034005865.1 Thiomicrospira sp. | reverse complement strand
GAAGTTGCCGTTCGGCAAAATGAGTCGGCGCGCTGTCGCAAAGCGAGGCCTGTTGACCTAACTGGAGAGGCTTAGTGTCTGGTTTAATTGATATTTATATCGGAAGACAACCCATCTTTGATGCTAAGCTTAATCTGTATGCTTACGAGCTGCTGTTTCGCAGTCACACCCAAAATTTCAATTCTTGCGACGAGGCCGACAAAGCCACTGCACAAGTCATGCTGCACGCCTTTGCCGATATGGGATTACACGATATTGCCGGAAACCGTAAGGTGTTTATGAACTTTACCGAAAGCCTATTACTGCGCCAGCAAATGCCGTTTTTTCCACCCAAACAAGTGGTGATTGAGGTTCTAGAAGATGTGCGCGTCACGCCCGGTTTGTTGCGCGCGTTGGAAGGCTTGCGCCAACATGGTTTTCGTATCGCGCTCGACGATTATGTATTTAATCCACAGTTGGAATCGCTTGAGGATTATGCCGATTTAATCAAGGTTGATATTTTGGAAGTCGGCCCGCGCGCATTAAAAGAGCACGCGCAGCGCCTAAAAAATAAGGGCGTGAAGATTCTAGCGGAAAAAGTGGAAACGCGAGAACAATTCGAGTTTTGCCGCCAAGTCGGGTTTGATTATTTTCAAGGCTTCTTTTTTGCCCGCCCCAAAATCATTAAAGGCAAGCGTTTACCAAATAATAAGCTGAGTATTTTGGAGTTGCTAGCGAACGTGTACGACCCGAATATCGACATGAACAAATTGATTGATATTATTAGTAAAGACGTGGTGTTAAGCCAAAAACTGCTTAAATTTTTGGCGCAAATTCAACCGGATCGCACGCTTAATTCGGTGAAAGACGGCGTATTGCTGTTTGGCTTAAATCGCCTACAAAGCTGGGCGAGTATGCTGGCGATTGCAGGCATGGACGATAAGCCGACCGAACTATTCCGCTTGGCCTACACACGGGCAAAATTTTGTGAGTTAGTTGGCGCACAAGCCGGGGACTTCTCCAAAGACAGCTATTTTACCGTTGGCTTGTTTTCGGTACTGGATGCGATTATGGATTTGGAGCTGACGGAAATCCTCAGCCAGCTTAAGCTCGACCCGCCGATCGTCAACGCCCTTATCGAGAGAAATGCCAATAACCTAGGCATCACCCTTAACGCCATTAAAGCGCTAGAAATGGGTGCGGATGCATTTGCCCTTCCAGCCAACTGCCAAGCCACCCAACTATCAACTTATTATCTACAGTCGTTGCAATTTGCGCAAAACGCGTTTGCCAACTAAACCCCATAGGAATGCCGCAAATGGACACGCTAAATCATTTTTTTATTGGCCGCCAACCCATTTTTGATAGCGACATCAACCTCTATGCTTATGCGCTGCTGTTTCGCCACAGCGGCGAGGATAACTTTGCCCAAATCGACAATGCCGACCAAGCCTCTGCTCAGCTGATTATTAACGTCTTGGGCGATATCGGTTTAGCCGCGCTGGCCGGTGAGCACAAGGTGTTTATCAATCTAACCGATACCCTGTTAATTCAAGAAGGCGAGCCGTTTTTTAACCCGCGCCAAGTGATTATTGAACTACTCGAACACCAGGTCACGCCCGCGCTGATTCGCACCTTAAAAGACCTCCGCCATCGCGGTTTTAAAATCGCGCTTGACGACCACCAATTCACGCCCGAAATGCGCATTTTGGAAGACTACGCCGACATTATTAAAATCGATATCCAAAAAAATGATTTAGCCGCGCTCAAACCAACGCTTGATGCGCTTAAAGCAAGGGGCATTCAGTTGCTTGCGGAGAAGGTTGAAACCTATGACGAGGTAAAATATTGCGACCTGTTGGGGTTCGATTATTTTCAGGGTTACTTTTTTGCCAAACCGCAAATTATTCAAGGTCAGACGTTGCCACCGAATAAATTGTCGATTCTGCAACTGCTATCGAAAATCTACCAACCCAATATTCAGCTGACGGATCTGAGTAAAATCATTACTCATGATGTGGTGTTAAGCCAAAAACTGTTAAGTTTTATTCGCCAAAACATTCCCTCAAAATACCCGATTACCTCAATTCATAATGCCGTGATGCGTTGTGGCTTAGAACACTTACGCAACTGGGTTGGATTGATGGCACTGTCTAATATGAGCGACAAACCGAATGAGCTGTTTTACCTCGCACTGACGCGCGCGCGCTTTTGCGAATTAATAAGCGAATACATCCAAGACCCGCCGAAAGAACGCTATTTTACTGTCGGCTTATTTTCTACGTTGGATGCGATTATGGATCGACCGTTGGAAGAAATTTTGCAGCAACTTGGCCTCGATGACGACCATATTATTCAAGCGCTGCTCGAACAGGCGAACAGCCCACTAACGCTAACCCTAAAAGCGGTTAAGGCCCTAGAACGCGGTCAACTCGACTTCGAATGCCCGAAAAATATGCCGCTCAATGCGATGAGTCAACGTTATCTTGACGCCATCCAGTATGCGCAAAATGCGTTTAAAGAGGGCTAAAACCCTGTTTAAACGCATCCATAATGATGGATGTTCGTTTGTCGCTGAACGCTGAAAACCGCTTCTCGGCGCCATCCCAAACATCAAAGCATCCAGCACGCCGTTTTAACGCGTCATCTGCATGGCTTAAATCATTATCAATGCCCCTAGTAAACCGGGATCAGCTGATAACCTTGCGCTTGCCACCCCATCAACGACAAAAACCCAGAACGAACCGGTTGAATGCCGGGCAATAAGGTATCCACATCCACCTTAAAAAAGGCGGCGGCGGTACCGCAAGCTTCCATTTTTACCCCTAAGCTGTGCAGCTTCGCTACCTGTTTAGCAATTTTAGCTAGGGTTTCCTCATGTTCTAAAGCCACCATCTCAGCAGGCGCCGTTGTTATAAACTTTAAGGATTCGGATATAAATACAATGCGTTGCTGCGGTTTCACGCCCGCTTGCTCTAAATACAAGCGGTTTGTTTCAATAAATCCCAAATAAGCCAACAAGGCTTGCGGATTAGACTTGCGCACATCATAGACAACAGAAATTTGCTCTAAACCTTGAAGCGCGGCGTTATTATTTAAAGTACTGGTTTGAGCATAGGCCTGAGGCAACGCAAATAGCAGACATCCTAGTGACAGCACAAGACTCAATGAGCGGTTAATTTTCATGGGTTTTACTCCTAGTTATGATGAGACAGCTTAATCAACAGGTGTAAGCGTATCGTTAAAGCGCTCATCTAAACCAGCCCGTATTGTAAAAACCACGATTTATACATAATTTTACACCTAAGCTTTTACCGACATACGCGTAACCAACAATCCGGCGATCAGTACAAACGCAGCGGAGAAATACAAACAAGCCTCCATGCCCGCGACTTGATAAACGTAACCCGACAACACCGTACCGACTAAGCGCCCACCGGCATTCGCCATATAATAGAAACCCACGTCTTTTGAGGTACCATCGGCGCTGGCAATCGATACAATCAAATACGAATGCACCGCCGAATTCAGCGCAAATAACACGCCAAATATCAGCAGGCCTGCTATTAATATCGTTTGCGGATCATAATCCAGCGTCAACGCCATCACAAACGGTACCGTCGCCAACACCAACGCCAACCAACGCGCCGTTGAAGCGGAGGGATTCGTGTTCGTGTTTGAACCTTTTTTAAGGCCGGTAATATTCGGCGCAAAGGCTTGTACGATGCCGTAGCCGATAATCCATAACGCCATAAACGCGCCGACAGTGGTGTGTTCCCAGTTCAACACCCCCACCAAAAACACCGGCAACGCCACCACAAACCACACATCACGCGCGCCGAATAAAAAGAAACGCGCCGCTGATAACCAGTTTAGCGTCGGGTTTTTGGCGAACATTTCAGTAAATTTCGGTTTGTTTTTCGCTTTGCCTAATGAACCGTCCAAAAACAATATCGACACCAGCAACGCTGCCGCGAGCAAGCCACTCATCCACATCATCGCTTCGGCAAACCCGACCCACGCCAACAATAATGCGCCGACAAAAAACCCGACGCCTTTGAGGGCGTTTTTGGAACCCGTGAGCATGGCTACCCAGCGATAAAGTTGGCCGGAGCTGTCGGAGGCGAGGTTTTTAATCGAACTTTTGGCACTCATTTTATTGAGGTCTTTAGCAATGCCGGATAAGGCTTGCGCCACCATCACATACAGCACACCGAGCCATTCAGTCGGTACAGTGAGCATCATTAACGCCAAAATCTGCAAACTCAGGCCGATATTCATGGTGACGTTAAGCCCCCAACGCGCGCCCAACCAACCGCCGACTAAATTGGTCACAATGCCGAAAAACTCATAAAACAAAAACAGCAGCGCGATTTCCAGCGGGCTGTAACCCAACTGCCAAAAATACAACACCACCAGCATCCGCAGCGCCCCATCGGTAATGGTAAACGCCCAGTAATTACCGGTGACAATCGCATATTGTTTAATTGGCGACATGGATAATCCTTTTATTTTTGAAGCAGAAAGCCTTCACCACCGAGACACGAAGACACAGAGGTTTTTGCATTATGTTATTCCCCCGCCCAGCGGGAGGGGGCTAGGGGGAGGGAGAGTTTGTGCGAGTATATTGCATCACACCCTCCCCAGC
>JAVETW010000101.1:0-4664 GCA_034005865.1 Thiomicrospira sp. | reverse complement strand
CGCACCAAAATGCTGTATTGCGAAACGGTGGGCAACCCATCCGGCGGCATCGCCGATATTGAACGCTTGGCCAAACTGGCTCATGCGCACGGTATTCCGCTGGTTGTGGATAACACCGTCCCCTCACCCGCTTTATGGCGACCCATAGAGCAAGGCGCGGATATTGTGATTCACGCCGCCACCAAATATATTGGCGGCCATGGCACCACGCTCGGCGGCGTGATTGTCGATAGCGGCAAATTCCCCTGGGCGCAACACGCCGAACGCTTCCCGCTGTTAAACACGCCGGATATTTCCTATCACGGCGTAACCTATACGCAAGACTTCGGTGCGGCGGCCTTTATCGCGCGTTGTCGTGTTGTGCCTTTACGCAATATGGGCGCGGCCTTGGCCGCCAATAGCGCATTCCAACTGCTACAAGGCCTGGAAACCCTCACCCTGCGCATGGAACGGATTTGTCAAAACACACAACAAGTCGCCGAATTCCTTGAACAACATCCACAGGTTTCTTGGGTGAACTATGCCGGACTTGCCAGCCATAAAGACCATGCGCTCGCGCAAAAGTACATGAACGGTCAAGCCTCCGGCATTCTCAGCTTTGGCTTAAAGTCCGGGCGCGAAGGCACGCGACGCTTCTATGATGCGTTGAATTTGATTATTCGCTTAGTGAATATTGGCGATGCCAAGTCCTGCGCCAGCATTCCGGCAGAAACCACCCATCGCCAGCTAAACGACATCGAACTGCGCTCCGCCGGTGTGTCGCCGGAAATGGTGCGTTTGTCTATCGGCATCGAACATATTGACGACCTGCTCACCGATATCGACCAAGCCCTCAACGCCGCCCGCTAACCCCCATCCCCGCGTTAATACACGCGGGGATTAACCGAATAACTCAGCATGAGTACCAACACGAGTAAATACAAGCATTTCGCCTTTGCTTGTTTTATCCAACTTATAGATCAGCAAAAAATCTCCGGCAATGTGACACTCGCGAAATCCGGCCCAATTACCGATTAATTCGTGATCTTTATGCAAGGGGTCAAGCGGTGAGTCATTTGCGATAAGCTGTAGCATGATGGTTTTAAGCCTATTCATATCGTAACGACCGGAATGGGATAGGCGTTGCCAATCCTTATGAAATTGGCGTGTGAAGTCCGATTGGCGAGGAAGAGAAGCCTGTTTTTGTTTAGCTGTTTTGCTCAAGCGCGCTCACCAATTGTTCCGAACTAGAAAAACGAGTTTGTTGTGCGCGGCTAATATCGTTCGCCTCTTGCATGGCATCCAACGTCTCGGCATTTGGCGATTTGATGACAAACGGGATTTGTTTTTGCGCAACCACTTGCGTTAAAAATACCCTTACCGCTTCCGAAATCGTTAATCCCATCGCGGCTAAGGTATCGGACGCTTCATTTTTAATATTTTCATCAAGACGA
The DNA here is from genome assembly GCA_034005865.1 of Thiomicrospira sp. Classification (GTDB taxonomy): domain Bacteria; phylum Pseudomonadota; class Gammaproteobacteria; order Thiomicrospirales; family Thiomicrospiraceae; genus Thiomicrospira. The sequence continues at coordinate 3,231 of JAVETW010000101.1, read as the reverse complement.
ATATGTAACACTTTTGTGGTCATCAGCCTATCTCCAAACATTTAGATCAACATTGTATATAAAACGTGATACAGCGTCAAAAAACTTAATACACGCGGGGATAACCGTCGGGCAGGTTTTTATAGCGTTTATACGACCATTGATACTGTGCCGGATTTATCCGTGCGCAGGTTTCAACGCCTTGGTTAAGCGCGCTCGCCGCCTGAATATCATCGGTTGAAGCCAGTTGTGCCGAAGCCTCGATGACGTGTATTCGATAGCCTGCACCGGCAGGCAAACGTTCAGCAAAGGTATAAAACACCGGACATTGCGCTTTTTGTGCCAACTTAGCGACCAGCAACATGGTGTTCGCCGGATGACCAAAAAAGGGCGCGACAACGCCACCGCTTTTGCCCGGATCTTGATCGGGCAAGATACCGACGATTTCATTATTTTTTAACGCTTTACGCAACGCCTTCACCCCCGACATATCGGTGGGCACTAAGGTTGCACCGCCGCGTTCGCGCACCTGACGCATAAAGTTTTCAATCGAACCGATACGAGGCGGACGATACAAGCTGGTAATCGGATACTGCACCGACCAATACCACCCCATCATTTCCCACGCGCCCAAATGCGGCGACAGTACAATCACCCCGCGCCCTTGCGCCAGAGCCGACTCAATCCGCTCCGCTCCGCGAACCTCTTTTACCAAAGGCAACAAACGCTGTTTCGACCAACACCACAAAGGACCGAGTTCCGTCGCGGTTTTACCCAACTCAATCAAACTCGCCTTCACCAACTGCGCTTGCTGCTCGGCGGATTGATCGGCAAACGCCAACGCGATATTTTTCTCGCTAATACGTTTTACCGAATTCGGCACACGCCACAACAACCAACCCAAACCCGCGCCAATCGCTTGCGCATAACGCAATGGCAACCACGAAAGCAGGCGAATCACGCCACGAAATAATGCGCCCACTATCGGCTTACGATCATCAGACTGCTTCATCTTGCCCTCCTGATAAGTCGGCTTGACCTGCGTGGTTATCATCCGCAATCAACGGTTGCATCGCCGTCCATAAATTCGCGTACAGATGTTTATTACGACGTTCTTCGTCTAACAACAACTGTTTGAAATGCGCCCGTGCTTGCGGTTTAGCGTAACACGCCGGGCAATTATCCGGGATAACAGGCAGATTGGCGGCCTCGGCAAACGCGCGAGTTTGGTTTTCGCGCACGCGCACGAATGGCCGAATAATACGCACGTCTTCATCGTTATTAAGATAATGCGCTTTCATCGTGCGTAACTGGCCAGCGTTAAACGCCGACATTAAAAAACTTTCCGCCAAATCGTCCAAATGTTGCGCCAACGCCAATACGTTATAACCCTCACGCCGACACACCGTATAGAGTTTGCCGCGTTTTTGCCGTGAACAAAAACTGCAAAACGAATCGCCTTTCATGTGTTTATCCGCCAGCGCCACCAAATCTTCCGACTCATAAAAATACGGCACATTCAGTTCGGCCAGAAAACCTTTTAACGGCGACGGATCAAACCCCGGAATTTCGGGGTCAATCGTACAGGCGGCGAGCTCAAACTTCACCGGCGAATGACGTTGTAAATGTTTCAACACCATTAATAACGCCAACGAATCCTTACCGCCGGACAGGCCCAACAACACCCGATCACCTAGACGAATCATTTTGAACTGCGCAATCGCGCGACCGACCGGCTGCAAAATCGCCTTCGGCGGCTTGATTAAGGTTTCTTTAACCGGTTTAACGTTAATTTCTACACTATCCATTTACAATCCTATTAGCAGGCCTGCTAAGCCGATTTACAATAACCGCGTATTTTACACCAATGCGTACTAGGCCTGGTTATAGCAAAAAAATGAATATAAAACGATCTAAAACAACCTAAACAGCCTGACCTGTAATGGTCAAGTTTTTTTGTAGGCTTTCTAAGCCACTTTTTGCATTTCCCGTCTTTTCATCGCTGGTGTTAAATAACCAATAGATGAATTCAGTCTTCGGAAATTGAAAACATCGTTACCACCAACGATGAACTCTACCGCGCCGATGCCGACCCAGAGAGCAAAACAGACCCTCAAACCAAAGAAGTCTTACGCTATCGACAAGCACTCTATGCAGGATTCGATGCGCTCAAAAAACGACCGCTCACCACTAACCTTTTCATTGAAATTGTGCAAATCATCAAAGCCATCGACCTAGGGATTCGCAAGGCGACTGGCACAGCCCTGAAAAACCAAACGGGCGAAACCATTTATACTCCACCAGAGGGTGAAAGCATTATTCGAGATAAACTAAGCAACTTAGAACAGTTTATTCATGCCGACGATGACCTAGACCCATTGGTTAAAATGGCGGTTATACACTATCAATTTGAAGCGATTCACCCGTTTGAGGATGGCAATGGGCGCACAGGTCGCATTTTGAACATCTTGTATTTGGTGGATAAAGGATTGCTCGATATTCCCGTGTTGTTTTTATCCCGATACATCATCGAGCATAAAAACAGCTACTACGAAGGCTTGCGCCAGGTTACGGAAGAACAGCGCTGGGAGGCGTGGATATTATTCATGTTGCGCGCTGTTGAAGTCACCGCACAACAAACCTTCGAGCAAGTATCACGCATTCGTGAACTGATGGAGCAAGTTCGGCAAAAAGTACAGCAAGAAGCAAATAGTATTTACAGCAAGGATTTAATCGAAGTTATTTTTCGTCATCCCTACACCAAAATACAGTTTTTGGTTGATGCGAACATTGCCAAACGTCAAACTGCGTCTAATTATTTGCAAACCCTGTCGGATCTAAAAATTCTACGCCCTAGCAAACAAGGGCGAGACATCTACTACATTAACGATGCCTTGCTTGAAGCGTTGATTCGATGATTTTATCGACACATCATGATGATATGTTGATTTTGACCTTAAAAATCGACAGGTTCTTAGAATGTGTCGATTTAATCGACATAATACAAATATAAGTGAGAACCAACACTGTGACGAATAATAGCTGAATTTGGTATGCGTTCCCAGTGAGGACAGTGGGAACGAGAAAAGGCCGATGCCGAACAGCCGTTTATAGGTTTTAGTACCCTTGAATTCAACTAATAATTGCAACACCCGCCCTTAAATTCCGAACCGTTAAGATTTCATAGGGTGATTTAAACCCTAATCGCTTTCTGGGTCGGGTGTTGAGTTTATCTTCTACCCGCTGGATTTC
>JAVETW010000049.1:0-20163 GCA_034005865.1 Thiomicrospira sp. | reverse complement strand
TTAATTAACCCAATCGCTATGGACGAAGGTCTACGCTTCGCGATTCGTGAAGGTGGTCGTACAGTAGGTGCGGGTGTTGTTTCTAAGATTTTGAAATAACTAGGTTGATAAACTTCAATTTTTGAAGTAAAATTCGCAACCTTAATGAGCAGTAGGCTTTTGGTCTGCTGCTTTTATTTTTTATATAAAGCGAGAAGTGGTTATGGCAACACAAAATATTCGTATTCGCTTAAAAGCTTTTGATCATCGTTTAATTGATCAATCAGCACGCGAAATTACGGAAACTGCAAAAAGAACTGGGGCGCAAGTATTGGGTCCGATTCCTTTGCCGACACGTAAGGAGCGTTTCACAATCTTGATTTCGCCTCACGTTAATAAAGATGCGCGCGATCAGTATGAACTGAGAACGCACAAGCGTATGCTTGATATCGTTGATCCGACTGATAAAACTGTTGATGCGCTAATGAAGTTGGATTTAGCTGCTGGTGTGGATGTTCAGTTAGAGTTGCGTTGATTAAGAATGTCGCCATCAGTCGTAATGGCAGGATTTGATAATAAGAGGTATCAAAATGGGTATTGGTGTCGTAGGTAAAAAGATTGGAATGACACGGATCTTTAATGAAGAAGGTGTCTCCATACCGGTAACAGTTATAGAAGTTGCACCAAATCGCGTAACGCAGGTTAAAACTACCGCTACAGATGGTTATAACTCTGTTCAAGTCACAACGGGTGCTGTGCATGCTGGGCGTATAAACAAGCCTGAAGCAGGACATTTCGCAAAAGCGGGTGTTGAAGCTGGTCAAGGTTTGTGGGAGTTTCGCCTAAGTGAAGAGGAGTTGTCTACTTATGTTGTCGGGTCGGAGATAACTGTCGAGCAGTTGGCGGATGTTGTTTTGGTTGACGTAATAGGTCAGACAAAGGGTAAAGGGTTTCAAGGTGGCGTTAAGCGTCATAATTTCAGAACTCAAGATGCAACGCATGGTAACTCTGTATCCCATCGTGTTTTAGGTTCAATTGGTCAAAACCAAACGCCAGGTCGTGTTTTCAAAGGCAAGAAAATGGCGGGGCATTTAGGTGATGTTCGTCAAACGACACTAAATTTAGAAGTGGTACGTGTTGATGTACAGAATTCTTTACTTTTAGTGAAGGGTGCAGTTCCCGGTGCCAAAGGTGGAATGGTCGTTGTTCGTAAGGCAATCAAGTAAGGTGGGCACAATGGAATTAAAAATGATTGAATTAGCCACAGGAAATGAAGCCGGAAAGATGGCTGTTTCTGAGGCTGTATTTGGTGTCGATTTCAACGAATCACTTGTGCATCAAGTGGTTGTTGCATATATGGCGGGTGCGCGCTCTGGTACCAAAAAACAAAAAACTCGCTCTGAAGTTAGAGGTGGTGGCATTAAGCCGTGGAGACAAAAGGGTACTGGGCGTGCGCGTGCAGGTACAATCAGAAGCCCGCTTTGGGTAGGTGGCGGCCGTGCATTCCCAGGTCAGAACCGTGACTTTTCTCAGAAAGTAAACAAGAAAATGTATCGTGGAGCAATGCGCTCTATTCTGTCTGAATTAAATCGTAGTAATCGATTAATTGTCGTTGATGACTTTAAGGTTGATGCACCAAAAACTAAACAGTTAAAAGCCAAGCTTGAAAAGTTGGGCTTAAAAGATGCTTTAATTGTTACCGAGGCATTTGATGAGTATCTGTATTTGTCTGCTCGCAATGTATACCATGTAGATGTTTCTGATGTATTGTCTATCGATCCTCTCAGCTTGGTCGGTTTTCAGAATGTTGTTGTAACTCAGGGCGCTATTAAGCAGTTAGAGGAGAAATTTGCATGAAAAGTGAACGTTTATTAAAGGTTCTTCTAGCTCCTCATGTGTCAGAGAAGAGTTCTAGTGTCGCAGAGTCTAATGGACAATACATTTTTAAAGTAGTTTCGGACGCAACAAAAACAGAAATTAAGCAAGCCATTGAGCATCTTTTTGATGTAAAGGTCGCTTCCGTAAATGTAATGAATCAAAAAGGGAAGCGTAAGCTGTTTAAGGGGAGACAGGGAGTAAGAAGCGGTAGTCGTAAAGCTATTGTTCGTCTCGTCTCAGGTCAAGAAATTGATTTTGTGTCTGGTGAGTAAGGAGTACGAACATGGCGATTATTAAGAAATCGAAACCGACTTCTCCAGGGCGTCGTTTTGTAGTTAAAATTGTTGAGCCTAGTCTTCACAAGGGTGAGCCATATGCGCCACTTTTGGAAAAGAAAACAAAAAATGGTGGGCGAAATAATAAAGGACGTATAACAGTTAGGCATCAAGGTGGTGGTCATAAACAACATTATCGTCTAGTGGATTTTAAACGCTCTAAAGATGGCATTCCTGCAAAGGTTGAACGTTTAGAGTATGACCCAAATCGAACTGCAAATATTGCACTTGTTTTGTATGCCGATGGTGAGCGTTCATATATTATCGCTCCGCGTAATCTGCAGGTTGGTGATGTTGTAGAGTCTGGTTCTGGTGTATCTATTAAGGTTGGAAATACATTGCCGATGCGCAATATTCCCGTGGGTACGGTTGTTCACAATGTTGAAATGCGTCCTGGAAAAGGGGCTCAGATTGCACGTAGTGCTGGAGCTTCTGTTCAAATTGCCGGTAAAGAAGGTGCTTATGTTTTAGTTAAGCTGCGTTCTGGTGAAATGCGCAAGATTCATGTCGATTGTCGTGCAACCATTGGTGAGGTAGGTAATACAGAGCATAACTTGCGTAAGCTTGGAAAGGCTGGTGCCAAAAGATGGCGTGGAGTTCGTCCAACCGTTCGTGGTGTCGCAATGAACCCGGTAGACCACCCGCACGGTGGTGGTGAGGGTCGTACTTCTGGTGGACGCCATCCTGTTACGCCTTGGGGCGTGCCAACTAAGGGCAAAAAGACTAGAAGCAACAAGCGTACATCAAATATGATCGTTCGCCGTAGAAATAGTAAATAAGGAAGGACATAATGCCACGTTCAGTTAAAAAAGGACCATTTGTTGATCATCACTTAGTTAAAAAAGTGATTGAGGCACAAGAATCTGGTAACAAGCGTCCAATCAAAACTTGGTCAAGACGCTCTATGATTCTTCCAGATATGATTGGCTTAACCATTGCAGTTCATAATGGAAAAGAGCATATTCCAGTTTTTATTTCTGAGAATATGGTTGGACATAAGCTAGGTGAGTTTTCGATGACTCGTACTTATCGCGGTCATGCAGCCGATAAAAAAGCCAAGCGTTAATTAGGAGAAATTAAATGCAAGTAAGTGCAACTCATAAATTCGCTCGCATCTCTCCGCAAAAGGCAAGATTAGTTGCTGATATGATTCGTGGTAAGGATGTAGAGTCGGCAGTAAATATTTTGGCTTTCACTAATAAGAAAGCTGCTGATTTAATTAAGAAAGTGCTTAATTCTGCTATAGCAAATGCAGAGAACAATGAAGGTGCCGATATTGATGACCTTAAAGTAACGTCGGTATTTGTTGACGAAGGTCCTTTGATGAAGCGTATGCGTGCGAGAGCAAAGGGTCGTGGTAATAGAATCGTTAAACGAATGAGTCATATTACTGTTACTGTAGGCGAGAAATAAGGAGAACCATCATGGGCCAAAAAGTACATCCTATAGGTATTCGTCTTGGTATAACAAAAGACTGGAATGCTCGTTGGTATGCGGATAGCAAAAACTACTCTAACTTTTTAGTTAGTGATATTGAAATTAGAAAAGAGTTAAATGAACAGTTAAAGCATGCCTCGGTGAGTAAAATTCACATTGAGCGTGTTGCTAATGGTATTCGTATTACAATTCATACTGCAAGACCTGGTGTGGTCATTGGTAAGAAGGGTGAGGATATTGAAAAGCTAAAACTGCTATTAGGTAAAAAAACTGGTTTGCCTGTAAATATCAATATAGAAGAAGTTAAGAAACCTGAGCTGGATTCTAAACTTGTTGCTGAAAGTATTGCTCAGCAGTTGGAAAAGCGTATTCAATTCAGACGAGCAATGAAACGAGCGGTCGGTAATGCGATGCGCTTGGGTGCACAAGGAATTAAAGTGGCTGTTGCTGGTCGTCTTAACGGCGCTGAAATTGCTCGGACTGAGTGGTACAGGGAAGGTCGTGTACCTTTACATACTTTAAGAGCAGATATCGATTATTCAACATTTGAGGCTGATACAACCTACGGTAAACTGGGTGTCAAAGTCTGGATTTTCCATGGAGAGAAGCTCGGTAAGTTTTCTCCAGCAACTGGCGAAGTTGATAAGCAACCAAAAGCTAAGAAAGGCCGTAAATAAAAGGAATTAAACCATGTTAATGCCTAAGCGTACCAAATTCAGAAAAGTTCAAAAGGGACGTAATCGTGGTTTGGCACAAAGTGGAAGCAAAGTAAGTTTTGGTGAGTATGGTTTGAAAGCAACCGAACGTGGTCGCTTAACCTCTCGCCAAATCGAATCCGCTCGTCGTGCTATGACGCGTCACATTAAAAGAGGTGGGAAAATTTGGATTCGTGTTTTCCCTGATAAGCCAATTACCAGTAAGCCATTAGAAGTTCGTATGGGTAAAGGTAAGGGTAGTGTAGAGTACTGGGTTGCACAAATTCAGCCGGGCCGCGTTTTATATGAAGTACAAGGTGTCAACGAGTTGTTGGCTCGTGAGGCATTCAGCCTTGCTGCAGCAAAGTTGCCATTTAAAACTCAGTTCGTAACTAGAACGGTGATGTAAATGAAAGCACAAGATTTAAGAAGCAAATCAACTGATGAGTTGCAGCAAGAGTTAATGTCTGTACTAAAAGAGCAGTTCAATATTAGAATGCAACACGCAACTGGTCAGTTGTCTAATACTGCTCAATTGAAAGCTGTTAGACGTACTGTTGCTCGTATTAAGACCATCATGAATGAAAAGGTGAGTAAATAAATATGGGACAATCAGAGGCCAAAAAAGCACGCGAGTTATCAGGTGTTGTTGTTAGTTCCGCAATGGAAAGTTCAATTGTAGTATTAACAGAACGCTATATAAAGCATGCGAAGTATAAGAAGTACATAAAAAAGTCTACAAAAATCATGGCTCATGATGCTGGCAATATATGTTGCGTTGGTGATAGTGTCACTATTATGGAATGTAGACCAATATCCAAGCGTAAGTCTTGGACACTTGTAAAAATAAACGAGAAAGCAAAGATTTAGTTTCGATAAAATCATTTCTTTCTACCGTTGCTATGACCAAGCCAAAATGGAACTAGTCATGCAGCGGTTTTTGTGTTATGATTGTTTTTTTCGCGGTTTTGTAGAATGGAGTACCGCTATGATTCAAATGCAAACAATTTTAGATGTTGCTGATAATAGTGGCGCTAAACGCGTGCAGTGTATAAAAGTGCTGGGCGGTTCAAAGCGTCGTTATGCCAGTGTTGGTGATATTATCAAGGTTTCTGTTAAAGAGGCAGCACCTCGTGGCAAAGTGAAGAAGGGTGATGTTTATGATGCGGTGGTCGTGCGCACGGCTAAAGGAGTGCGGCGTCAGGATGGTTCTTTAATTAAATTTGATGACAATGCCGCTGTTATTTTGAATAACAAAAAAGAACCAATTGGAACGCGTATTTTTGGACCAGTCACTCGCGAACTTCGTACCGAGAAATTTATGAAAATAGTTTCTCTTGCGCCAGAAGTGTTGTAAGGAGAAAGATGTGAATCGTTTAAAAAAAGGTGATGAAGTAATTGTGATCGCTGGCAAGGATAAGGGCAAGAAGGGAACGGTTTCTCGTTTTGTTTCTGCTGAACGTGTTCTTGTAGATGGTGTTAATCTTGTTAAAAAGCATACCAAGCCTAATCCAATGACAGGAGCTCAAGGTGGTATTGTTTCAAAAGAAATGCCAATCCATGTTTCAAATATCGCTTTGTTGAACCCAGAAACGCAAAAAGCCGATAAGGTAGGCTATCGTGTTGATGGCGATAACAAGGTGCGTTATTTCAAATCTACTGGCAAAGCAGTTGATGCTTAAATAGGTTACTAAAATGGCAAGATTAAAAAAAGTTTATAAAGAACAGGTTGTACAAAAACTGGTTGAGCAGTTTGGTTATAAATCTGTTATGGAAGCGCCAAAGCTAACCAAAATTACGGTAAATATGGGTGTTGGTGAAGCTTTAGCAGACAAAAAGATTCTTGATAATGCATTGGCTGATATGGAAGTTATTACAGGTCAAAAGCCTGTAAAAACATTGGCTCGTAAGTCAGTGGCTGGTTTTAAGGTTCGTCAAGGATGGCCCATAGGTTGCAAGGTTACATTGCGTGGCCAAGTTATGTATGAGTTTTTAGATAGACTAATTAACATAGCTTTACCTCGTGTTCGCGATTTTCGCGGTGTAAACCCTAAAGCATTTGACGGTCGCGGTAATTATACCTTGGGCGTAAAAGAACAAATTATTTTCCCTGAGATAGAGTTCGAAAAAGTCGACAAAATGCGTGGTATGGACATTAATATTGCAACAACTGCAAAAACTGATGCCGAAGCGAAAGCTTTGTTAGAAGCCTTTAACTTCCCGTTTAAGAAATAGGACACACTATGGCCAAGTTATCAATGATTGAGCGCGAAAAAAAGCGTGCTAAAGTTGTGGAAAAGTATGCTGAGAAGCGTGCTGCTCTAAAAAAAATGTCAGTTGACTTATCGCTTTCAGCAGAAGAGCGAATGGATGCTATGGACAAATTGGCAAAGTTGCCGCGTAACGCGTCACCTGTTAGACAGCAACGTCGCTGCAAAATTACTGGAAGACCACATGCTGTGTACAGAAAATTTGGTTTATCTCGTAATATGTTACGTTTGTATACAATGCAGGGTGATGTTCCTGGTTTAAGAAAAGCAAGTTGGTAAGGATAAGTTATTATGAGTATGTCTGATCCAATCGCCGATATGTTAACTCGTATTCGCAACGGCCAAATGGCAGGTCACGCAAAAGTTGAAATGCCGTCTTCAAAATTGAAAGCTTCATTGGCAAAATTACTTGCTGATGAAGGATATATTGAATCCTTTGCCGTTATTGAGCAAGAGGGAAAATCCTTCTTATCGGTTGATTTAAAATATTATCAGGGTAAGCCTGTAATTGAAATGCTTAAGCGTGTAAGCCGTCCAGGTTTGCGTGTTTATAAAAATAAAGATGAGTTACCAAAAGTAGTTGGTGGCTTAGGCGTCGCCGTAGTATCAACCTCTAAGGGCATTATGTCTGATCGTGAAGCACGTAAGTTAGGTGTTGGCGGTGAGATTGTTTGCTACGTTGCATAAGGGAGTTTTTTAATGTCTAGAATAGCAAAGTCTCCTATTACCTTGCCAAAAGGTGTTGAATTAACACTAAAAGAAGGTGAAGTTTCAGTTAAAGGAACAGTCGGTAGTTTAAACTGTAAGCTAAATAAGGCCGTTTTGATTAAGTTAGATGAGAATGTTGTCTCTTTCTCACCGAAAGAAGGTTTCATTGATGGTTGGGCACAAGCTGGAACTGCTCGCTCAGTAGTCCAAAACATGGTTACGGGTGTGTCACAAGGCTTTGAAAAACGTTTACAGCTTGTAGGTGTAGGTTATCGTGCACAGGCACAAGGTGCAGTATTAAACCTAACATTAGGTTTCTCGCACCCTGTTAATCATCAGTTACCAGCGGGTATTACAGCTGAGACGCCAACGCAAACTGAAATAGTTATTAAGGGTGCTGATAAACAGCTGGTAGGGCAAGTTGCTGCTGAAATACGTGGTTACAGACCACCTGAGCCTTATAAAGGTAAAGGTATTAAGTACGTTGGTGAGCAAATAATTCGTAAAGAAGCTAAGAAGAAGTAGGGTGGAGTAAATTATGGATAGCAAATTAGCTAGACTCCGTAGAGCCAAAAAAACACGCGCAAAAATCAGTGAATTAAAAATGCCACGCTTGTGTATAAATAGAACACCTAAGCATATTTATGTGCAGTTGATTTCAGCAGACGGTAATAAGGTGTTAGCATCTTCCTCTACTGTACAAGCTGAAGTTAAAAGCCAAGTTGCCTACACTGGAAATAAAAATGCGGCGGCTGTGGTTGGTAAAGTTATTGCTGAAAAAGCAAAACTTCAGGGTGTAACAAAAGTTGCGTTTGACCGTTCTGGATTTAAATATCATGGTCGTGTTCAGGTTTTAGCTGACGCAGCACGTGAAAATGGTCTAGAGTTTTAAGATAAGGGTATTTTATGTCTTCACAAGAATTACAGGAAGGTCAAGACGGTTTTGTAGAGAAATTAGTTTCTGTACGCCGTGTGGCTAAAGTTGTTAAAGGTGGACGCGTGTTTTCCTTCTCGGCACTAACTGTTGTAGGTGATGGAGCAGGAAAAGTTGGTTTTGGTAGCGGTAAAGCAAGTGAGGTTCCGGTTGCTATTAAGAAGGCGATGGATCAAGCGCGCCGTAACATGAAAAATGTACATTTGAATAACGGAACCCTTGAGTACCCTGTCAGTTTTCAGCAAGGCGCGGCGAAAATCGTTATGTTGCCAGCTTCAGATGGTACTGGAGTTATTGCGGGTGGATCTATGCGTGCGGTTCTTGAAGCAGCTGGCGTAAAAAACGTTCTTGCAAAATGTATTGGGACTACTCGCCCAGTAAACGTTGTTCGTGCGACTGTCAGTGCATTAACTGAAATGAATGCACCAGAGTTAATTGCTGCTAAACGTGGCAAGTCATTAACGCAGATTTTGGGTGAATAATATGTCGAGCAAAAAGCATATAAAAATTACCTTGGTAAAGAGCACTATCGGGCGCTTACCTGTACACAAGGCTTGTGTAGCGGGCTTGGGATTAAGAAGAATGCATCATACGGTTACTGTTATTGATACGCCGGAAAATCGTGGCATGATTAATAAAGTATCGTATTTGCTTAAAGTTGAGGAAGCTTAAAATGTTACTTAACACACTTGCACCTGCAAATGGGTCTAAAAAAGAAAGAAGAAGAGTGGGGCGTGGTCAAGGTTCCGGTCTTGGAAAAATGGGTGGTCGCGGACATAAAGGCCAAAAATCTCGTTCAGGGGGGTTCCATAAGGTTGGTTTTGAAGGTGGCCAAATGCCAATTCAAAGAAGATTGCCAAAAGTTGGTTTTACTTCACTTAAAGCAAAATTTTCAGCAGAAGTGAGGCTTGATACGTTGGATAAGCTTGGTGTTCCTGAGGTGGATGTTACAACACTTAAGTCTGCTAACCTTGTGCCTGCAAATGTTAAGACTGTAAAGGTTATTAACTCAGGCGAGTTGACAAGAGCTATACAATTAACAGGCCTGAAAGCGACTGCGGCAGCAAAAGCTGCGATTGAAGCTAAAGGCGGAAGTGTTAAAGAGTAATTATGAAAAACCCTTCTTTGAACCAAGCTGTTAATAGTGGTTGGGGCGACCTAAAGTCTAGGTTGTTATTTGTAATAGGTGCATTAATTGTTTTTCGATTAGGTACACATATTCCTGTGCCATCTATTGACCCTGTTGCTTTGGCTGCTATGTTTGAGCAGCAACAAGGCACAATCTTGGATATGTTTAACATGTTTTCAGGGGGGGCTCTTGAGCGTCTGTCCATTTTCGCACTAGGCATTATGCCCTATATTTCAGCCGCGATTATTATGCAGTTGCTTACCGTAGTTTCGCCGACTCTCGAACAGTTAAAGAAAGAAGGCGAGCAAGGAAGACGAAAGATTACGCAATACACGCGCATGGGCACAGTTGTATTAGCAACCTTTCAAGCAATCGGTGTGTCTGTTGCACTTGAGGCGCAGAATATCAATGGGATGCCAGTTGTTATCGACCCGGGTTTGATGTTTAAGTTGACAGCCGTCGTGACACTTGTGAGTGGGACGATCTTTCTGATGTGGTTGGGTGAACAGATTACAGAAAGAGGCATCGGCAATGGTATTTCTCTAATAATCTTTGCTGGTATTGTTGCGGGGTTGCCTGCTGCGCTTGGTGGAACGTTAGAACAAGTTCATACTGGGGCATTACATGCCTTAACTGTTGTTGTTTTATTGCTACTGGTTGCAGCAGTCACAGCATTTGTTGTATTTGTAGAGCGTGGGCAGCGCCGTATACCTGTGCATTATGCTCAGCGTATGCGCGGACGCAAGTTATATGGGGGTCAAGAGGGGCACTTGCCACTAAAGCTGAATATGGCTGGAGTAATTCCTCCTATATTTGCGTCTAGTATCATTTTGTTTCCTGCAACCCTAGGTGGCTGGTTTGGGTCATCAGAGAGTCTTGGTTGGCTAAAAGATTTGGCAACAACATTAGCGCCAGGGCAGCCTTTGTATGTGTTCTTATATGCGTTGGCTATAATCTTTTTCTGTTTCTTTTACACAGCGATTGTGTTTAACCCGAAGGAAACGGCTGATAACTTGCGAAAATCTGGTGCTTTTTTGCCTGGGATTAGACCGGGGCCCCAAACTGCACGTTATATTGACACGATAATGGGACGATTAACTTTGGCTGGTGCTGTTTATATAACAGCTGTATGTCTGTTGCCTGAGTTTCTGATTTTGTATTGGAATGTACCTTTTTATTTTGGTGGTACTTCATTGCTTATTATCGTAATTGTTGTTATGGATTTTATGACTCAAATACAGGCTCAGCTTATGTCAGGGCAGTATGAGAGCATGATGAAAAAAGCAAATTTGAAAGGAAAGTAAGTCAACTTATTTTCTAGTTTTTAAATGATGAATCAGGTATAATCGCCTGTTTTATAGACGGATTTAGGGGAGCGTCAACATGGCTCGTATTGCCGGCGTAAATTTACCGCTTAACAAGCACATTGTGATTGGTTTAAGATCCATTTATGGGATCGGTTCGACCACAGCTAAAAATTTGTGCGAAGCTACTAAGATCAATCCAACGACAAAAGTTCGTGAATTGAGTGAAGATCAACTTGAGTTACTCCGTGATGAGATAGCTAAGTATAAAATTGAGGGTGATCTAAGACGTGATGTTTCGATGAATATCAAGCGTCTTATGGATATGGGCTGCTACAGAGGGATTCGTCATAGACGTAGCTTACCACTTCGTGGGCAACGTACTAAAACGAATGCAAGAACTCGTAAAGGTCCTAAAAAGCCTATTAAGAAGTAACGCTAATCTGCGAGATAAGATATGGCAAAAGCTAATACGCGTGTAAAAAAGAAAGTTAAACAAGTTGTGAATGATGCTGTAGCGCATGTTCACGCTTCTTTTAATAATACCATTGTAACGATTACTGATCGCCAAGGTAATGCTCTGTGTTGGGCTACTGCAGGTGGTAGTGGTTTCCGTGGTTCTCGTAAAAGTACACCCTTTGCTGCTCAGGTTGCAGCGGAAAGAGCCGGTCAAATGGCGCATGAGTATGGTGTAAAAAACATGGACGTAATGGTCAAAGGACCTGGGCCAGGACGTGACTCAGCGGTTCGCGGGTTACACAGTGCAGGTTTCAAAATTACGTCAATTTCAGATGTGACGCCCATTCCTCATAATGGTTGTCGTCCATCTAAGAAACGTCGTGTTTAAGGATAAAGTTCATGGCAAGATATATTGGTCCAAAATGTAAACTGGCTCGTCGTGAAGGTACAGATCTTTTTTTAAAAAGCGGTTCACGTAGTATCGAATCGAAGTGCAAAATTGATCAGGTACCTGGACAACATGGCGCGCGTAGAGCGCGTGTTACAGAATACGGCACGCAGTTACGTGAAAAGCAAAAGGTAAGACGTATATATGGAATTTTAGAAAAGAAATTCCGTTTGTATTACAAAGAGGCAGATCGTAGAAAGGGGTCAACGGGTGTAAACCTGCTTCAAATCCTTGAAAGTCGTCTTGACAATGTTGTTTATCGTATGGGTTTTGCTTGTACTCGAGCTGAGGCGCGTCAGCTCGTGTCTCATAAATCAATTCAGGTAAATGGACAAACAGTCAATATTCCTTCGTACGAAGTGCAGCCGGGTGATGTTGTTAGCGTGCGTGAAAAAGCACGTAACCAAACCCGCATTCAGGCATCACTGGAAATGTCTTCGAAAAACGGCACTATTTCGTGGGTGGAAGTTGATCCTAAAGCCTTTCAAGGTACGTTCAAGTCTTTACCTGATCGTGGTGATTTGTCTGCTGATATTTCAGAAAACCTAATTGTTGAATTCTACTCTAAGTAGTCTTAAAACGGAGATAACGCCTGATGCAGGAGATGTTAGAACAATTGTTGACCCCGCGTCTTGTTGACATCAAAAGAATTAGCTCAACTCATAGTCGAGTGACATTAGAGCCACTTGAGCGTGGTTTTGGTCATACCTTGGGTAATGCATTAAGACGTATCCTTCTATCATCTATGCCTGGCGCTGCGATTGTGGAAGCTCAGATAGATGGTGTTCTACATGAGTATTCAACAATTGAGGGGGTTCGTGAAGATGTTTTGGAAATACTTCTGAATCTTAAGGAAGTGGCAATAAAGCTTAATGCCAAAAGCAAAGCTCAGCTTGTACTTAAGAAAGTAGGACCTGCTGTTGTTTTAGCAAAAGATATTGCTACGGATCACGATGTTGAAATCTGTAACCCTGATCATGTGATTGCTCACATTAGTGAAGGCGCTGAGTTATCGATGATGCTAACCGTAGAAACGGGTATAGGTTATAAGCCGGCTAATCAAGTTGATTCAACTTCACAGGTTGGTGTTCTGAGATTAGATGCGAGTTTTAGTCCGGTTCATACCGTTAGTTATGAAGTAGAAAACGCTCGCGTAGAACAGCGCACTGATTTAGATAAGTTAATTTTAGATGTCGTGACAAATGGAACCCTTGATCCAGAGGATGCTATTAAGCAGGCTGCAACAGTGCTTCATTATCAGCTGAATGCCTTTGTCGATTTGAAACATCAAGAAATCAGTACACCAAAAGAGGAAGAGAATGACTTTGATCCTATCTTCTTACAGCCGGTTGATGACTTAGAATTGACAGTGCGTTCGGCTAATTGCTTAAAAGCAGAGCAAATCTACTATATTGGTGATTTGGTGCAAAGAAGTGAAGCGCATTTGCTAAAAACCCCAAATTTAGGGAAGAAGTCTTTGCAAGAGATAAAAGATGTCTTAGCGCAAAGAGGTTTAAGTTTAGGTACAAAATTAGAAAACTGGCCGCCATCAAGCTTGGTGGGGAAAGAGTCAGCTTAATAAAAGGAAGCTATTATGCGTCATCGTAAGAGTGGTCGTAAATTAAACCGCAATAGCTCGCACCGTAAAGCCATGTTTAAAAACATGTCTGCTTCATTAATTGAACATGAAGTAATCAGAACCACGGTTGCTAAAGCCAAAGAATTGCGTTCAATTGCGGAACCGTTAATAACCCTAGCAAAAGAAGACAGTGTTCATAACCGTCGTTTGGCTTTCTCTCGTCTAAGAGACAAGGCAGCAGTTGGAAAATTGTTTTCTGACTTAGGACCTCGTTATCAAACGCGTCCAGGTGGCTATATCCGTATTTTAAAATGTGGTTATCGTCCAGGTGACAATGCGCCTATGGCTATTGTGGAGCTGGTTGATCGTCCGGCTGCAGCTGAGCCGGTAGATACTGCCGAATAGACGTTTTAAGCCGGCTTATGCCGGCTTTTTTATGTTAGTTGATACACATTGTCATTTTTCTTCTTTCTATTCGGTTGATTCAGACCGGCTGCTATTAGATGTTGATAGCACCCTTTCTCATTTGGGGAAAACCTCCACAAATAGTCATAAAATCGGCTTAGGTCTTCATCCGTGGTTTGTTGATGATCAAAGTTTACTTAAACTTTACTCTGTAGATGAGTTTGCTTGGCAAGCTGCATCATTAATCGCTGAAATTGGATTGGATTTTTCTCCCGCTTTTCGTCAAACACGTTTGTTACAGCTTGAAGCCTTTAATTATCAACTTGCTTTAGCAAATCGTTTTAATAAGCCAGTTTCTTTGCATTTGGTGAAGGCATACCAGCCTATGTTTGAGTTTTTGTCTTGTTATCATTTAAAGGGAGCCATACATGGTTTTTCAGGTTCGGTTAACGAGGCGGTTCGGTTTTATAAACTGGGTTTTCGTATTGGCGTGAATGGGCTAATTTTGCGTGAAAATACACCAAAATATAGGTGTTTAGTCGATAGTATGCCGCTTGAGGCATTAGTATTAGAAACAGATTATCCAAATATAGTTTATCCGGATGGCAGGCCTGCAGATTCGATGCAATTATTACGCATCGCGCAGCGTATTGCGCAAATTAAATCACTGAGTGTTGAGCGTGTTATCGCAATAACTAATCAAAATGCAATGGAGAGTTTTAATCTTGTCAGTCTTTGATTCTGCTTTGTATGAGCGAAGTTTACTTGTTTTCTCAGAACGTCAAATGCAACGCTTACTTCGCTCACATATCTTAATAGCCGGGATAGGCGGAGTGGGTGGCTTTGTTGCCGAGGGCCTTGCGCGTGCAGGAGTGGGTCGGTTAACTTTAGTTGATCATGACCGTGTATCTGCTTCTAATTTAAATCGTCAATTAGTTGCGCTCCATTCTACTGTAGGTGAGTTTAAGGTTGATGTTATGGCAAGACGAATAGCCGATATTAACCCAGAGTGTGAAGTGCATTGTTTAACGGATTTTATTACACCAGAGACGATACCAGGCCTGCTAAATGCTGGCTTTGACCTTGTTGTTGACGCGATTGATAGTGTGAACTGTAAAGTTTCGCTGGTAGCGAATGCTTTTCAAGGCGCTATCCCAGTTGTCTCAAGTATGGGGGCGGGGCGTCGTATGGATCCTAGTCAAATACGCATAGCGGATATTAGTGAGACATTTGGTTGTGGTTTGGCTAGGGTAATGCGCCAACGTTTAAAGAAGCAAGGCATTGTTAAGGGCGTTTGCGTTGTATTTTCCACCGAGTTACCTAAACCCCCCGGACCGTTTGAGGACATCGCCGACGCACGCGGCCGTGTTGTAAACGGTACGGCGAGTTATATGCCTGGTTTATTTGGCTTGATGCTGGCGGGTTTGGCTGTACAAAAGCTCACTGATGATATTTAGGATTTTTTTCGGGACAAGCAGGGTTCGCGATGTGAGGCCATTAGTCTGTAATTAAAAGTTAGATACATCATTTAGGAGCTGCCAGCACATACAATGGCTCGCCCCTTAGTATGGAGTAATTTGATAAGTTACAGCCCGTTTTAGCGGGCTGTTTGGCCAAGTCGTTTAGGTGGCACTGATCTTCCTGCAAGTTGCGCTACTTTTTGTTCCGATTCTGTTAGATATCGAATCACTTGCTCGCTGCACTGGTCAAGTTTGTCAAATTCTCGTTCAACCATTTCAATATCTTTTGATTCGTGAGCCTCTAAAATACGCTTGATTGTGGCATGAAGTTCTGCGTGCCATTTTTCTACCTTTTTCATTTCATCCAAATGGTAGTACTTTTGTCCCTCTTCACCATAAAACCATTTGCCGAGACCACATTTCGTGTGATCCGTTGCGGCTTCGCGGTTTAAGCCGATATCCATGCCGGCAATATAGGCCGTAATCAGTCCTTTCCATTGACGGTGCGCGCGACGTGCTTGCGCAAAGGCAAACTGTCCTGTTTGCATCGCCGTTTCAAAGTGGATTGCACTAATGTCAATCTTAAACATTTTTGACAGCTCTATGACTTGATCGGCGTAAACTGCCATTTGTTGGGTTTGTTCGGCGGTTTCTTCAACGAGGGCGGCATTTTTTTGTGTGGCTGTATCAATCGCGGCAACCGCATTATTGACTTGTTCAACACCAGCGGATTGCTCACGAGTGGCTTGGTTAATTTCATCAATTATTTGGGTGACGTTATCAATCGAATCGTTAATGACCGTTAGTGCTTGTCCGGATTGGTTGGCGAGATCGGTGCCATGTTCAACTTTTTTGAGAGTGTCATCTATAAGGTGGCGAATTTCTTTGGCCGCTTCGCTCGATTTTTGTGCCAGACTTCTGACTTCGCCAGCCACAACAGCAAACCCACGTCCGTGCTCGCCAGCACGCGCCGCCTCAACTGCAGCATTAAGTGCGAGTAAGTTTGTTTGGAACGCAATGCTGTCAATCAAGTTAGTGATTTCGGCGATTTTACTGCTGGAGTCATTAATCCGATGGATCGCTTCAATCGTTTGTTTTACGACTTGATTGGCAGCCATCGCTTCTTGATGTGAGCGAGTGGACAGTTTTTGTGCTTGTTCCGCGTTGTCGGCCGTTTGGCGAATTGTTGAGGTGATTTGCTCCATACTAGCAGCGGTTTCTTCGAGCGATGCGGCTTGTTGTTGAGTGCGTTGCGCAAGATCCTGTATGCCTTGTCTAATGCTATGGGTGCCTTCCGAGAGTTTAACAATTGAATAGTTAGATTGAGACATTAAACTGGAAACATTGGCCGTTGCGTTGTTTACACCATCTTTTAGGATGCTCAGAGTGCCGTGCAACGGCATTTCGATATGTTTAGTTAAATCGCCAGCACCCTGTGCCACCATCACTTGTGTGGTTTGTGCTATCGCTTGCTCGAGTTGGTCTAGGGTTTGGTTTATATTGTCTTTTAGTAGTTTTAGTTCTCCATGTGCTTGAGCTTTGATGCGTTTATTGAAATAACCTTTTGATACTTGTGCCATTAGCTCGTTGACTTCAAAGAACACGCCTTTGAGCGTGACCATTGCCGTGATTCCGTGGTGGATGGCGGTAGCATAATCGCCCTGTAGATTGGTATTCGTCTCGTAACTAAAATTGCCGTTGCGGATTTCGTAGAGTAGTTGAGTGATTTCTTCGGTAGTTTGTTTCATTGTTTGGCCAGCGATATTGGCGTTGCGTTTTAGAATCTCAAAATCACCTTGCATCGGCAGATTAGATTGTATATTGAGTTTACCGTGGGCAATCGCGGCGAGCAAACGACCGGTTTCACCAATCGCGACTTGCATATTTTGCATTTGTTCGTTGAAGGCGAGGGCAAGTTGACCGATTTCATCGTGGTTATGTATTGGACTGCGCAGGCTAATATCGCCGGATTGTTGTGAGGTCCGTATCAGGGTGCGTAGCGTGGCCAGAGGTCGAGCGATAAATATATAATTCGCGCTGATAAAAAAGGCGGACATCGCAAGCAGTAAGCCCAAGGTGGTGAATGTGAAGAGGTTGACGCTATGGGCAACATCGGATTGTTGCAATAAGCTATCACGAAGTCCAAGTAAAGCGAGGGCGGCCAGCAAAATAAATAGGACATTTCCTAATAGGGTTTTTTGGATTAGTGTCCAGTTGTGAAAAGGATTGAGCTGTTTGAGTTTGGCTTGCCATGGAGTGAAAACTTGGCCTTTTTTGATAATTAGCTTGCCTTGTGCAATTAACGGATAGGCTTGGCTGGCGAGCGCAATTTCAGCATCCGATGCGGGGACGCGTACGGAAATATAGCCTGTGATTTGATTATTTTCTAAAATAGGGGCGGCATTCGCTTTGACCCAGTAGTGATCGCCATTTTTGCAGCGATTTTTGACGATTTGCGTCCAACCACAGCCTGATTTTAACGTTTGCCACATATCTGCAAATACAATCGAAGGCACATCCGGATGGCGTAAAATGTTGTGCGGTTGCCCCATTAGTTCTTGCTCGGTGTAGCCGCTTATCTCAATAAACTCATCATTTGCTTCTAAAATATTACCTTGAAGATCGGTGCGCGACACGATGCGGTAATGTGCTGGAATGGGTTTTTGTGCTTGTGTGACCGGCAAATTCTGTCTCATTGCGCGCTCCAATCAGATAAAAGACTATAATATGACAAGAATTTTCATTCTGGTCAGTAAAGGCGATTCGGTGTAAATTTAAATTGATTTAAATCATGTATTGGTATTAGTTACACCTGTTTGCCATGATTTGTGGGGTAGTCATCTAGCAAGTGTTGTGCCTAATAACCGTTGCAAATTCATTTTCGCAGTGGGTGTGGTTTTTTGTGTTTTTGAGCGTGTATTGCCCTATGCAGGGTGCTGTCTATTTTGAAATCAAATCTTGTTAAAAAGGAATCTCATGCGAAGCCTAGGGCGAACGGTGCTTGCGCAAAAATTATTTTGGGATAGCGAGCAGCAGGTGTTATGGCTCGATGCCCGTAAAGTGTTGCCCAAAGTCGGAGTGCTGGCATTACCGAGTTGGGACCGAATGATGTTATCTGCCGAGCCGATTCCGGCATATCCACCAAGCCTGGATATTTTGCATTGGTCGGTGCACAGTGATTTACGTTTTTGGTTGCAGCAGATTCCGAGTTGGGTAGTGGAGAGTTGTCGATTATTTCCAAGCCACCAGCTGACGTTATTGCATTATGCCGGGCGTTATCCGCAAATGTTGGAGTTGCTGGATCATTCGCCGATGCTGGCCTGGCAACTCGTCAAAGCGCCCTTGACCGAGGCACAACGGGTGGCGTTGTTTATGGGAAAACGAACTGAAATGGTGGCGCAGTTGGGCTGGCCGGGTAAGGTCGAAACCGTCAAGTTTTTGCGCAACTTGCGTTTGCGTGCGGTGAACGCCGATTTGTTACAGCAAGTGGAGGTTTGTTTGTTGGACGAAAAACGACTCGATGCATTGCAAACTTTGCCGCGAATTAATTCCATGGCGTTATCGTTGGCGGCACGTTTTCCTGAGCTAATTGGGCGACGCTTGCATCAAACACTGGCGCGGTTGCCGTGTCGGCCGATGCAATGCCAAGCGATGATTGCGTTGTTGGAAGATGTGTATCGTTTGGCGGAAGCCATCGGTGATCAGGATGTCACGCAAAAAATCGGTGAATGCCGATATTTGGTTGAAGTTGAACAGCTTTATCAGGCCTGGTTGCATGATTTGTGTGCGCCGTTTGAAGCACCAGGCCTGGTGCTAACTGAACAACCGCGCCAATTAAGCACTGAAGCCGAATGGCGAGCTCTGGCTGTTATGCAGAACCAGGCCTGGTGGTTGGATTATGGTTTAGCGAATGTTGAACTTTGGGCGTGGATGTTTGAACAACAGGTTGTGGGTGCGCTGATTCAAAAACAAGACGGGCGAAAACTAATGCGATTACGGCAAGAAAATAATCAACTCGCCAGCGTCTCATTACAAACGCAGGTCGAGTTGTGGTTAGCATCAAAAGAAGGTTTTAAGAATTAATGCAATAATGCCACTAAGCACTAATCCGACCATCCATTTAATAACAATCAGCTCTTTTTCTAGCTTAACCATGTCTTCACGCACATGCGCTATATCGGCCTTACTAGCCGTTTGCACATTTGATAAAGCTTCGGCGGCGCGAACGGCATCTTCTTCCGGTACACCGGCTTTTTTAAATGCGGTATAGACTTCAGTGAACATGGTGCTCATGGCGAACTCCTATATTTAAGTTGATGAAATATAACACATTTTAATCAACTAAACATTCCGATCCCATTAAGTCTTCATAGGTTTCGCGCGGACGCACCAACCAGGCCTGGTGGTTGTGTACCATCACTTCGGCAGCGCGCGGACGAGTATTGTAATTTGAGCTCATGGTAAAGCCATACGCACCGGCTGACAGCACCGCTAATAAATCACCGGCTTTAAGATTTAATGTACGGTCTTTGCCGAGAAAATCCCCCGTTTCACACACCGGGCCAACTAAATCCCAGCTGGCATCGACGCCATCGGTGCGCGGTTCAATCGCCACAATTTGCTGATACGCTTGATACAGCGCGGGACGAATTAAATCGTTCATCGCCGCATCAATAATCGCAAACTGTTTATGTTCGGTGGGTTTAAGGTATTCCACTTCGGTCAATAACACCCCCGCATTACCGGCAATCGCGCGACCGGGTTCAATAATCACTTCTATGCTTGGATCATTGAGTTCGTTTAATAATGCCTGCACATAATCGGCAATCGCCGGTGGTGTTTGATCGGTATAACGTATGCCTAATCCGCCGCCTAAATCGAGATGATGTATCGCAATGCCTAAGTCGGCTAAACGTTGTTTAAGTTGTAATACTTTTTTCAACGCGTCCACAAAAGGGCGAATTTCGGTGAGTTGTGAGCCGATATGACAGTCGATGCCCATCACTTGAATGTGCGAATAACCGGCGGCTTTTTGATACAGTTCCGGTGCGGTTTGAATATCCACCCCAAACTTGTTTTCTTTCAGGCCGGTGGAAATATACGGATGGGTTTTGGCGTCCACATCCGGGTTCACCCGAATTGA
>JAVETW010000048.1:0-20190 GCA_034005865.1 Thiomicrospira sp. | reverse complement strand
AGCAGCGATTGGATACCCTGCGCCTCTAAATAAGCGCGCTCATCGCTTTGCGGCTGCCCCATCTGTGCCACGCACGGCAAATGAATCACCTGGTTTTGCTCTAACTGACCGATTAACCAAGGGAAATCGGCTTTATCCAAATCTTGCAACTGGATAATCATCGGTTTTATGTCGGGCGCGCACCACTCATGGGTATTCGAAAAATGGCGACCATCGGGGTGATATTGAAAAACGTAACAGCGATCAACGGCAAAAAATTGTCCCAGTTTTGCCAGTGCATCATCAATCAGCACATCGATTTTATCCTGCTTTGCGCTCATCAGACTTTTGGATATGTCGGCAACCAAATGCTCAAACGCCAACTGACGCTGCGCAAGACGATTCACTTCGCGCGAGCGCGTTAAATCCTTAACAATACCCACGCCGCCGAGCAGCTCGCCTTGTTCACTATAGCAAGGGCTCAGTGTCAAGCGCACCGGCGTGGTTTTGTAAGCACTCAGCGAGGTGTAGTCAATTTCGAGCAGGCGCATTTTGCCTTGCAGACACTGTTTTACCGCCTCTGTCACACGCCGATCACTTAAGCGTGTTAAATCCAAGCCAATCAAATCGATTGTGCGCGTGCCGATAATCGCAGCAAACGCATGGTTACAGTGCTGTATTTGACCGAGGGCGTTAAACAAAAACACGCCCTCGGTCATATGGTGCATCACCCCCTCAAGCCATAAAAACGCCTTATCCGACAGCTGAGTAGACACGCTTTACCACCTTGGCGATACGCGACAAAAAAACGATTTGAGGTATTCGGTTTCGACAATCGCCGGATGAACCGGGTGATCCGGCGCTTGCCCCACCTGGTCGAACACTTGTAACGTGCGGTCGATATGACTGGCGGCGGCTTGAATTTGCGTTAGCAACAACTCACGCGGCATATGGTGCGAACACGAGGCCGACACCAAAATACCGCCGGGTGTGACCAAGCGCATCGCCAATTCGTTAATTCGGCGATAACCTTCCGCACCCGCTTTAAGGTCTTTTTTGCGTTTGACAAACGCAGGCGGATCAACCACGACCACATCAAATTTTTCGCCTTCGTTCGCCAACACAGACAATACTTCAAATGCATTACCCTGATAACTGCTGAGCTTATCGGCTACGCCGTTCAGTTCGGCACTGGCGTGCATCGCGTCCAACGCGCTTTCCGACGAATCGACGCAGGCGACACTGTCAGCGCCAGCAACGGCCGCTTCAACGCCCCAACCGCCTAAATAGCTAAACACGTCCAATACGCGCTTTCCGGCAACGAGGGTTTGTAATTTCGCGCGCGCTTGACGATGGTCATAAAACCAGCCAGTTTTTTGCCCAGCTAATACCGGCACCATAAACTGGGCACCGTTTTCTTTCACGATAACCTGATCCGGCAATTCGCCATACGCCAACGACTGATACGTTTCTAAGCCTTCCAATTCACGGCTCGCCATATCGTTACGCCAGACGATCGCTTGCGGGTGATACAAATTAATCAACACTTGCACCACATCGTCTTTCACTGCTTCCATACCGGCGGTGCTAATTTGCACCACAAACACCTGATCGAAACGATCAATCACCAGGCCTGGTAATCCGTCACTTTCGCCAAATACAAGGCGATAAAACGGTTCAGCATAGTGTATTTCTCGCAAGGCTTGCGCTTGTTGAATGCGGGTTTTTAGCAACTGCAGATTTAAGCCGTGCTTGGCATTACGCGTAAACAAACGCCCGCAAATCAAAGTGTTCGGATTGACATACGCCGTTCCCAACGCCTTGCCATTACTGGCCTCAACGATCACCTGCTGACCTGCTGCGAAATTTTTCAACGGCGTGACGGCAGTATCCACTTCATTGCTAAATATCCACGCATGGCCTTGTTTTAGGCGACGATCCTCGTTTTTCTTTAACCGTAATGCTGCTAACTCAGCCATCGATTTCCGCCTGATAGTCATCTGCATCCATTAAATCATCCAACTCGCTCACATCATTAGGCGCGATTTTCAACAACCAACCGCCATCATAAGGCTCATCGTTAATCAACTCCGGCGAATCAGCCAATGCCTCATTCACCGCGACCACTTCACCACTGACCGGTGCATGAATATCCGAGGCGGTTTTCACCGATTCAATCATCGCCATATCGTCTCCGGCACTAACATCATCCCCCACTTCCGGTAAATTCACACTCATCACGTCGCCAAGCGCCGACTGGGCGAAGTCGGTAATCCCCACCACCACCAAACCATCGCTATCAACATACGCCCACTCGTGAGACACTGCATACTTCAAATGTGACGGTAATACACTCATTTCGTTTCCTTTATATTGGCCGTTTTTCAAACCGGCTACTATATCATTTTGCTCTAAAATCTGTTGAAGTTTGACAATAGCGGCACTAAGAGACAACACCTCAAGGCTAAAACCAACGTGCCGAAACGGCCTAAAATCGATAAATCACTGCGCAACCACAATCCGATTGCGCCCTTGATGCTTGGCTTGATAAAGCGCATTATCCAACCGCTTTAATAACGCGTTTTCGCTATCATCTTCGTGTAACGCCGTTAAACCAAAACTACAAGTCACCTCACCCGCAGCCAAGTCGGCAAAACTATGATGCGACACCAAATGCAATAAGCGCTCGGCGACTTTATTCGCTACCGCCATATCCGTATCTAACAGCATCACAATAAACTCCTCACCGCCATAACGACTAAACAAATCGCCCTCGCGTAAGGCGTTATTAATCAACTGTGCCAACTCATGCAACACCACATCGCCCTTATCATGGCCGTGGGTATCGTTAATTTGTTTAAAAAAATCGACATCAAACATCAAAATACACAGCGGAATCTGATAGCGTTGCGCGCGTAAAAATTCCTGATGCAAACGCTGGTTAAAAAACAACCGATTGCCAATTCCGGTAAGTTCATCGGTTTGCGACAAATGCGTCAATTTACGCTGAATCGCCTCAAGCTCGCTAATATCCTGCATCACCACCGTATACTGACCAAAAAAATCCTCGGTAAGCGGCTGGATTTTAATCGCAAAATAATACGTCTTATCCTGGCGAATAATTTTAGCCTTATGCACCTCGCCGGGGTGATTCAGAATATGCTCAATCCAATACACTCCGTTGATTTCGGCCTGTAAAAAGCCATCCTCAGCCTCAAACGTATCGCACATACAGCGATAATGGCGATGGAACTGCGCCAAGGTTTTAAACTCGCTAAACAACTCAAAAAAATGTGCATTCGCATCAGTAATGCGCTTTAAATCGGTGACATACACAATATCTGACGCGCTATCCAACACATCTCGGTAATAGTGACGCTGCAATAACACCTGCTGGCGACTTAAAAACACCCAGCCTAACAGCGCCAACATCACCAATACGACGACACTCACCCAGACATAACGCCCCAATAAAATATCCACCGCGTCCATGCTCAGCGCATCCAAAGGCATCGCCACCAGCCAGTGGGCTTCAATCTGGTGCTGTGCGTTAAAAATCGCAACTGGAACCCATAAATAACCCGCCTCAACATGATACGGTGCGCCATCAAAAAAATAGCCCAGCCCTTTTGCACTCACGCGCGCCAACAGCTGCGGATTATCGCGTGTATTGACCAGATAATAGTCATCGATAAAGCGCTCGCTGCGCCCCAGCACCAACCTATCGCGCAAACGCTTATCACTAAACACCAACGATTCGGTCATGCCGCCATCAAAACGATCAATTAACGGCTGAAACGGCAAAATCACTTCGACAAAACCTAGCAAGCGAGCATCATCAAAGATAGCAATAATGGTTTTAAACGAAGTGGTAAACAAACCGGTACTGATCGAGGTCAGCGGTTCACGTAATGGATTGGCGATTAACGCCGTTAAATCCTCGCGCACCCCCAGTAAAGAATCCCCGCGCCGATCGGTCCAGCTACGTTCATAACTCACCCCTTGCGCATTAATCACGTGTAGCCAAACATCTTTTATCGGCGAACGGCGCATCAGATTTTGCGCGATCCGGCTCAACCCGGCGCGCTGCTCACAGCAAGGCGATTGAAGCACCGATTTTATCGCCGGATTTTCCGACAACATCAGCGCCAACCCAAGTGCAGCAGTTTTTTGCTCGCTCAATAACAACGCAACGCGATCCTGAATCTGATTCGCTTGTTTTTGATAATGCGTCGCGTGCAACGTTTGGCTTTCGGTTTGAAAAGCCAACACCATCCACCCCCCTACCGCGACCATTAACAGGATAAAAAAACCAACCCAACCACGATAACGAAGTAATAGCTTGCTCATTGGCGTTATCCTTTGCGCGCTCTAGCCCTATAACACAACGCAAGCAACCCCTATACCAAAGCGCACTTACTCGGCAACCACACAATTAGCAGGCCTGCTAAAACAGCGATTTAAACGTGATTTAAACGTGATTTAAACGCGGCGCATAACGCAGGTGGCCAAGCGCCATCGTACAGCGGGCATCGCAAACAAATAAATAGTAAAAACGAGGCAGGAATATTGGGATATAGCAAAGCTAGCTTGAGTGCGCCGCGATGACGCACTGATGAAACGAGGGCATGACAAAACACTTGTACAACGCCATGTCCGGCGAATAACAATAGGTACAACGTGACGCTAAATAAGAAGTTATTGTAAATCGAACAGCTGGCCGAACTGAGCAATATCCAGCACTTTACGCACTGAATCATTCGCGTTCACCAAGCTGATGCGTGCTTCGTCAGCACCGGCTTTTTGGCGCAGCAATAACATCAAACCCAGCGCCGCGCTGTCGATATTGCTGGTTTGCGCAAAATCGATGACGATATGCGCCGCTTGATCTAAATGAGGCTTATACACCTCGTTAAACGCCTCATACAAATTAATGTCAAATAGCCCACTGACCGATAGCACTAATTCGCGTCCGTGTAATTCTGCTCTTACCGACATAATGGTCACTCCTCCGAATGGTGTTTATTGTTTGCCGAGCGTACGTGCGCTCCTGTCTGTCGTGCAGGCTATTATAATCCACTGTATGCAAAAAGCATGACTTAAGACAGCCTTTGTTGGCGCATATACAACATTGCCGGCGGGATGCGCGACCATTCAAGCGGCATATGTTTTTCCTCAAACGCGCGCCGCGCCCTAATCGCCGCTTCCGCTGTGCGGTAAGAAACAATCACTTGATTATTGCGTAAAATGCTATAAGCATCGCCATCAAACTCAATATAATAAATCGATTTCATTGTCGTCACCTGCTTGTGAAATCGCGAAAAAATCGTTTCGCTCGTTAATATTGTTATCGCCCGGCGCGCACAAAGCTTGAGTCCGTGTCCTAAACAACACCGAGGCACGCCTAAAGGCCGTCCACGTAATACTACTCGCACCAACGCTGAGCCAAGGTGACGCTTGCGTGACAATTTGATGAAGCTAAAAAACGTCGGTAGGTTAAACTAAGAAACCTAGTTCAGCCGCGCAAAATTATTATGTAATCGAGGTAGCTTAAACCAAACACCGCAAAGGAATCCCTATGCCTGAATTGCCCGAAGTCGAAACCACCAAACGCGGTATCGCTCCGCATCTAGTTGCGCAAACCATCTGTGCCGCCCATGTGCGCACAGCGCGATTACGCTGGCCAGTGGATGACTTGGCGCGCCTGTTACCAGGCCTGCAAATTCAAGCCGTTAGCCGACGCGCCAAATATTTAGTGCTGCACACCAATCAAGGCCATCTCATTATTCACTTGGGTATGTCTGGGCATTTACGCTTGGTCAGTCAGCAGGTCGCGCCAGCGAAACATGACCATATCGATCTTGTGTTAAGCAATGGCTTGGTTTTACGCTACCACGACCCGCGCAAATTTGGCGCATGGCTTTGGAGCGAAGCGCCCGCCGAACAGCATCCGTTGCTGGCTTCACTCGGCCCAGAGCCGTTGAGCGAGGCGTTTAACGGTGATTATTGGTGGCAAACCTGTCAGGCACGCAAAAGCCCGATTAAAACGCTGCTGATGAACAGTCATGCCGTGGTCGGCGTTGGTAACATTTATGCCAATGAGGCCTTGTTTCTAAGTCATATTCATCCGTTTCGCCCAGCCAACTCAATTAGCCGCAATGCCTGCGATACCTTGGTGGCACAAGTCAAAAACGTGCTTAGTCGCGCGATTGAACAAGGCGGCACGTCGTTAAAAGATTTTTTCGCGCCCAGCGGCAAACCGGGCTATTTTTCGCAAGCCTTGTTTGTTTACGACCGGGGCGGCAAACCATGCTTGCACTGTGGCCAGTTGATTGAACGCCACGTCTTACAACAACGCGCCTGTTATGTGTGTCCACATTGTCAGCCGATTAAGGAAAGCGCACGCGTTCGCTGAATTTTAGCGACATTCGGTTTACACTAAAGCCTGCAACACCTGTCATCAAGGTGATGCGGTTTCAAACCATTGCCTCAGCGCCATCTTGTTTGACGATAGCTGATTGCAATGGACTATGCTAGGTACAACATGACACTTAGGGCGAGCTGCGCCAAAACACAGCAACCTCAAAATAACAAAGGATAGACAATGAAGCGATGGGTATCTCTATTGGCGATCGTCGGCGGCATCGGTTTGAGCGCTTGCCAATCCGATACGCAAGACTCACAGGGCGAACTTTGGCCGCTGGTGAGCGAATGTAATTTACATCAGCAGGCCTGCCAATCGCGCCAAGGCGATGCGGCGGTTAGCTTAGACATCTCGCCACGACCGATTCCGGTGGCCAAACCGCTGAGCGTAACGGTGAACTTAACCGGGATGAGCGCACACAAGGTGGAGCTGGATATTTCCGGTATTAATATGTACATGGGCTATAATCGCAGCCAACTCCAAGCCCAAGCCAACGAACCGAATGTGTTTCGCGGCAGCGCGATGTTGGCGTTTTGCACCAATGAGGTGATGCTATGGCAACTCACGGTGCTGGTACATCAAGCCGACGGCCAAGTTCGCCAAATCCCTTTTCAACTTGAAACACGTAACCGCTAATCTTGATGCGAGGAAACCTGCATGAGCGCGCCCTTTACCCAAACCATTCAATCACTTAGTCAAACCCTGCAAACCGATAGCGAACACGGCCTTAGCGACAGCGAAGCCGCACACCGCCTCGCACAAAATGGCGCCAACGAGCTAAATCAAGCGCAATCGAGCTCACGCATTCTGCTATTTTTGCGCCAGTTAAAAAACCCCTTGTTAATCGTGTTATTTTTTGGCGCGATGCTGTCACTGTATATTCAGCATTATGTGGATGCGGTTGCGATTTTGGTGATTATTTTAATCAACGCCACCATTAGCTTTGTGCAAGAAAACAAGGCACAAAACTCCATGGACGCTTTGCGCGATATGGCGGCACCCAAATGTTGGGTAATGCGCGATGGTGAATGGCAACAACGCGCGGCAGCAACGCTGGTAGTCGGTGATTTAATTAAGCTTGAAACGGGGACGATTATTCCAGCCGACGCCCGTTTGGTCAGCTGCACCCATCTTTCCGTTGACGAATCGGCGCTCACCGGCGAATCGGAGCCGGTACGCAAACAAACGCAAGCCTTGGACGATGCCCACCGTATTTTGGCCGATCAAACCAATATGGTCTTTATGAGCACCGCCGTTACCCACGGTCATGCTACAGCATTAGTCAGTGCCACCGGGATGCAAACCGAAGTTGGACATATTGCCGCGCTGATGGCCAGTAGTGAAACCCAGCTCACGCCATTACAGCAACGCATTCAGTCGATGTCGCATATTTTGATTTGGGCTGCGCTGCTGGTGGTGGCGCTGATTATGGCGATGGGGTTTTTCCAAGGTTTAAGCTTTTTAGAGATGAGCAGCACCGGCATTTCCCTTGCCGTCGCCGCCATTCCAGAAGGGTTGCCGACTGTCGTGACCATTGTCTTAACGCTGGGCGCCTACCAAATGATGCGTAATAATGCGCTAGCCAAACACTTAACGTCCGTTGAAACCCTTGGCTCCACTTCGGTCATCTGTTCCGATAAAACTGGGACCTTGACACAAAACAAAATGCAGGTAAAGCAAATTTGGGTGAATGGCAAATATTTCCACGTCGATGGTGTTGGCTACGAACCCAAAGGGCAGTTTTATGATGCCGACCATCAAGCGATTGCACCGGCAAATAAGCGAGTGTTAAGCGATATGCTGCGCATCTCCGCACTGTGCAGCGAAGCACGCCTTGTGGAAAAAAATGGCCAATACAGCATTCACGGTCTACCAACCGAAGGCGCGATTATCGTCGCCGCGCAAAAAGCCGGTATCAGCAAAGCCAACCTGCTCCATGAAGTGGACATACTGCATAGCTTCCCTTTCGATTCAAGTCGTAAAATGATGAGCGTGATTGTACGCGATGCCAATCAGCAGGCCTGGCTATATGTCAAAGGGGCACCTGACGTGGTGATGCGTCAGAGCGAAGCGATGATCTACCACGGCCAAACCGTCGATTTTTTAAGCCACCGCGAGCAAGCCGAAGCCTGTATTGCCGAGTTTGGTCGCCAAGCCTTACGCACCTTGGCGATTGCCTTGCGCCCGTTATCCGATGACCAGTTAGTCGATCCCAGTAGCGCGCTAGAGACGAATCTTACCCTGATCGGCATTCACGGCATTATTGACCCGCCGCGTCCAGAAGCGATTGAGGCGGTGGCCGAATGTCATCGCGCGGGCATCAAGGTGGTAATGATTACCGGCGATCATGCCGAAACCGCCAAAGCGATTGCATTAGAAATGGGCATTATCGATCACGCTGACGCCCCGTGTCTAACCGGCGCCGAATTAAACGCCCTCGACGAGACAGCGCTGAGCCAACAGGTAGCACAGGTGCAGGTATTTGCCCGCGTTACACCCGAGCATAAGCTGCGGATTGTGAAAGCATTACAAGCCCAAGGCGAAGTCGTGGCGATGACCGGGGATGGGGTGAATGATGCTCCGGCGCTGCGCACCGCAGACATCGGCGTGGCGATGGGTATCGCCGGTACCGGTGTGGCAAAAGAATCCGCGGACTTAATTTTATTAGACGACAACTTCGCCACCATTGTCACCGCGGTACGCGAAGGGCGACGCATCTATGACAATATCCGCAAATTTATCCGTCAAGGCCTTACCGCGAATGTTAGCGAAGTATCGGCGTTGCTGTTTGCGTTTGCGTTGATTTCGGGCGAGCCGCTGCTCACGCTAGCGCCGTTGATGATTTTATGGATCAACCTTGTCAGTGATGGCATTCCGGCGCTGGCGCTGGGCGTAGACGGCGCGGAACAGGATGTCATGAAACGCAAACCGCGCCCGCGCAACGAGAGTTTTTTCGCCGACCATTTAAACACGCGCATTATCCTGCGCGGCTTGGTAATGGGCGCGCTGACCTATGCGGTATTCAAGGTGTGTATCGACCAAGGCATGGGCGAGGCCTATGCCCAAACCATGGCGTTTATGACCCTCATTTTCGGCCAGTTGTTTCATATTTTCGACGCGCGTACTTTCAGCACACTCTACCAGCGCAATCCGTTTAGTAATACGGCGTTATTGTGGGCGGTGGCAGGCTCGGCGAGTTTGTCGCTGCTTATGGTGTATTGGCCGTGGGGGCAGAAGGTGCTGGGCACCACGGCGATTGATGTCAGCCATTTGTTGATGGTGATTGCGCTGTCGGCGTTGCCGACGCTGATTTTATCGGGCATCAAACAACTCACCGGCCTGCGCTGGATTTAAACGCCGCGATACCCTTGTTGAGCGCGAAGTGTTTAGCAGGCCTGCTATTTGACAGCGAGTTTGGCCGCTATCGCTTGCGCCACGTCTTCATGAACGAAAGCGCGAATATCGCCATTGAGTGCCGCAATTTCGCGCACTAGGCTTGAGGAAATATAGCTGTACTGCTCCGCAGGTGTCATAAACATGGTCTCTACATTCGGCGCGAGTTTACGGTTCATCGATGCCAACTGAAACTCATACTCAAAGTCTGAAACCGCTCGCAGTCCACGCAAAATAACCTGCCCCCCCACGCGATTAACAAACTCGACTAACAAACAATCAAAGCCCATTACTTCAACATTAGGATAGTCAGCACAAACAATCTTTGCTAAAGCAATGCGCTCATCTAAACTAAATAGCGGCGTTTTATTGCGATTTTGCGCCACCGCAATAATCAGTTTGTCATAACACTGCGCCGCGCGTTTAATCAGATCAGAATGCCCACAGGTGATAGGATCGAAGGTACCGGGATACACAGCGGTAATGCTCATTGTCGTCTCTTCTTGTTGTCGGGCGCGCTATGATACTCTTTGCGCGAAAAGAATGCGATTATTGTCGACGACGCCACACACTAAAATAGGTTTGCGCCGTGGTTTTTTCACGATAGCAAAACCAATCTTGCGGCAAGTTTGGCATCGCCGCGTCACGCTCTTGCTCAATATACAACCAAGCATTTGGCATTAACCAAGCCTGCGCCAATAAAGCGTCAATCACCGGCTGTACCAATTGTTGGTGAAACGGCGGATCAATAAACACGCCATCAAAACACGCACTTGGCACTTGCGCTAAATAATCCAACACATTCGCTTGCACAATCGTCGCATCTGAGCATTGTAATACTCTCGCATTATGTTGAAGTTGGCACGCCGCCGCTTGGCAAAGCTCCACACTTACCAAATGCGCCGCCCCCCGTGACAAGGCTTCAAATCCGAGCGCGCCGGAACCAGCAAACGCATCTAAACAGACCGCTCCAGCCAGCTCAAATTGCAACCAATTAAACAAGGTTTCGCGCGCACGATCACCCGTTGGGCGCAATCCGTCTTGATTAAGCACAGCCAGCTTGCGCCCGCGCCAATCTCCCCCAATAATCCGTACCTGTCCGAGGGCTGGGCTTTGGCGTGTTTTACGCTTCACAATTAACCCCTAAGGCGCAGGCGCGGGTTGCCCGACTTGAATATTGAGCAGTTTATCGGGCTGAATATGACGCAACC
This sequence comes from Thiomicrospira sp., assembly GCA_034005865.1. Classification (GTDB taxonomy): domain Bacteria; phylum Pseudomonadota; class Gammaproteobacteria; order Thiomicrospirales; family Thiomicrospiraceae; genus Thiomicrospira. The sequence goes on along the minus strand of JAVETW010000048.1, from coordinate 9,183 downwards.
ACGCTGCCATCACATCTTCTGCGCTAAGTTTCTCAATCGCTCTGGGAAACGCGTCGAGGTAATCCAGAGGCAGGTTGTAAAATCCAATCATGCTGATATACCCCAAAATCTCACTGTTACTATCTATGCGCAACGGCCAACCACCGATAAGGTTGCTTTTGATATCGGCAAGTTTATCGGCCGAAATACTGCGCATAAACTTCGCCAGCGTTTCGCGCACTACCTGATCAGCCTGTGCCGCCTGCTGGTTAGCCGTCGATAAGCCAATAATCCAAGGTCCGGCGACGCGCATCGGCGCAAAAAAACTGTACACACTGTATACCAAACCGCGTTTTTCACGCACCTCATTCACCAACAACGAGGCAAAACCGCTCCCGCCTAATAAATGATTGCCTAAAAATAACGCATAGTAGTCCGGATGACCTCGTTCAATCGCGACTTGCCCCAATAAGTAATGCGTTTGTTCGGCGTCAAACGCAACAACCTGCGCTTGCGCTTGCGCTAAAGCCTTCGGCTTAGGCAAAGGCGATGCCGCATGCCCTTGCACCAGTCCGGCGCTGACGCGTTCCGCAATCGTTTGTGCCTGCTGACGACTGATTGCACCAACAATCGCGACCTGCGCGTTATTTGCCACATAGTAGCGCGCATAAAACGCACGTAAATCATCACTATTTAACGCGCCAAGGGTCTGTGCCGTCCCTTCAACCGGCGTGGCATAGGGATGTTCGCCATACAAGGTTTGCCAAAATTGACGCTGGGCGACCGCGTTGGGTTGCTCCTCTTGCTGCTGCAACGCCATGATTAACCGCGCCCTATCGCGCTCAACAATCTCTTGCGGAAAATCGGGCTGCGCCAATACTTCAGCAAACAAATCCAACGCCGGATTGAGTAAACTTTCACGCGTTAGACTTCGCAAAGTGAAGCTCGCGGAATCACGACCAGCAGAACCACCAAACTGAGCCCCCAAGCGATTAAAACCAGCTGAAATTTGCTGTTCATTTTTTGTCCGAGTTCCGGCAAACAATAACGCCGCCGTCAAATTGGCTAAACCCGACTGCGCACCATCACGCGCGCTGCCAGCATCAAAGGTGACCTCAATATCCACCATGGGCAACTGCGGGGCTTCAACAAACAACACTTTCACCCCTTTTTTCGTATGCCAAGTTTGTATCGTTACGCTCGCCCAACTCGCAGTGGATAAACTCAAAACCAATCCCAAAATAAGACCGTTAATTAGATGTTTCATTAATGTGTTCTCCCGCTAAAATTGGGCTTGGCAACTGGCTTACGATTGGTTTCACCATTTGGGCTGAGTAGCGCAACCGTCAAATTATCGCGCCGTAGATATTTCTGCGCGACGGCTTGCACTTGCTGAGGCGTGACTTGACGCAAATGCGCGACCCAAGTTTGCGCCGTATCTGCCGCTAAACCAACACTCACCATCATGCCGATCATATTCGCTTGCGCTTGCACAGAATCTTGTTGATACACGTGCTGCGCTTCGGCTTGCGCCAGAACACGCTGCAACTCATCATCGCTAATCAGTTGTTGTTGTAGCTGTTCAATTTGCGCCAATAAAGCGGCTTCTAACTGCGCGGCTGTTTTACCCTGCGCAGGCTGTCCACTGACAATAAACTGCCCGCCCAATCGACCAAACGCACTATACGATGCCCCCACTTGACTGGCAACTTGTGCGTTTCGCACAAGGCGCTGATTGAGACGCGCACTATCATCACCATCTAAAATACTGGCCAAAACCGCCAACGCATATACCTCTTGCTTGTCCGTTGCGTTCACCAAACTGGGGGTATGAAACCCCATTAACAAACTCGGTATCGGTGTGACGTCTTTAAGTTCAATACGGCGCTCGCCTTGTTGTGTCATCTCAAATTGTGGCTTAGGTGGATTCACCGTGCGCGGCGGATATTGACCATAGGTCTGCTGCGCCAACGCTACCACGTCTTTCGGCTTGACATCGCCTACTACGACAAGTGTGGCATTATTTGGTGCGTACCATTGTTGATACCAATCAGCTAAGTCCTCTAAACGATAATGTTCTATATCGGTCATCCAGCCAATCACCGGATTACGTTCCGGGCTGTTAAGATACGCCGTTGCATTAAATTGTTCATACAAGCGCGCACCGGGGCGATCCTCAATCGACCAAAGTCGCTCTTGCTTTACCACATTACGCTCAGGCTCAAAGGTTTGTTCGCTCAGGCGCAAATTGGCCATACGATCCGCTTCCATACGCATCACCTCTGCTAAATGCGACTTGCCAACCACCTGATAATAAGCTGTGTAGTCCGATGATGTGAAGGCGTTCTCTTGGCCGCCAAAGGTGGATACACGCCGCGAAAATTCCCCCAGAGCCAGCTGTTCAGTTCCCTTAAACATCATATGTTCGAGCATATGCGAAATGCCCGTAAGTCCGCTGGGCTCATAATTTGCCCCCACCCGATACCACACCTGATGCACGACAATCGGTGCGCGTGTGTCTTGCTTGACAATTATCTGCATCCCATTTTCTAAGCGTGTTTCATACAACGTCGCTGGGGTTGCCAAAGCAAGGCTGTGCCACCCCACAAAAACCAGTGCAAAAAGTCGTTTCATACTCTGTCCTTTTTTGTTTAGTCGTGCAGCGAGGTTAGGTTTTTCACTGCGTTGCTTATATAATGACCCATTATAATTTTCACGCGAATGCGGTCAAGCCTATCTTGGCGCAACACGCTCCCTTGGACCGGTCATCATACGCTACGTCGTTAATTGAGGAATGCTATGTTTAATTTTTTTCGTAAAAAAGACAAACCGTCTGCAGCCACACCAGCCGAGCAAGCGCAACAAGAACAAAGCCCACCATCAGTGGCAATAACAGCAACTGAACCCGACCCCGCACAACCAAGCGTTAGCGCACAACCAAGCGTTAGCGCACAACCAAGCGTTAGCGCACAACCAAGCGTTAGCGCACAACCGCCGATTGCAGCGGCGGCGGTTGAGCAAGTGCAACCCTCAGCCGAACAACCACCCGCCACCGTTATCGAAACACCAAGCAAACAAGGCTGGTTTGCTCGCCTCAAAGCACAGCTGGGCAAAACGCGTAAAACCTTTGCCGACGGTTTGGCCACCCTGATTCTAGGCAAAAAGGAAATAGATCAAGACTTGCTTGACGAACTGGAAATGTTGCTTATTAGCGCCGATGTCGGCATCGACGCAACGGAGCGGATTATTGACAATTTAACGCAACAAGTATCACGTAAAGAGCTAAAAGATCCTAAAGCGCTAATTGACTCTCTAAAATTACAGCTACGCGAGCTGTTACAACCGGTACACCAACCGCTTTGTATTGACCAGCAGGCCAAGCCTTATGTCATTTTAATAGTTGGCGTCAATGGCGTAGGTAAAACCACCACCATCGGAAAGTTAGCTAAAAAATTTCAACAAGAGGGCAAGTCCGTCATGCTCGCCGCGGGTGATACCTTTCGCGCTGCGGCGGTTGAACAGCTACAAACCTGGGGCGAACGCAACCATGTACCCGTCATTGCCCAAGGCAGTGGTGCCGATTCTGCAGCTGTCATTTTTGATGCCATCCAATCGGCCAAAGCTAAAGGTATCGATGTGCTAATCGCAGATACCGCCGGACGCCTACACACACAAAGCAACTTAATGGAGGAGCTCAAAAAGGTCAAACGTGTGATGAGTAAAGTAGATGCCCAAGCCCCCCATGAGGTCATGCTTGTTATCGACGGCGGTACCGGACAAAACGCCTTGAACCAAGCCACACAATTTCATCAAGCCGTTGGACTCACCGGTTTGACGCTCACCAAACTCGATGGCACCGCAAAAGGCGGCATTCTATTTTCTTTAGCGCAACAGCTCGCTATTCCAATCCGCTTTATTGGCGTAGGCGAGTCGGTTGACGATTTAAGGCCTTTCGATGCGAACGAATTTATTGAAGCGCTGTTCGCTGACAACAACGAGCGCTAGTTAAAACACTGCATGAACGCGCCGACTTTTCAATCGAGCGAACATCACCACGCCTTCAAACAAGGCTATCGCGCGGCCTTGCTTAACCGGCCTTTGCACGCCATGCCAAGTTATATTCGCCAACGAGCCGACTTACGCCAACTCTTCGAGCAAGGCTGGCAGGAGGCAAAAGATGAGCTTACTGCTGGCACCCTTTATCATAAGCGCCCTTACTTACGTCATCGGGTTACATGGATTGTAATGACCGCGATTGCAGGCATCGCCACCGCCGCCCTCATGATTGACGACATACGTTTTTTTTCAGCCACATCTGTTAGCACTATCCCCGTTGCCAGCACACTCAACAAACCCACCCCAACAGATGAAGCCGACTTTTCGCTGCTTGATCCAGAGCAAAGACGCAGCCTCACAGCACTTCGCAACACAATCGACAACAGCGCTCAACCTTCGACTATTCCCACGCAATCGCTCGTTGACAGCCACATCGCCGTCACACAAACCCTAAGCGCAGCAAGCCATCCCGAGTTAGATCTCGATAGGAATACGGTTATTCCGAAATATGTGCGCAGCCTAAACCTAAGCCTGATCATCCACAACGCCACCACGCCACTCACGCTGCGATGGACCTGGCGCAACCAACTTATTCACAGCGAAATACTTTCACAATCGCAACTTAGCCAACCCATTTCACGACAAATTTCACTATTTAGCGCCGGCATCGGTATCTGGCAAATCGAACTACTTGACCCTAGTGGGAATGTAGTTTACCGTTACGAGTTTAATTACATTAATCAGCTTGGGAGTTAATCGTGGCGCGCAGTGCTCTTGTGAACAACCTAATCAAACGTGTTCGTCTTCTCAGTTTTAGCCTCATCGCTGCAGGTGGTATTATGCTGTCCGGTTGCGCCACCCCTCCCCCGCCTACCAGCACACACGACAATATCTGCGACATTATCCAACACGACCCCCACTGGTACCATGCCGCTAAAAAAGCGCAAGACAAATGGGGTACTTCTATACCAATCTTAAAAGCGTTTGTATATCAAGAGTCACGCTTTATCCATAACGCACGCCCACCAAGAGAATATGCGGTCGGATTTATTCCACTGCCCCGAAAGTCGAGCGCATATGGCTATGCTCAAGCACAAGACCCAGCATGGGAAGATTATCAAAAAGCTACCGGTAACCGCACTGGCAACCGCACTAATAAATATGATGCCTTAGACTTTATCGGCTGGTACAACAGCGTCTCCCATCAACGCAACGGGGTTGCACTGAACGATCCCTACAACCTCTACCTCGCCTACCATGAAGGTCATGGTGGTTTTAGTCGCAAAACCTACGAACAGAAACCCTGGCTAAAAGATGTTGCCGTAAAAGTTCGCAACCAAGCCAAACGCTACGAATCACAACTACGCAACTGCAAAGTCCCAAGCACCCGCTGCTTTTGGCCTTTCTGTGGCGATTAGCCCTGGTACAGACAAAAGACGATGTAAAAATTATTTGAAACCGCGAATGTAAAACTAAATATAAACACTAGATATAAAAAAACCTCATCCTAAAAGATGAGGTTTTTTATTAGATTGAAAATTGGATTATTTTAGCAGGCCTGCTAAACATCCAAACTAACCTTGATAACGCTCTACGATCAAACAAGCATTAGTACCGCCAAAACCAAAGCTATTACTCATAATGCGGTTTAACCCCGCTTGCTCAATCGTTTCTGTCACAATAGGCAAGCCTTCACAGGCAGGATCAAGCGTTTCAATATTAATTGAAGGCGCAATAAAATCCTCTTCCATCATCAATAGACTATAAATTAACTCGTGAACACCCGCCGCACCAAGTGAATGCCCCGACATGGCTTTTGTTGAGCTAATTCGCGGCACCTTATCCCCAAACACCTCTTTAATTGCGGCTGTTTCCTTGGTATCACCTACCACCGTACTGGTACCATGTGGATTAATATAATCTATCGATCCTTTGACTGTGCTTAAAGCTTGTTGCATACAACGAACAGCGCCCTCACCCGAAGGTGCAACCATATCATAACCATCGGAGTTTGCGCCATATCCAGTAATTTCAGCATAAATTTTTGCACCACGTTTTAACGCGTGCTCCAACTCTTCTACAACAACGATCCCACCGCCACCAGCAATAACAAAACCATCGCGATCCGCATCGTACGTCCGCGAAGCCTTGCTAGGATTATCGTTGAATTTTGTCGATAAAGCGCCCATCGCATCAAACAACACAGACATGGTCCAATGCAACTCCTCACCCCCACCAGCAAAAACAATATCCTGCTTGCCAAGTTGAATTTGTTCCATAGCCGTACCCACACAATGTGCGCTGGTAGAGCAAGCCGAGCTAATCGAAAAATTCACGCCTTTTATCGCAAAAGGAGTCGCTAAACAAGCTGAAACCGTGCTCCCCATAGTGCGCGTAACCATATACGGCCCTACACGCTTTACACCTTTCTCGCGCGCGATCTCTACCGCTTGAGTCGAGTTGGAATTCGACCCGCCGCCCGATCCGGCAATAATCCCTGTACGAGGATTAGAAATCATCTCCGGCGTCAAGCCAGAATCGGCGATCGCCTGCTCCATTGCAATGTAACTGTAAGCGGCGGCATCACCCATAAAACGCAATTGTTTGCGCGGAATCAACGCCTCAAAGTCCAACCCTTTTATTGCGCCATGAACCTGCGATCGCATATTGTTTTCGGCGTACTCAGGGGCAAATACAATGCCAGACTTACCCAAACGTAGCGATTGAGCAACATCTTGTTTATTATTTCCTAAGCTAGAAACAATACCTAATCCAGTTATAACCACTCGCTTCATAATTAAAACGTATCCGTATTTGTAAATAAACCTACTTTTAAATCCATCGAACTATATATTTCACGGCCATCAACAAACAAATGAGCGTCGCCAATACCCATATAAAGCTTACGCTTGATGACACGTTTCATATCAATGACATATTCTACCTTACTCGCATTAGGTAAAACTTGTCCATAGAATTTAACCTCGCCCGAGCCCAACGCACGTCCGCGACCTGGACCGCCCGTCCAACCAAGGAAAAAACCAATTAACTGCCACATCGCATCTAACCCCAAACATCCAGGCATAACAGGATCTTCATTAAAATGGCATTCAAAAAACCACAAGTCTGGTGTTATATCTAATTCGGCGCGGATCTGTCCCTTGCCATAAGCCCCACCCGCTTCCGAAATATGTGTAATACGATCAAACATCAACATCGGCGGCTTCGGTAATTGCGCATTCCCCGGACCAAATAACTCTCCGCGTCCGCAGGCTAAAATTTCTTCTTTAGTATAACTAGACTGTTGTTCCATATGTTTTCCAATATAAAAAATCTGCGCTACATTATAACAGTAGATACTATTTCAGTAAATTTAGTAGGTATTAAAAAGATTTTATTAAATGAAGAGAATTTATTGCGGGGTTTAAGAGTGGTGCCGACAGAGGGACTCGAACCCCCAACCTACTGATTACAAATCAGTTGCACTACCAATTGTGCTATGTCGGCAATGCGCGCTATTATAAGGCGTTAAAAAACGAAGTCAACAGCTTTTTTACATTTTTATTAATTTCGCTACACGAAGGAACATACCATATAAAACAAGGTCATCGCGATACAGCCAACCTCGTTTAAGATGCGCTACCAACTGTGGCGCATCACCACCTGTTAAGTGAAAATCAACATCTAAGCACTCTTGTTCTATCTGTTCAGTTTGAGTATTAACAAAATCCACAATTGCACGATACACACCATTTAAGCAGGCCTGTTGTGTTGTACGAGCCAACACTAGTGATGGAGGGCTCAAACCGTTATTTAGCTTAGGCAACTGCGTTGTTTGAAAGAGGGTCGATAACATCGCTTGCAAACCCGGCAAAATGTAGCCGCCTTTGTGAGTCCCACTAGCATCTATAAAATCAAGCGTCAAAGCGGTACCAGCATCCACTACAACTACAGCTTTTCGACTAAGATGATACGCGGCTAGCATCGCATACCATCTATCTGCACCCAACTGATCATACTGTGCATAACCATTAACAACATCGAGCACCGCCTTCTCAGTGCGAAGTGGAAAAACCTCTATACCAGTTTGCTTAACCGCTTGCAAAAAAGGTTCAACAAAAGCGACATCAGCAACCGAAATATAAAAAACAACTTTTGGTGCATCAGCTAATGATGACAAAATAACAGACAGAATCTCACTCGGTTGATAACCTTTATGAACAATCTTTCCGCCAAAATAATACTCACCCTCAGAACTAACAGACCATTTAATTCGCGTATTACCAATATCAATCAATAAACTAGCTTGAAACACAACACACCCGCTTCCTTAACGACACTTCACCATGTGCGTAAATTTTCTTTTCACTCGGACAAGCTAACGAAGAAGCAATCACCCCTCCTGTTTGACTTAAACCATGATAATAAAATGACTCTCGTTCGACATTAAAACACAAATCAATAACCTCCCCTAGCCTAAAATAATCATAATGTAACCAATATTCACGCTCGAACAAATTAGACTGAGGCGTCCAATTAAAAGACAAATATTGTAATTCATTTACTATACGCTGAATCAATTCATCGCGCTGCGCCAAAGACAAATGTAAAAAAGCAATATCTATACTCTCTTCTTTTTGCAGCATATTATTAATACCAATTCCAATAACCAACCAAGTCAAATTGTGCTGACACTTGGCAACTTCTATCAATATACCGGCGAGTTTTTTGTCAGCTAAATATAAATCGTTTGGCCACTTTAAAAATAATTCAGACTGTACAAACGGAGCGATACACCGATGGACAGTAATAGCAACCTGCTGGCTCAAGCCTGTTAAAACATGACATGGTACTGAAAAAGGAATTAACACCGAAAAAAGTGCAGAAGCAGAAAAACAATCCCAGTGACGTCCAAACTGCCCATAACCGGCAGTTTGCTTCTCTGCAACACAAACGGCAGGTACAAGGCGCTGTTTAGAAAAGTTTAATAAGAAACGGCTTGTAGAATCCAACGTATCAAAATAATAGTATTCCAAAAGTCCGACCCAGAAGAAAAAGGTTAAATAAGATACAAGTAAATTCAGATAAAAAAAAACCCCTCAGTGAGGGGTTTCGTAATGTGGAGCTTGGCGATGACCTACTCTCGCA
>JAVETW010000047.1:18926-20354 GCA_034005865.1 Thiomicrospira sp. | reverse complement strand
CTGCCACCGATAACTAAAATATGGCGCACTAAAGGTGCCGTCAATGGCGTAAGCGTTTCAATTTCAGCCCTCACCGGATTGCCGATAACTTCGACTTTCGCGCCTTTTAATGTCGTTTGTTCAAATCCGCAAAAAATATAACGCGCTAGCGGCGCCAACAGGCGATTTGTTAAACCAGCTATCGCATTTTGCTCATGCAACACCAGCGGGATGCCGAGAGAACGCGCCGCCAAGCCACCGGGGCCACAGACAAATCCGCCCATGCCAATCACCAAGTCAGGCGCCTGCTGTTTTAAAATACGCCGCGCTTGCCAAAATGCACGCCATACATTTAGCGGCGCCAGCAACCAACCTTTTAAGCCATTGCCACGTAACCCCTTAATCGAGATAGCGGAAAACGGGATATGCGCCTGCGCGACCCAATTTGCTTCCATCCCGCCTTGAGTGCCCAACCAATGACAAGCCATAGCACGTTCGCCAAACGCTTGCGCCAAAGCGATCCCGGGGAAAACATGGCCACCTGTACCGCCAGCCATAATGACCACGCGTTTAAGCTGCGTCATGCGCGCCCTCCTTTTTCGTTGTATCGGCCGCTAAAGGCGGCAAGGATCCCGCGCGTTGCTCGAAGTCCACACGCAACACTAAGGCCATCGCGACACACAACATCATTAAACTACTACCACCATAACTCATAAACGGCAAAGTCAGCCCTTTGGTTGGCACTAACCCAAGATTCACGCCAAGGTTAATCATCACTTGTAGCGCAATCCAAGTCGCGATGCCATACACCAATAAACCGGGAAACCGATTTTCGCTTTCACTCGCGGCACGACCAATTTTAAACATACGTATAATCAGCAGAGCATACAAACCGAGCAAACCAACCACGCCAATAAAGCCAAACTCTTCAGCAAAAATAGAAAATAAAAAATCAGTATGCGCATCGGGCAGATACAGCAGCTTTTGCACACTCGCGCCCAAGCCGGTACCAAACCAACCGCCTGAGCCCGATGCGATCAGCGCTTGCGTCAACTGATAGCCCGTGCCATAAGGGTCTTGCCATGGATCAAGAAAGCTGGCTACCCGCGCCATCCGATAAGGCGAATACACAATCAACACCGTCAGCAACGCCAACACCGGCACAATCGTGAGCACAAAATAACGCCACGGCGCGCCGACAATCAGCAACATCGCCGTCACCACCGCCGCAATTAACAACGTGGTGCCATAATCCGGCTGAAACAGTAACAATAAGGCCATTAATCCGAACGGCAAAGACAAACGCATAATGGCGTTAAAGTCCTCTTGCACGGCGCTTAAATGTCGCTGCAAATAACCGGCGACAAAAATAATCGCCGCGATTTTGACAAACTCGGCCGGTTGAAAATTCATCACCACTAACGGCAGCCAGCGTTTCGCCCCACCAAT
>JAVETW010000047.1:0-18916 GCA_034005865.1 Thiomicrospira sp. | reverse complement strand
AAATCAGCACTAAGGCCAACAGCAGCAAGCCAAAAATAAACACCTTACCCCGATGGGTCTGCCAAAAATGGATTGGGGTTTTAAACACCAGCCAACCGGCCGCCACACCCAATCCCAACGCCAGCGCTTGACGAATAAAATAATGCGTCGATTGACCAAAGCGTTGCTCGCTAATCGCCAACGAGCTCGACAACACCATTGTCAAGCCCAAAAACATCAGCGCCACCATCGTCAGCACTAACCAATAATCAACCGGCCAAGCCGATGGCGGCGTTCTCACGTTACTCACGCCTCCTCCCGCGCCAAACGCGCTTTCACCGCGCGGGCAAATTGCTCGCCGCGATCTTGATAATTTTTAAACTGATCAAAGCTGGCGCACGCCGGTGAGAACAACACCACATCGCCCGGCTGCGCCAACACCATCGCCCGTTCAATCGCATCAAACAGCGTACTCACCTGCTCAATCGCCAGCGCGCCTTGTAAAGCTTGTGCGAGGACGGGGGCATCGCGCCCATATAACAGCGCACAACGCCCATAGCGCGCAAGCGCAGGCGCCAAGGGCGCAAAATCCGCCTCTTTACCGACGCCCCCCGCTAATAAAATCAAGCGCGCGCCGTCACTTAATTGACAGCCAAAACTTTCAATCGCCGCCAAGGTTGCGCCGACATTAGTGCCTTTTGAATCATCAATCCAATCCGCACCCTGATGCTGCGCGACCCATTGCGTACGGTGAGCAAGGCCATTAAAATCAGCCAACACCTTAGCAAAGGTAGCCGCCGACACGGCAAACGGCTGGCATAAGGCCATCGCCGCTAACGCATTAAGCTGGTGGTGTGGCGCGTTCAGGCGCATTGCCGCTACCGCCACTAACGGCTCATCGCCACGTGCCAACCAGGCCTGCTGATCACGCATTATCACACCATAATCCTGCGCCGAGCGCGGCGGACTCAAATCAAAATACACCCGTGGCGTTGCCTGAGTTATCCATAAAGCATCCTCATAACCACGCGGGACCACGGCCAATTCGGTATCTTGATAAATCGTATTTTTAGCTTGAATATAAGCCTGTAAATGGGCGTAACGATCCATATGATCTTCACTAATATTGAGCACCACGGAACTGGCGCTATGCAGCGAATAGGTTGTTTCCAGCTGAAAACTGGATAATTCCAGTACAAACACATCATAGTCGCGCTCATCAAGCAATAAATCCAACGCCGCAATACCGATATTGCCGCCCATCCCTACCTCATAGCCTTCGGCGCGTAAACACGCGCTAACCAAGGTAGTCACACTGCTTTTTCCGTTCGAACCGGTAATCGCAATCACAGGTGCCGACACGCTACGCGCAAACAATTCAATATCGCCGATAATCTCTGCACCCGCCTGAGCTAATTGCACCACCCAAGGTTCCGTACGCGCGATACCCGGGCTTAAAATTACCCGTTTTACCTGTTTGATCCACGCCTTTGGCAACTGACCTTGCGCAAAACTCACTTGTGCAAAACGCTGTTTTAACTCGCTCAAATCTATATTTTCACGGGTATCAAATGCGCACATACGCTCACCGCACGCAGTTAAATAGCGCAACACCGATTCGCCGCTCATGCCTAAACCTGCAACTAAATCCACTATGCCCTACCTGAATTTTAGGCTTGCCAAGCCAATGAGTACTAGCACAATCGTAATAATCCAAAAGCGCACAATAATCTGCGATTCCGGCCAGTTTTTTTGTTCGAAATGATGATGCAGCGGCGCCATTAAAAACACGCGCTTGCCGCGCAACTTATACGAGCCCACTTGTAAAATCACCGACAAGGTTTCAACCACAAAAATCCCGCCCATAATAAATAGCACAATTTCTTGACGTACCGCTACCGCCGTCGCGCCCAGCGCGGCCCCTATCGCCAGCGAACCCACATCACCCATAAACACTTGAGCCGGATGCGCGTTAAACCACAAAAAACCCAACCCCGCACCGACCAACGCCGCCGTCAGAATCGTCAACTCGCCCACCCCGGGAATATAGTGAATATTAAGGTAATCGGCAAAGACAACGTGCCCTGAAACATACGCGAATACGCCTAAAGCACCTGCTACTAACACCGCCGGCATAATCGCTAAGCCGTCCAAGCCATCGGTCAGGTTCACTGCATTCGAAGTGCCGACAATCACCAAATAACTGAGCACCACGACCCAAGCACCCAAATAAAGATATGTTTCTTTCATATACGGAATCAACAACTGCAACTCCGCCGGTACACTGGCTAATATATAAAAGCCATAACCTGCCGCCAAACCAATCACCGACTGCCAAAAAAACTTAGTACGTGAGCGCATTCCGTTGGGATCGCGATACACCACTTTTTTATAATCATCGATAAAACCGATCACGCCAAAACCAAACATCGTTAAAGTCACAATCAGTAAATAGCGATTCGTTAAATCGCCCCAAAGCACAATCGCAATCGCCATAGAAAACAAAATCAACGTGCCGCCCATCGTCGGCGTACCGGATTTCACCAAGTGCGTTTGCGGGCCATCTAAGCGAATACTTTGGCCTACTTTCAATCGCGTTAGCCAGCGAATCATCGCCGGGCCAATCAAAAACGAAATCACCAATGCAGTGAGCACACTCATAATCGCGCGCACGGTAATATAATTAAACACCCCAAAACCCGAATAATACTGCGTGAGGTACTGACTAAAATAAGCGAGCATGATCCATCTCCTCTAAAACAGCCTGTACCACGCGCTCCATTTGCGCGCTGCGCGACCCCTTCACCAAAATGTTCATCTGTGGCGATTGCTGTAACACATTTCGTAACGAAGCAACCAGCGCCTCATGGCTGGCAAAACAAGCTGATTGCCCATCAGCAAACGCCTGCTGCGCGGCCTTGGTCGGCTCGCCAAAACTCAATAACCGCCTCACGCCTTGTTGTCGCGCATACTCGCCAATATCACGATGCGCCGCCTCACTTTGCGCGCCCAACTCGGCCATCGCGCCAAAACAAAACACCGCATCGCCACCCAACGCGACCAAGCTGTCAATCGCCGCCTTTACCGAACTGGGGTTTGCGTTGTAACTATCATCAAGCAATACCGCACCACTGGCTAAACGATAAGCTTGTAACCGCCCAGCAACGCCGCTAAAAGTTTGCAGGCCTGCTAAAATAACTGACCAACTTATCCCCAGCGCCAAACACACGGCCGTGGCTGCGGCCGCATTCATCGCATTATGCAAGCCCAACATCGGCATCGACACCGCGTGGATTTCACCGTTAAATTGAAGCTCAAATTCAATGCCACTAAGGGTTTGGCGTTCGTTTTGTAGGCGAATATCCGCCGTGCTGGCGCGGCCGAATGTTAAAGACTTATGCTCCGTCAAACGCGCCGCCCAAACCGCTGCGCCCGCTGAGTCGAGATTATAAATCCCCACCCCTTGCGCCGATAATCCATTAAAAATCTCACCCTTGGTATGAATCACCCCCTCCAAACTGCCAAACCCAGCAAGGTGGGCCGGAGCCGCCAGGGTAATCAGCGCAATATCCGGCCGAGCCAACGCGGTTAAGTATCCAATTTCACCGGGATGATTCGCACCCATTTCGATGACGGCATAACGGTGTACATCTGAAATTTGTAACAAGGTTTTTGGCACACCCAAATCATTGTTAAAATTGCCTTGCGTAGCCAACGTCGGCGCCACCGCCGACAAAATATGCGCCAATAGACCTTTAACCGTAGTTTTGCCATTGCTGCCAGTTAGCGCAACCAACGCCTGTAGCGGCTGAGCCAAACGATGACCCTGCGCCAACTTCCCCAAAGCGACACGCGTGTCGTCTACCACTAAACGCGGTACTGCTAACGCCCGATCATTCGTCAGCATCACCGCAGCCGCCCCACGCGCTATCGCTTGATCGATAAACGCATGGCCATCAAAATGCTCACCTTGCAACGCAATAAATAAATCGCCGACTTGCGTGCTGCGCGAATCCGTACTGATTGCGCGACACACAACCTCACCATCGCCCTGTAAATTCGCTCCTGCCCAAGCGGCAAGCTGGCGGCAAGCCCACTGTATTACACCTTGTTGTCCCATTGTTTGATACCTTCCTGATCGCTAAAGGGATAAGTTACCCCTTGAATAATTTGTGTTGTTTCGTGTCCCTTACCGGCAATCACTACTACATCGCCGATATGTGCCTGGTCTAAGGCGAATTCGATTGCCGCTTGGCGAGAGACAATGCAGTGCGCGGGCTTATCCATCCCCTGTGCAATCTCTTGCATAATCAATATCGGGTCCTCCGAGCGCGGATTATCGCTGGTCAACACAACCTCATCGGCACAACGCGCCGCCACTTCCCCCATCAGCGGACGCTTACCGCGATCGCGATCCCCACCGCAGCCAAATACCACCCACAAACGCCCCTGCTGCAAATGGGCGCGTACCGCTAATAAAACCTGCTCCAACGCATCCGCCGTATGTGCATAATCTACCAGCACACCCAACGCTTTACGTCTAATCGCAATCGGCTGCATACGGCCATTCACCGCCTGAATATGCGCGATAGTTGGCTGCAAGCGCGCCATCGGCCAGCCCAAAGCCAACAAACAACTTAACGCGCACAACAGGTTTTCAACATTAAACGCCCCCATTAATGCCGCGCGACATGGCCAAGCCTGCTGGCGATAATGCAACGTAAACGCAATACCTTCGCGATCTAACACCAACGCCTGCGCCGTTAAATCAGCCTCGCTTCGGCGACTGTAACTAAACGCCGACACGCGCTCGGCTAACGCACGCCCCAAACTGTCATCCACATTCAACACCCGCTGTTGCGTCGGATACTGTTCAAACAAACGCGCCTTAACCGCGCGATACTCCGCTTCGTCCGCATGAAAATCCAGATGATCTCGCGTCACCTGCGTCAATGCTACACAACTAAACGCCAAGCCCTCAATACGTTGCAACGCAATCCCATGCGACGACACTTCCATCACCGCCCAAGTTAATCCCTGCGCAACAAAACAGCTTAACCAATACTGCAACGTCAACACATCTGCAGTGGTGTTCACACTAGGAACAAGTTGCGGATAAGCGCCATTACCCAGCGTGCCCAGCAGGCCAACTTTTTCACCTAGTGCGTGCAACATTTGTGCAATATAGTGCGTCGTCGAGGTTTTTCCATTGGTACCCGTCACACCAATCAACTTCAGTTTTTGATGCGGTGTGTCATAAAACCAGCCCGCCAAGCGCGCAAGACAGTGCGCCAAATCCGCCCGCACCAACACCGGTATCGACGCCTCGGCGATGGCACGATCGCTCACAATACACACCGCGCCCTGCGCTTGCGCTTCACGCCAATAATCTGCGCCATGGCCTTGCTGCCCGGCCAACGCCACAAACGCCCAACCCGGCTGCAACTGGCTAGTTTGTTGGCTCAACGCCAAAACTGGGGTATCCGGCGCAATCTGCAGGCCTGCAGAAACCTGCAACCACGCCGCCAACTGCGTTAAGGTTTTCATTTAAACACTCCATCCGGATCAATATTGCGCAAGCGCAACGCGTGCTGCATCACTTCACTAAAAATCGGCGCCGCCACCGCACCGCCACCATAAATACCGCGACTAGGCTCATCCACCATCACCGCCATCACCATATCCGGGCGCGTCGCAGGCACCAAACCGACGAACGTTGCCACATACTTATCCGCCTCATACCCACCCGCTTGCGCTTTATGCACCGTTCCGGTTTTACCCGCAACGCGATAACGCTCGATACGCGCCAAAGTACCCGTGCCGCCGCTATCAACGACCGACTCCATCATCGTCAACATCTTCTGCGCTGCGGAGGCCGACAACACTGGCGTCATCGTCGGCGCTTGCTCGAGCTTAAGCAGCGACAAAGGCGGCAGTTGGCCCTGATTGGCAAACACTAAATAAGCGTGCGCCAACTGCATCAAATTCACGTTAAATCCATAACCAAACGAATGCGAAGCCTGATCAACCGCTCCCCACTCGCTAAAATGTTTCATATAGCCCATCGACTCACCCGGCAAAAACAAGCCCAAATCTTGGTTAAAACCCAGCGACTTAAGCAGCTGCCAATGCTGTTCAGGCGCTAAGCGATTGGCGACTTTCAAGGTACCGACATTACTCGACTTTTGAATAATCTGGCTCAAATCCATATCGCTGTAATTCGCCGCATCACTAATCATATGGCCTTGAATCCGAATATAACCCGGCGCGGTGTGAATTCGCTCATCCTCACTGACCAAGCCCAACTCCAAGGCCCTAGCCAGCGCAAACGGCTTAACCGTTGAACCCGGCTCAAATAACGATGCCACGGCCCGATTACGAATCCCCTCGCCCCTAATCTGCGCGCGATTATTCGGATTAAAACTCGGCTCATTCACCAAGGCCAAAATCTCACCGGTTTTAGCATCTAAAATCACCAAACTGGCCGCTTTAGCTTGGTGCTTAATCATGGTTTCCTTCAGCGCGCGATGGGCAAAATATTGAATATCCTTGTCGATACTTAGCTGAATGGACTTACCCGGTTGCGCTGGCGTGATTTCCTTCACAAAACTAACAACCCGCCCCTCTAAGTCCTTAATAATTTGACGCTTACCCGCTTTACCGGCCAACCAGCCGTCGTAGATAAACTCAATGCCGTCTTGCCCCTTGTCATCAATATTGGTGTAGCCGACAACCTGCGCTAAACTCTCCGCCATCGGATAAAAACGGCGGTATTCATCTTTTACATACACGCCGGGTAAACCCAAGGCATCGATACGCGCCCCCAGCTGGGGCAAAATTGAACGCTGAACAAACAAAAACCGACGAGATTGATGCGCCTGCACGCGCTGATTTAGACTGGTTTGCGACACATTTAACACCTCGGCCAACTGCGCGATCGCCTGCGGATACTGACTGAGCGTCTTCGGATCCACCCACACCGAAGCCACCGGCGTACTCAACGCCAAAATATCGCCATGCCGATCGACAATCGTCCCGCGCGGTGCCGGCACATCCAGTGTACGTACCTGACGTTTATTGCCTTCGGTTTCTAAAAAATCCGCCAGCATGACCTGCACATAAAATGCGCGTGCGGCTAAAACAACAAAGCCCAGTAATAACAGGGCCAGTAAAATATGATCACGATGGGAAGCTAAACGAAACATCACGGACTCGAAGGAGGCGCATTCAGCGGCGCCAGAGAGGGTAAAATAATGGCGTCCGCCTCCGTTGGCGGCTGCATCTTTAACTGCTCTTTGGCGACCCGCTCCACGCGCGCCGGCGAGCTAAGATGATTTTTTTCCAGCATTAAACGCCCCCACTCCTCTTCTAATTGATTTAACTGGGTTAAGCCTTCGAAATAACGGGTTTCCAAATGACGAATATGATGCTGGGTGAGGACAATCAGCACCCACGTTATCGCCACTAACGTCAATAGCAAAAACGCAAAAAGCCCTGACCAATTCAATCGTTTGAATGATCCGGGCTTTGTGTGTTGATGCGCCATCAACCTAAACCGCGACTAGTCCGCCTGACGGCGTAAAAATGCAGGAATATCAAGATAGTTACTGCTGGTGGCTGTATGCTGCGGCCCAGCGTTCACCGCTATTTTTGGACGCACCACCTCACTTTCTAACGGCATCATCGGTGTGGGTTTCTCCACCTCGTCCATGTGCTCACGCTGCTCAGCTTCGGCACGCGCTTGCACCGCCTGCAGGTTAGGCTTCACCACTTCGGGCTTTCTAGCCTGCGCCGATGTACCGGTTAAACCGGTTGCCACCACCGTGACACGAATTTCATCATCCATCGTTTCGTCCACCGAGGTACCGACAATCACAATCGCGTCCTTGTCCGCAACCTGATCAATCACCTCACCGACCTCATAAAACTCACCCAAGCTGAAATTCAAGCCGCCGGTAATGTTGACCAAAATCCCGCGCGCTCCCGCTACGGCAATATCTTCCAACAAAGGATTGGCAATCGCTTTTTCTGCCGCTTTACGCGCGCGCTCTTCGCCGGACGCCGTACCCACACCCATCATCGCTAACCCGCGCTCAGACATCACGGTGCGCAAGTCTTCAAAGTCCACGTTAATAATCCCCGGACGCGTGACCAATTCAGAAATCCCTTGCACCGCGCCATACAATACCTCGTTAGCGTGATCAAAGGCTTTCGCCAAAATAAAATCCTTGCCCAATACTTTGAGTAGCTTATCGTTAGGCACGGTTATCAGGGAATCGACGTGCTTGGCCAGCTCTTCAATTCCGGCTTCGGCAGCCGGTGTACGACGTTCAAAACTAAAAGGCTTGCTGACTACCCCAACTGTTAGAACACCCATTTCACGCGCCACTTTCGCCACGACCGGTGCCGCACCGGTACCGGTGCCGCCGCCCATACCGGCGGTGATAAATACCATATCAGCATCACGTAACTGCTCACGAATAGAATCGATATCATCTTCTGCCGCTTGCCGACCGCGTTCAGGATCGGCCCCCGCGCCCAAACCATTCGCACCGATTTGAATGCGAACCGGCACACTCGAACCGGCCAAGGCCTGCGCATCAGTATTGGCGCAAATAAAATCCACGCCTTCTACCTTCATACGCACCATATAATCTACGGCATTTCCGCCGCCGCCCCCTAAGCCAATGACCTTAATCACCGGCATACCGGGCTGGCGAGTCACCTTTGCTTCTTGAAGATCAAATTTCATGCTACTCATGGCAACGATTCCCTTTATAGTCAGCAGTCAAATATAAAATTTATAAAAATAGTTAATTCGGTTTTATTGGTTCTATTGTTTGTGTTTAAGGCGCCGGCAAACGCTCGGCAACACGTAACACGGCACTACGCGAGCGCGGATTGTGTGCGCACTCTTCATCGCTTGGAAACACCGCTTTGCCCACTCGTGTCAATATTGGCGCTTCGGTTGCCAACATCACTGGCAACCCCGGAAATAAGTCCTTCACCCGCGACTGATCGCGCATAAAATGCTTCACAATCCGGTCTTCTAACGAGTGAAAACTAATCACACTCAAGCGTCCGTGCGGTGCCAACACCTTCAACGCGGCGTCCAGTACACCGTGCAACGCCTCCAGTTCACGATTAATATGAATACGTATTGCCTGAAAGCTGCGTGTCGCCGGATGCTTATGGCGCTCTTTACTCGGCGCAACCCGACTGATTAACTCAGCCAAATCGCGCGTGGTATGAATTAACCCCAAACGCGCATCATGCACCACCGCTCGCGCGATTTTGTAAGCAAAGCGTTCCTCACCGTAGTTTTTCAGCACCGCCGCCAAGGTTTTTTCGTCGACCTCTTGCAGCCACTGCTTTGCGCTGATGCCAACCAGCGGATTCATCCGCATATCCAATGGCCCCTCGCGCATAAAACTAAAACCACGTTCAGCCTCGTCAAGCTGAGGAGAGGACACGCCTAAATCCAGCAAAATCCCGTCTATCCGCCCAAGCAAGCCACGCTCATCGACAATCTGATACAAATCAGCAAAACTCGCGTGAACAATTTCAAAACGGCCATCGGCAAACTGCTCATTAGCAAACGCCACCGCTTGCGGATCCTGATCTATCGCAAGCAAACGCCCCTTATCCGACAACGCCTGCAAAATCGCACGACTATGACCGCCACGGCCAAACGTCGCATCAATGTAACAACCGTCCGGGCGAATATTCAGTCCGTCAATCGACTCGCGCAACAAAACCGAATAATGTTCGTTAAAATCCTGCATCACAGACTCAAGTTGGCCAGCGCACCCGCTGAAACATCAATGTTTTTAACCTCGGTCAACATGGCATCACGCTGCGCGTCCCATACCGTTTGTGACCAAAGCTCGAATTTATTGCCCTGCCCCAGCAAAATGGCCTGCTTATCCAAACCCGCGTGTTCGCGAAGCAAGGGCGGCAACAACACGCGCCCTTGTGCATCCATTTCCATCTCGCTGGCATAACCCAACAAGGTACGTTGCACCAAGCGCGTGTGCGCATCGACATTGGGTAACGACATCAACTTGCGTTCAATTAATTCCCATTCGACCAAGGCATAAATCAACAAGCACGGACTGTGCCAATCTATAGTAGCAATAAGTTGTTTTTCACTTTCTTCGGCAAGCGGCTCCCGATAACGTTTTGGAATCGCAAAACGCCCTTTTTCGTCTAAATTAACCGCATTGATTCCGCGAAAAAACAAATTATTTCACCCCACTTTTCACCACTATTAACCACACTACCCCACTGTGCGCCACTATATTGATATCGCCTGTCAGTGTCAAGGAATTTCATCGGCACGACCGAGCTAAAACCCCATTACAGAACAACAACTTAGCTACCATTACCCGACATAAAACAGCTCACACTCAGGCAGGTTTTTTGAGTGATTTCAAATGGATAGAAAAGGGTTTAAACAAATAGAATGAAAATAGGGCGCTAATCGAAAGAAAATACTATTATTTTAAAGTGCGCGTACCCACAACAAGATATGGTAAAAGACAACCAAAGCACCACAAGATGATGTATACAAATTATACAGGCCTGCTAAAACAAAGATTCGATTTATGCCAATCTAAAATAAGTTAATCGCCAACCTATCCTAAACTGACTAAATTCAAGAAAAAACAGAAAGAAAAAGAAGTGAGTCTATAAGCCGGGTTCTGTTTGCTACCTTGCGGCAACAACGGCAACCATTCATCTGGGAAACGCATCACTGCGCTCCTCAAGCAACCTACCCGAAAACAAGTGCGAGCCACACTCTGCCCAAGGCGTGTTTTCCTATTTGGTCTTGCACCGAATGGGGTTTACCTAGCCGCAGCCTGTTGCCAGTTGCGCGGTGAGCTCTTACCTCACCGTTTCACCCTTACCTGTGCGCCTAAACGCCATCGGCGGTCTATTCTCTGTTGCACTTTCCGTCGGCTCACACCGCCCAGCCGTTAGCTGGCATTCCGCTCTATGGTGCCCGGACTTTCCTCCGAGTGTCTCCACTCCGCGATTGCCCGACCCACTTCGGCGCGAACGATAACGAAAATAGCCGATAAAGTCCAGCTTGTTATAAAAAATCAAGCAAAATAACCGCCAATGAGCAGGCCTGCTAAAACTGATCACCTCCTTAAACAAGACGGCATATAGCATTAGGCCTACTGACTCGTCATGTTTGAGCCACGAAAGTCGCGAAGAACACGAAGATTTTTAACGTTTCGCTCGCTTTGTAATGGTCAAGCGTCTTCGTGCCTTGGTGTGTCTATGGTGAATTTAAATGAATACTTTCAGCGCTTCTGTGCTTGCTCCCCCCGTCTTACGCTGAGGTTGCCGTAGGGCGGGGGGTGATTTAATCGGCAAATCCCACCAACGAGCGCTTATTTATTCGGCGGAAACTGTGCCAATACTTTTTCTACCGCTTCATTAATCAAGCGGGTAATTTCATCCGGCGTTAAGTTTTCTTCAATCACCCCACGGCTAATACCGCGCCACACCAGTTTTTTTTCGCTATCGAGAATATCAATCGCCAGTTGCCCTTCTTCATACTGATACACATCCGCGCCGCCAAACTGCAATAAGCCGCCGCCATAATATCCATAACTACCAAAACCAACCGTGGTTTGTAGCGGGCGCGACGCCACTTTATCCTTCACTACTAGGTGATAGGTCACATAAAAATCCGGGGCTGCTTGTGCCGAATCAGCGTATCCCTTTTGCGCCAATACACGCGTCATCGCCGCTTCAATACGCTGACTCACCAAGCGATTTTTCGCTTGCAAATCCACCGCTTTCGGTGCCACCTGGTCTTGTGGCGCTAACCACTGATAATGCTGATAATTAGAAAAATCGGCTTTCTTATCATAATCTTGACTCACCTGAATACTGGAACAACCCACCAAAGCAAACGCTAACATTCCCGCCCATATTACTCGTAACATCACACACCTCGCTCAGTTAATAAACCCACGTGCTCTACAGAATTCTGCGCAAAATAAGCAGCGGTATCGGCAAACGCTAGCCCGGCAAAGCCAACGGCAAATGAATCGGCAACGCAAATTGCCACCGGCCCCCATAGTCTGCGCTTACCTTGCGCGAACAACACACAATCTAGCACTACAGAATAGCATAACCATCACGCATAATAATATACACGCTCGCGACTGGCTTAAATCCTAGACTAGAGCATGGGCGAATACACACCTAGGCTTTGAGCCTTCAATTTTGAGCCACGCAAACACCCGGCGCGATTTTTTTAAGCGCGGCTTCAAGTATTAAGGCGTGCTGGTTGCAAAGAGTTAGGCACCTCGATTCGGCCGAAATTAATTTCGACATACTGAGTCATGCTATCGCCAAGCGACACAACAAACGTTAAACGTAACATCTATTTCGCCCAACCAAAGCCGTGGCGTTTTTGGCGAAAATTGAGTCCGTCGTGGTTAAAGCTAAACTTGGGAATCTGATGCAGCGCCAAGTCATATAACTGTGCCATTTTGGTTTTAGTAATCACTTCGCTCGGCACACCGTCTTGCAATAACGCGCCGTTTTGCATGGTCAAGACCCGATTGGCGACCATCATCGCTTGTTCGGGGTGATGGGTGGTCATCACGATACAGCGCTTGTGATCAGCAAGATCACGTATGCGTTCGAGTAGTTTAATTTGATTGCCATAATCCAAGCCATTAGTCGGCTCATCCATAAATAAATAAGGCGTATCCTGCGCTAAAGCACGCGCAATTAACACCAGCTGGCGCTGTCCGCCGGAGAGTTCGGTGTAGGGTCGGTCTTTTAGGTGTGCGATATTCATTTGCGTCAGCGCGGCTAACGCGAGGTCTTTATGCTCTCCCGTCGGCACTGCCCATTCGGAATAAGCCGCCATCACTCCCATTAACACCATATCAATGACCGGATAACCAAACGCCGTGCGATGATATTGCGGCACATAACTGATTAAACGCGCTTGTTGCTTTGCACTCAACGCCGCCCTATCCGAACCGCGTAATAACACCTGTCCGCTCGTTTTGGGATGCAAACCCAACAAGGTACGCAACAGGGTTGTTTTGCCACACCCATTTGGCCCCAGCAAACACACAAAATCGCCTTCGCTCACACGCACATTGAGATTGTTGAACACCGCTTGCTTGCCATGCGCGGCACTTAAATCACGCACCTCTATCATGCTGACTCCTCACCCCATATAAACCAAACAAAATATACTAAACACTATATCGATAATGCTAAAAAAGCCCGACGAATCGGGCTGGCTTTCAATCAAGTACGGTTTAATCTACCGCAACCATGACACTAGATGCCTTCACAATCGCATAGGCCGTTTTTCCGACCTCCAAACCCAACGCTTTCGCCGAGCCATTAGTAATAATCGACACCAACTCAACGCCTTGAGCCACCTCAATCACCACTTCAGTATTCACCGCTCCTTCGTGAATCGCTTTTACTGTGCCTTTAACTTGATTACGTGCGCTAAATTTCATTGTTTTCTCCTTTAACTGATGAAATTATTGATAAAAAATCGAGTATTACTTTAGGCAATATTGGCTTAACGCAATATCACCTATAATACATAACCTATTGAATTATTTATAAATTATTCACAAAGCATTAAACCAATCCTACCGCGTAGAGGTCAATACATATCGCCCTCAAAAAGCCGAATTAGCTTTGCCAAGCCCGTTTGCTATGGCGCAATGCCCAAGCAAAAACCGGCAAGCCGATTAAGGCGGTGAGTATGCCCAGTGGAATTTCGACGCTCATCGCCAAGCGCGCAACGTTATCCACCCAAAGCAAATAAATAGCGCCTAACAACGCCGAAGCGGGCAATAAAACACGGTTATCCGCGCCAAACAATAGGCGCGCGATATGCGGAATCACCAAGCCGACCCAGCCAATCATGCCGCCGAGCGTCACCGTTATCGCCCCCAAAAAACTGGCGACAACAATAATCATCATGCGCTTGCGTTCGACATGGATCCCCAGCGTACGCGCTTCGTCATCACCTAAACTCAGCACATTCAGACTATGCCCCTGCAACCACAACAAAACGATACCGGCCAGCATAAACGGCGCAACCATCAACATCATCGACATATCGGTATGCGCCAGCGACCCCATCAACCAATACACAATCGCCGGCAGCTTGTTATAAGGATCGGCAACATATTTAATCACTGATAAAAAGGCCGTAAACAACGCGCCGGAAATCATGCCACCCAGCACCAACACCGTCAGATTTTGACGCAACTCTCCCTTGGCGAGTAATAGCGCAATCCCGACCGCCACTAAGCCAAAACCAAACGCCAAAACCTGCATCAGCCAAAGTGAATCGGATAACAGCAACCCCAACGCCGAGCCGAAAGCCGCCCCGGATAACACCCCTAAAATACCGGGCGAAACCAGCGGATTCATAAACAAGGCTTGAAACGCCGTCCCCGCAATCGCCAGCGCGGCGCCAATTAACATCGCCGCGATAATGCGCGGCAAACGCACATCCAGCATCAGATTGACCACCATGTTATCCGCGTCACCGGGCAATAAGCCGAGATAACGCCCAAACTCAAGCAAGCTGGCAAACGGTGAAAAGTCATAGCGCCCCCAACTTAGAGATAACAAAGCGGTTGCCAACAAAATAAAACTGAGTATTAAACTGAGGCGCAAAGGCGAGAGTTTTAACATAGCCACTCCGGCCAAACCTCGCGCTTAAAACGCTCAAGCTGGGCAAGACGACAGCCATGCTCGGCACTCAGCGGATTTAAGGCTAAACGCGCTACGCCAAGATTAAGCAGACTTTGCGTTTGTTGGCGCACGTCTTCCACTGTACCCACCAGCATTCTGGCGACCAACTCGTCCTCCGACAAGCTGGCCATCGGCCCTTTTTCCTTGCCCCAAAGTTGCGACTTTTGCGTGCGTACGCTTTGAATATGTAACCAGGCCTGGTGACGCGCATCGTCCGTATGCTCCCGAATCAACAAGCCACGCGCTGCCATCATATTCACCGGCTGTTTCGACTGAGCGTAACCTTGATAGGTTTGAATTAACTGGGCGATTTTTTCCTGTGGCCAAAACTGGGCTGCCATCAACCCAAAGCCCTGTTCAGCCGCAAGTTGAATCGTCGCCTCATCCGCGCTGGCGACAAACCAACTTTCCGGCGCTAACTTGGTTTTAGGTTGCAACGCCACATTTGACCACTGAAAATGCACGCCTTGATGACTCGCCACCGGCTGTTGAAATAACGCCAGCATCGCCGGTAATGCCTCTTGCATCCGCGAACGACTCACATCTCGATCCATGTTAAATACCGCATTTTGTGCTTCAAACGGCCCACCTTTGGCAAACCCGCATACTACACGCTGCGGATACAGGCTGTGCAATAACGCCAGTTGTTCGGCAATCGCAATCGGATTATGGAATCCAAGCAATACCGCCGCCGCGCCCAGCTTAAGCTGAGTGGTATGCGCTAAAAAATGCGCCATTAATAACAGCGGCGAAGGGGTTAAGCTGTATTCATTAAAGTGATGTTCGGTCACCCAAGCTTCATCAAAACCCAGTTGATCGATGGTTTGCACCAATTCGGTAAACTCCGCCAACGTTTGTGTCGCCGAGTGTTGCGTCTGCGGCGTAATGTGCAACATCACCCCTAAAGTCGGCTTGCGTTTACTCATCAACTAAACCTCCTTGTAAAACACGTGCGATTTGATCCTCGTTCAAATCCGTATCAAACACCTGCTTAAAAAACCCGCGCACCTGTTTATTCATATCAATGTCCGTTTGCTCAGGATAAAGTTGCGCCATTAACCACTGCATGGCCAACAGGCGCATATACGACGGCGGGCGATCCATCCAGCGAAACGGCGCTTGCGGCATGAAAAACACCTGTTTGTTTTGTACCGCTTTGAGGTTTCGCCAGCGCGTGTCTTGGTACACCTTGTCGTAAAACGCTTTTTCCTGGGTGACAATCGCATCCGGGTTATAACGCATCAACTGCTCAAAGCTAATTGACACCTTGCCGAAACGACTGCCCTGCTCGGCATCCGCCGGACAATGATGCGGATTCTGGCCTCCCGCCAAGGGAATCACTTCGGCATGAATCGAACCGACACATTCGGTTTCCAACCCCGAAGGCGATTGCGCGTAGTACACGGTTTTGATGGGGATATTTTTCTCCTGTAATTGCGCACGACGCTGCGCTTGTTGCGCAATCAGGTGCTCCGCTAAGGTTGCAAACGCCTGCGCTTTTTGTTCACGATGTAACCAAGTTCCCATTTGCCGAATCGCTGGAGGATAATCGCTTAACGCATCCAATTTGACCGTACACACTGGCAAACCTAAACCGGTCAATGCCGTTTGCCGACTGAGATCCACCGTCGCACCGGATAAAATCGCTAAGTCCGGTCGGGTCTTAATCAACGCTTCGATATTTGGCGTTTGCCCTTGACCAAACCAACCGCCAATAATCGGCTTATCAAAACTATCCGCCGCAAACACGCCCTTCGCTTGGGGGGGCGGCGTAAAGTTCCAACCCACAAGCTTTTCCGGCGCTAACGCCATAATTAAATAGGTCACCACCGGATTGGCGCCATACACCCGCTCCGGTTCGGTTTGACTAACGCACGCTGGCGTTGCATAACTTAACGGTGAAAATAAAAGGCCTAAACCCAGCCAAAAAGCACGATGCAACATGCCACCTCCTAAAACTAAAAAAGACCCGTTTCGCCATCACTCGAAACGGATCAACTCCTCTTGAAAAATGACAGATATAAAGAGGGATACGGGATTAGCAGGCCTGCTGATTAACAACCCTGCCGTTTAACACATTAAAACGCGGCGTTCACGCTGACCCATAGTGTGCGCCCCGGCATCGGATCACCATCATAGATTTGGTAATCCTTATCCAAAGCGTTTTTTAGCACGGCATTCGCACTTAAGGTTTTATTAAATTGATAGGCTGCACGCAAATGCACCAGCTCATAACCCGCCGTGGTGCGCTTGCCGTCGGTGGTGGTGTCGCGCTGGCTGGCAAACTGCAACTCCGCCGCCAAATCCAACTTGTCGGTAGTAAACCAATTCATGGTGACCAAGCCTTGATGCTCCGGGCTTTGTGTCGGCACCAGCGTCTTGTCAGCTAAATCACGTTTAACATAGGCATAATTCACATCTAAACGCGTGTTGTCGCTGGTCGGATATGACAGCATGACTTCCGCACCGTAATGGGTAGCGGTTCCGACGTTTTTGTTTTGGAACTTACCGGCATCCGCGCCAGAGGTCAGCGTGATCGATTCAATCGCGTCCGAAATATCGCTATAAAAGAGGTTTAGTTGATAGTTAAGCGGCCCAAGGTCGCCCAGCGCGCCGATTTCATAATGCAACGCCGACTCCGCGCCTAAATTCGCATTCGGAATCGCCTGCCCTAAGCGATAGGAATAAATTTCCTTGATGGACGGATAACGCGTTTTCTTGGACACTCCGCCAAACACGGTATGCGCGCCGAATTGATGCTCGGCTTTAACTTGAACGTTATCCGCGCCTTGATCGCTCGAAGGCTGGGTTGTCGGATCGCGGTCATCGGTTTTGGTTACCTTGTATTGGTCACGCCGATAGCCCAAAGTAAGTTGCGTGTTTTGTGTCAGTTGAATGCGATCTTCTAAACCAAATGAATGAATTTGGTTTTGGTAGGTCTTCCAGCGTTCATCAACCGTGCCGACATCCTTATTTAAATCGCGCTCTTTATGCTCATCATATTTGGCGTGAAACGCGGCTTTAAGCTGGTGTTGCGCGATGTGATGCCCCAGCTCAACGCTGCCGCCAAGGCTTTCGTCGTCATACTGTGAACGAAACGCATAACCCGCTGTAATCGCTTTATAATTTATATCGTTATACGAATTGAGCTTATTATTGAATTGATCATAATAAGCGCGAGTTTTAACATAGGTTTTCTCCCCCAACTGGGTATGACTCAAGAAATACACACTATCCTTATCCCATTGCGGCCAGTCCCAATACGCCGGACGTGCCGACGTGCCGGTTAATTCACCACCGGCATATAACGGCGCATCTTTGCGCCCACGCACTTGATGGTAACTGAGCGCATACTCATCGGTTTCATTCGGCGTAAAGCCAAGCTTTAGATTCATATTTTGGCTATCACTCGCCGAGCGGACGCGATCGCCTTTAGGCTGAATCACAGTATTGGTAAATTGATTAGTCGCCGGACTGAAGCTATCCGATAACGGGAAGTTATCCTTATCAATCTTGCTAAAACCGGCGCTAATATAAAACAACTCATTTAACCGACTGCCGACCTGTAGATTGCCAAAACGCGAAAATACGCCATTTTTACCCGCCTCCATGCCGAGGGTGGCACGCCCTTCCAAGGACTCGGTCGGTTTACGGCTGACCAGGTTAATCGAACCGCCCATATTGTTTGGCCCCAGCAATAACGAGCCTAAGCTTTTTTGCACTTCGATTCGACTTAAATCACCGGTTAAATAACGGCTTAAATCAATATTACCGTCATAGGGTAAATAAATCGGAATACCATCAAGATTTAGCGTAATTTGACGCGAATCAAAGCCACGAATCGCCGCTTGCGTTTCCGCGCGTCGCCCGCCTTCGCGAATGACCACACCCGGCACACGCGATACCGCTTGGCCAACATCGGTCAAACCCTGCGCCCGCATTTCATCGGCATTCACCACATTCGCCTCAATTTTTTGCGTTTGTTCGCCACCCACGGTAATTTTGCCAAGCGTGAACGTGTCGTCGGCCATTAGCGGCGAGGCAAAAACACCGGCAATAGCGGCGGATAAAATGGTTTTTTTACAGGTCGTTTTGTACAGCATGGTTTTTTTCTTCATCACATTCTCCGAGTTATACCTATGTATATATCGAAAGGGTTAAAAAA
>JAVETW010000046.1:0-20808 GCA_034005865.1 Thiomicrospira sp. | reverse complement strand
GGCAAAACGCCAAATGAACTATTTTTGGGGCGGCAAGTTGATTTGCTTGCAGCGTAAATTTAAATTGCAGTTATTACTTGAAACCGCGATTCCGTTAGTGACGTTTAAATACGGCAAAACCGATTATGTCACCGAATGGCTACAACTAACGGGGCAAGCCATTCAACGCCAAGATCGTGCCAAAAAAATTCTCGCTTATTTTGCGCAAACAAAACAACAGATTCAGCAACAAGTTGCCCAGAATGAACTGGAAAAACCGAAAGTCCTATTCGTGTTTCGCTATCGTTCCGGCTTCCAAGTCGGCGGTAAAGGCACGAGTATGCATACCGATATTGAGCGCGCCGGAGGCATTAATGTCGCCGCCGAGCAGAGCGGTTTTAAAGCCATCAATATTGAACAGCTATTGCTATGGAATCCCGACATTATCTTGCTGACCAACTTTGAATCGGGGTTATCGCCATCATCCCTGCTCAATGATCCGCAGCTTGCCAATATCGCCGCCATTCAGCAAAAACGGGTTTACCAATATCCCAAAGGCGGTTTTGTGTGGGAACCGCCAAGCCAAGAAACCCCGCTGACATGGCAATGGTTGCATGGCCTATTTTTCCCGCAACAGGCTAAAGGTAATTTACGCGACGAAATAAAAACCTATTATCAACTGCTCTACAACTATGCGTTAAACGACGAGGAAATTGATCGCATTTTACGCATCGACGACAACCAACTTAGCCGTGATTATTTATCGTTATTTCGCCCAACAATGCAGGTAAGTCATGCAAATTGATGCGCTTCGTTTCAACGCCGTGTACGGCTTAATTGCGCTGTTCATCGGTTTAATTGCAACCATCGTGTTTGCACTGTCGATTGGTCGTTATGAAGTCCCGATTACGCACGTCAGTCACATTCTGCTGGCACAGGTGGGCTGGTTTCAACAGAGTTTAAATGCGATTGAACAGCAGGTTATTGTCGATATTCGGCTACCGCGCGTGCTATTAGCAGGCATTATTGGCGCTGGCCTAGCGCTGGCCGGGGCGGCGCTACAAAGTTTGTTACGCAACCCGTTGGCCGATCCGCAAATTCTCGGCGTATCGTCCGGTGCGGCGTTTGGCGGTGTACTCGCAATATTGGTGATTGCCGAAGGTTGGCCGTTTATTGTCGGTGCGTTTATTTTTGGCTTGCTCGCGCTGGTGATCGTGTTTTGGTTAGCGGGCGGCCTGAGCAGCCAAAACGGCACGCTGATGTTGGTATTAGCAGGCCTGGTGGTCAGCGCATTGTTTAGTGCCGGAGTATCACTAATCAAATTTGTCGCCGATCCGCAAAACGAACTCCCCGCCATTGTGTATTGGTTGCTGGGCAGTTTGGCTGGCGCAAACTACGACCGTCTGCAAATCGCTGCGCCGTTTATCCTATTCGGAATCTTAATCATTTTTGCGCTCCGCTTTCATCTTTCGGCGTTGTCCGTGGGAGAACAAGATGCCAAATCACTCGGCGTACCTGTAACCAAAGTCAAACTTCTTACCCTTTTAGCCGTCGGTTTAATTGTCGCCGCTGCCGTTGCCGCCAGTGGCATCATCGGCTGGGTTGGCTTGGTTATTCCGCATTTGGTGCGCTTGGCTTTTGGTGCTAACCACAAGACCTTCTTTTTTTCCGTTGCCACCTTGGGTGCGTTGTATCTGATTTTGGTGGATACCCTCGCGCGTTCGGTTACCACTGCCGAAATTCCACTGGGTGCTTTAACGGCTTTAATCGGCGCACCGATATTTGCCATGTTATTAGTGAAGTTAAGGAAAACCGGCCATGCTTAACGCGATAGATTTGGGGTGCCAATATCAAGATTGGGTGTTTCGCCATCTACAATTTGAATTGCCTCCGGCCAGTTTTACCACCTTGCTCGGCGCAAACGGCCAAGGAAAATCCTCCTTAATGCGCATTTTAGCCGGACTACAAAACCCCAATAGTGGCAGGGTCGTTAAACCGGCACAAGTGGGTTACGTTCCGCAATCAACCGAGTCTATTTTCAATATGCCGGTATTAGATATGGTGGTGATGGGTCGCGCCCATGCCATCGACCTGCTTTCCGCACCGGACAAACAAGATTATGCCTATGCAAAACAGATGCTCGAAAAACTCGATATTGCGCATCTCGCCAACCAAAGCTTTCAACGCCTATCCGGCGGGCAACGCCAACTGGTGCTGTTAGCACGCGCACTTTGCTCACAAGCTAAATTATTAATTCTCGATGAACCGACTGCCGCACTTGATTGGCACAATCAAGCTTTAATCCTCAACACACTGCGCAAACTGGTTGATAACGAAGGGTACACGGTGCTACTTTCCACCCACAATCCGCAACACAGTCTTGAGTTTTCCGATTACTGCTTATTGTTATTCGACAAGGATGACTTCGCTTTTGGCGACACCCACACGCTCCTCAATGAACAGACGCTTTGCAAGCTTTACAACCTGCCGGTCAAACGCCTGTACCTTGATGACATTCAAATTGCATTGCCCATTTTTAAACAACCAAAGGAAGGCTAAACGTGAAACCCGTTTTATATATCAACCCCGTTGACGGTGAGGCATCCGGCCTATTCAACCTAGATTGTGCTCGGCATCTTGAGCGAATCAGTTCTTATCATATCGACAGCCTTAACCTCGATCGTTATAAAGCAATCCTTATACCGGCCCACACCGACCAACGCGCCTTAGTTAAGGCCGCCGTCCAATTAAATGCATATTTAAACCAAGGCGGTCTAATCGTGTTTAACGGTCATGTCGCCTATCCATTTCTGGATGAACTGCAAACCTTTATTCCGGTACCTAAAACCAGCTTAGATTATTTGATGGTTGAGCACGTCACCCCTCACCCCATCTTTGAAGGCGTTGATGAACAGGATTTAAGTTTTCGCCGTGGCGTGTCCGGCTTTTACGGTCGCGGACACAATCCACCACCCGCAGGCGCGGTCGTGCTAAATCAACTTTCGGGCACACAAGCGCCGATTGATTGGCTTTATCAACGTCCTTCCGGCGGCACGATTTTAATGCACTCCGGCAATAGTATGTGGATGCACTTTTCCGACAAAACCAGTGCCGCACGCATTACCCCGCAACTTTTCCATTGGATTGAAACCTATTCTGGAGACCTGAAATGAAACCCATAGTCGCCGTTGATGGCGGAACGTATTTCCATCGCAAAACACTGTATGAAGCCCCTTATGCCGGTTTTTTTGACGACATTATTTATGCGCCCGATTTAGCACAAGCGGATTTATCCAACCTAGGTTGCCTATTTGTTACCAGTCGCCAAAGTGGTGAACTGATGGCAAACGCCAAAGAGAATATTGCCCGCTATCTTGCCCAAGGCGGTTTTGTTGTCGCTATGGGCGAAACCGAATATGCAAAATGGTTGCCGAATATCGACTGGCATCCAACAGAAGTGAATTTTTGGTGGTGGTTAGATAAGGACGCTGATTCAGGCCTGGTGGTGAATAATGAACAACACAGCTTGTTTAACTACTTGAGTTTAGCCGATGCCACTTGGCATCAACACGGCTATTTCAATCCGCCAAAAGGTGCTGACTCATTGATTAGCATTAAATCAAAAGGGTCGGTTTTGTACGAAGATCGTGTATCAACACCCGGGCGCATTATCGTCACCACGCTAGACCCTTGTTACCACCACGGCAGTTACTTCATGCCCTCCACCACCAAATTTTTAGCCGGATTTTTACCTTGGTTAAGAGCCGAACTGTCACAACAAGGAAACTAAATAATGAACCTAGACCTTCCAACCACCCCGAACCTGATTGTGACCGAACAAGGTCAGACACTCGAATACAGCTTTAACGACCTAGTGAAATATCACGGCTACCAATTTCTTGGTGGGATTGCGCATGCCTTTCAAGTCATGCATGCGTGTTTTCCCTTGCTTGACAATAAACCGCTAGAGCGCAAATTGATTCGGCTGGAGACCGCCTTTCCCGGCCCGGGCGGGCGTGATGCGTTTGAAATGGTCACTCGCATGGTCACCGAAGGGCGTTATCAGCTAGATAAAGACATGGCTCCTGCGAATGTGATTCGCAGCCCGCAGGGCGCTTATTTTTTCCGTTTAAGTTATGGCGACAAAACACTAGAAGCCGCATTAAAGCCGGGATTCATTGACCCCGAATTTATTCAACTCGCGCAAAAAACCGATAGAAACGAACAACAAAACAACCGACTTGAACAACTGAAAATCGACATGACCAAGCGACTGTTATCTAAACCAGCACGTGAGGTGTATCAAACTCACGGCTAATGACCTAAGCACTCGACTTATGCTCCCTGATTGTTGAACGTTAGGCTTGTATAAGGTTCAACAATCCATATCAAGCGCAAAAAACAATCCTGTCATCTTAACGTGGCAAACTAGTATCGCACCGCTAAAGCGGTAGTATTATTTCGCTATAAGGCGTTGGGAAAATGAAGCATTCAGCAACGCACGCATTGAAGGAGTAAATTGAAATGTGGGCGATATTTAAAGCGTTTTTAACGCTAGGGCTGACTTCGTTTGGCGGGCAGGTCGCGCATATCGGTTATATGCGCGATGCATTTGTTGTGCGTAAAGCTTGGTTTAGCGAGGTGCAGTTTGCGCAATGGATTGCGTTATGTCACGCCCTCCCCGGGCCGTCGAGTTCACAACTGGGATTTTTAATCGGTTACCAACGTGCGGGCTGGGCGGGGGCATTCGCCGCCTTTGTGGGCTTTACCTTGCCGTCGATGCTGATCATGGTCGCCTTGGCTTACGGCTGGGTCGCTTATAACCAGGCCTGGTCAAGCCTCATACAGGCTTTATTGATTGTTGCCGCCGCGGTGGTCACGCAAGCGGTATGGAGCATGGCGAAACAGTTTTGCAACCGAGGTCTGCTCATCTTAATCGCCTTAATCAGCGCGACGCTTTTGCTGATATGGCCATTTGTATGGATGCCGATTGCACTCATTATCGCGCTCGCACTACTCGGTCAATTTATGCCAACACCACCGCCAACCGAAACCGTTAAACTCAATCGGTTGCCTCATCCAACGCTCGCACTCGGCCTAGTGTTGTTGCCGATGGTATTGTTACTGCTGTTACCGGTGCTGGTGCATTTTTGGCCGGAGCTAACGTTGTTTGATAGCGTTTACCGCGCCGGGGCGTTGGTATTCGGCGGCGGTCATGTGGTGTTACCCTATTTAAATATCGAATTGGTGCAACCAGGCCTGCTAAGCGAAGAAGCCTTTATGTCCGGCTATGCGCTCGCGCAAACCTTGCCCGGCCCGCTATTTAGTTTTGCCACTTATTTAGGCGCATTAATGCACGGCTGGATAGGCGCGTTACTCGCCACGCTGGCGATATTTTTAGCAGGCCTGATGTGGATTATCGGCGTTTTGCCGTTTTCACATCGTCTGTTAAACCATCCGCGTTTTCAACCAGGCCTGGTAGCGATTCAAGCGGGCGTTGTCGGTTTTCTGCTCGCCGCGCTTATCAACCCGATTTTGCCCCATGCGCTGATTAACTGGCAAAGCGTCCTGTTGCTCGCGCTGTCGCTGGCACTGCTATTCGTCTATCGCCTTGCCGTTATCGGGTTGATTGTACTCAATATCATTGCGTATTCAGCACTCCGCCACCTCGCGTTTTAAGCGATCTAATGAATAACTTCGCGTGTTAAGGTTCTTCGTGGTTCAAAACACATCGTCAACACGCCTTAGCGCGGTTGCAACAGATGTTTATTTTCCAACCAGGCCTGGTTGAGGCGTTTTTGGATGAGTTGGCTGGTGGCGGGTTTTATGCCAAGTTGTTGCGCTAGATCAGCAAACTGTCCGAGTTGGTCAGTTATATGAGCGATGGCTTGTTGCGCGTGTTTCCAATCGCTAAATCCGGCACGTGATGCCAAAGCTTGAATCGTTTTTAGCGGCGGCGCTTTGCCGTAACCGGAAAACGCGGTGGTATGCTCGCCAAAAGGATGTGGGCTGAAGGTCACATCAAAAAAGGGCGCGACCTGCCATTGTGCTTGATCGTCCTGTAAAAACGCCCAGTTTTTGCTGTGGTCATCTTGGTTACAACCAAACAAATTAAACAGGGCGCGCTTAAATTGCAATTGCCCGACCGCAGGGGCTTTACACACTTGACGACTGGCTTTTATTAAGTCCGCATAGTCCAAGCTGGGGCTACGAAAGTCGACATCCAGCAGACCGCACGCACTATGGGTGTGGTGTCGTCCGGCACGCGCCCCCTCATTAACCCAATCAAAGCGTTTAACCGCGAGCCAATGCGTCGCACCACTTTGCGCCGGTGCGTCTAATAATGTCCATTCCACCGGCGCTAATTCCGCTGCTTTGGCTAAGGTCAAATACGCCGCTTCGCACAGCCCTTCTTCATGTCCAAGCGCAAGGTTTTTTGAAGTGAACTTAACCAACCAGGCCTGGTCGCCGGCTTGCGCTTTGGTACGGCATTGACGGGTTTGACCTGTTTGATTGGGCGGCATATAAATCTGCGCTTTAGGTCTGGCACCGCCGGAACTGCCCGCCGCCACTAACTCAGCCAAAACGTGATCGGTTTGACCGTCAAATACCGCTTGCGCCTCTAAACCCAGCGTGGCTAAGTCGATTTCACCCGACGGTTCCAGCGCCCATTCGGACACTGGCTCAAAACTCAACGCGCCAACACTTCGATGCCCCACAAACGCTAATCTATCCATCGGCGTAATCTGAGAGGGCGTCAGTCCATGTTGGCGAAATACGCGATCTTGCAACAACAAGCCCCAACCATCCGGTAAACAATCTGCAAACACACCATGTAAACCTTGGTGGGGTGTTTTAGGTGCTGGTTGGAGTTCGGTGGTTGATTGCAAAGTAAAGGGTGATAAGTTGCCAAAATGAGCCAAGTATTCCGCGTCGTATTGAAAAAATACGCCCTGTCGGTTTTGTGCCAATACGCCGACATCTATACGCTGTCCATTGCTTAAGGTACGCAAAACCGTGAGTTTTTGAATCGGTTTAAACGCCATTTTTAAGCACCTCGTCGATGGTTTTAGGCGCGGCCATGCGGTTTGAGTCGAACTGTGTGAGCGCAAATAAACGCTGCAAATCATCCAAACTCTGCCAAAGCAACAGCAGTTGGCGCAACGAGATTTGCCCGCTAAGCTCAAACTTTTTGATGGTAGCGGCCGGCACGGTGCTACGCTGGGCTAAGGCTTGGCGTGATAACTTGGCTTGGCGGCGTAAACGCCGAAGATGGGCGGCAAACGCCTGCTGTACATCTTGTTCATCTAACAACATCACCGACATAAACACACTCTAAATGGACACAATAGAGTCCATTATACTCAGTTTACCGATTTTATGGATACTATTGTGTCTAGCGTTTTAATGTCAACACCCCAACCCCAATCATGACTAAAGCAAAACCAAATAAATGCGACAAGGTAAACGGTTCGGCGAGAATCCAAACCGCCAACACAATAGTGAACACCGGGCCTAAACTGCCGATAATGCCGGTTTGCGCCGGGCCGAGACGCGCAATCGCTTCACTTATCATAAAGCTGGGTATGACAGTACTGAAAATGGCGAGCAGAAACGTCCATAATAAAATACGTTCATTCAGCACAAATTCGGCCCAATCCAAGCTGAAACCAAAATACACAATCACCCACACACAAGCGGCGATCATCGCCCAACTGGTAAACCATAAACTGCCGACTTGGGCGATGAGTTCGCGGCTGAACAACACATAAAACGCAAAACTGAACGCGGCAACCGCCACTAAAAAAGTACCCCAGGCCACGCCGTCACCACTCAGGCTGGCTTCTTGGGCATAAATCAGCCAGATGCCAATGTAGGACAATACGAGGGCGAACATAATTTTGCGCGTGAGCGGTTGTTTAAAAAACAGCGCGCCTAATACCGCGACCATAATCGGATAGGTGAATAGGGTTAGGCGTTCAAGCTGGGCGGAAATCAATTCCAACCCCATCAAATCTAACCATGAAGACACGAAATAACCCAAAAAGCCAAGCGCAATCAACTTCAGCCATAGCAGGCCTGCTAATTCGCCCGCTTTGTTCGGCTGTCGTTGCCACAAAACCCACGCAATCAACGCATACACCGGCAAGGCAAACGCCATGCGCAGCCACATCACCTCATCGGCATTCGATCCGGCTTCGTAGGCGAGTTTGATGAGAATGGATTTAATCGAGAATAACAGGGTGCCGACCACCGCCAGCGCAAACCCTGTCCAAAAATAATAGCGACTCAACGCGCACTCCCTTTTAAGCAGCGCGCATCTACACGCTAACGAGCAGACAAAGCACGCGCCGCTGGCCGACCTAATCTAAAGTAGGCCATTTTAGCCTGTAAATGCTCCGCTTGTTCGCTCAGTTGTGCCGAGGCTTCGCTGGCTTCTTCAACAAACTGACTGTTTTGTTGCGTTGTCGTATCAATTTGCGACACCGCATGATGCACGCTTTGAATCATTTGCGCTTGCTGGGTAAACGAACCAGCCAAATCCCCGATAAAACCGGCGACCTCGTTTATCGCCTGACTGACTTCATCCAACACCTGACCCGATTGCGCCGCCAACCGCGTCCCTTCATCCACACGCGACACCGTATTTTCAATCAAATGTCGAATATCCTTCGCCGCTTCCGCCGATTTTTGCGCCAGCGCACGCACTTCCCCCGCCACCACGGCAAAACCGCGCCCATGCTCACCTGCGCGTGCCGCTTCTACCGCCGCGTTTAACGCCAATAAATTAGTTTGAAACGCAATACCGTCAATTAAACTGACAATCTCGGCAATCTGCTGGCTGGCACGCTGAATTTGCGCCATTGAATCAATGGTTTCACGCATCACGCTCGCGCCGCGATTGGTTTTTTCTTGCGCCGAGTTTGCCAACGCGGCGGTTTGCTTCGCAGTTTGGCTACTGCTTTGAATCGCCTGATTCACCTGCTCCATACTGGAACGGGTTTGTTGTACCGCAGCGGATTGCTCATGAATGCGATCGCGCAAACCTTCCGTGCCATGATTCACATGGTTCACCGCATCATTGACCACCGTCGCCACTTCTACCACTTCCCCCACCGTATCCTGCAACGACCCCGCCAAGCATTCCACGGAATCACGCAACTGCTTATTCAACCCGTCAAACATCGTTTCACGTGGATGACTAAACCATTTACGTTCAGCCGCCAAATCACCCTTAGCTAAATTTTGCAGCATCGCATTTGCGTTTTTCATCACCTGCGTCAACACACACACGCTTTCACTGTTACTGACATCGGTAGCAAATTTAACGATTTTTATCGGTTTGCCCTGTTCATCCAGCACCGGGTTATACGAAGCCTCAATCCATAGGGGGTCGCCATTACGTTTAACGCGCTTAAAGGTACCGGCTTTAAAACCACCCTGAGCTAAATCCTGCCAAAATGCGCGATACTCGGCCGATTCGCCATAGGTTTTATCGACAAACAAACGGTGTTTTTTGCCGACAATCGCCGATTCCTCATAGCCAATCGCACTACAAAAGTTTTTATTCGCACGCAAAATTGTGCCGTCCAAATCAAACTCAATCACCGCCATCACGCGCTCAATCGCATTAATTTTGCCCGCCGCATCCTGCTCTTTCTCTACCTGATCACTAATATCAGTGGCAAATTTCACCACCTTCACCACCTGACCCTGTGCATCGAAAATGGGGTTATAGCTTGCCTCTAACCACAACGCCTTGCCCTGTTTGGTTTGACGTTTAAAGCGGCTTTGCAAAAAATCGCCCTGGCTTAATTTACGCCAATGCGCCTGATAATCGGCACCGGCTTGAATCTCCGGCGGCACAAATAAACGATGCGACTGCCCCACTATTTCACTTAGCGAATAGCCCACCGTGCGCAAAAAGTTATCGTTGGCGGTTAAAATCGTCCCGTCCGGCAAAAACTCAATCACCGCCATAGAACGATGCAACGCATCTAAAATCGCTTGCGACTGGGCAAGCTGTTGTTCGGTTTGCATCAAACGTGCGTTGAGTTTGCGATTAAACATAGGATAACTCTCAAATTTAAGACTAAAAAACACGACACAAGCAGATTACGGCAAATTAGCAGGCCTGCTAATCATCAAGACGCGCCGCAGTAGGCCGCAGACTGGCGCATAACGAACACAGCGCAAAGCAACACCTAAGTTCTTAGTGTACAAAAAAACGCACAAATAAATGAGGAAACTTGATAAATAATTTTATCGAACTTAATAGATATTTTAAATCAAACCGACCTCCACAAAACTTTCATTTCATTTCAAACCACCTTTTGTATAATGCAGTTTCTATTTCACATTCACGCTGGTACAAGGATGCAGGCCTTATGAAATTTCGCTTTCCCGTCGTCATTATTGACGAAGACTTTCGTTCTGAAAATGCGTCAGGTTTAGGCGTTCGCGCCCTCGCTGATGCGATTGAAAAAGAAGGCATGGAAACGCTGGGGGTCACCAGTTTCGGTGACACCGCCATGATTGCACAACAACAAAACCGCGCCTCATGCTTCATCTTGTCCATCGATGATGACGAGTTTGCCGATGAAGAACATAAAGATACCGCGATTGAAAAACTGCGTTTGTTTGTGAATGAAATTCGTCACCGCAATGCCGATATTCCGATCTTTTTGTATGGTGAAACCCGTACTTCGCGTCACATTCCAAATGATGTATTAAAAGAACTGCACGGTTTTATCCACATGTTTGAAGACACGCCGGAATTTGTGGCGCGCCATATTATCCGCGAAGCGCGGGTGTATTTAGAAGGATTAGCACCGCCCTTTTTCCGCGCCCTAACCGGTTATGCGGCGGATGGTTCTTATTCTTGGCACTGCCCGGGACATTCCGGCGGGGTGGCCTTCTTAAAAAGCCCGGTCGGCCAAATGTTCCACCAATTTTTTGGTGAAAACATGTTGCGTGCCGACGTGTGTAACGCGGTGGATGAACTCGGCCAACTGCTTGATCATACTGGCGCAGTAGCCGACTCTGAACAGAACGCAGCGCGCATTTTTGGCGCAGATCATTTGTTTTTTGTCACCAACGGCACCTCCACTTCCAACAAAATCGTCTGGCACGCCAATGTCGCCGACAACGATATCGTGGTCGTCGATCGCAACTGCCATAAATCGGTATTGCACTCCATTATTATGACTGGCGCTGTGCCCGTATTTTTAATGCCCACACGCAACCATTACGGCATTATCGGCCCGATTCCCGAATCTGAATTCCACGCCGAAACCATCAAAAAGAAAATCCAAGCCAACCCGCTTGTTAAAGACAAAAACCTCAAGCCGCAAATGCTGACCATTACCCAAAGCACCTATGACGGCATTTTATATAACGTCGATACTATTAAAAAAACATTGGGCGACTCCATCGAAAACCTTCACTTTGACGAAGCGTGGCTACCCCATGCCACCTTCCATGAGTTTTACCAAGGAATGCACGCTATTGGCCGCGACACCAATCGCTCCGAAGGCCCGATGGTGTACGCCTGCCAATCAACGCACAAATTACTCGCTGGCCTTAGCCAAGCTAGCCAAATTTTGGTACAAGAATCACCAAAGCGAATGCTGGATCGCGGTCGTTTTAACGAAGCCTATTTGATGCACGTTTCCACCAGTCCGCAGTATGCGATTATCGCCAGTTGCGACGTGGCCGCCGCGATGATGGAACCACCAGGCGGTACAGCCTTGGTTGAAGAATCGATTACCGAAGCCATCGACTTCCGCCGCGCCATGCGTAAGGTGGATGCCGAGTTTGGTGATTCTTGGTGGTTTAAAGTCTGGGGGCCGGACGAATTGGCTGATGAAGGCATGGGCGAGCGTGATGATTGGATTTTACGCGCCAATGAAGCTTGGCACGGTTTCGGTAATCTGGCGAAAAACTTCAATATGCTTGACCCGATTAAAGCCACCATCATTACACCAGGCCTGGCGGTAAACGGTGACTTCTCCGACAATGGTATTCCGGCGGCGATTGTGACGCGTTATTTGTCAGAACACGGCGTTATTGTTGAAAAAACCGGCTTGTATTCGTTCTTTATTATGTTCACCATCGGCATTACCAAAGGCCGTTGGAATACGTTAGTAACGGCATTGCAGCAGTTTAAAGATGACTACGATCGCAATATGCCGTTATGGCGCGTATTGCCCGGCTTTATCAGCAAACACCCACGTTATGAGCGCATCGGCTTAAAAGATTTGTGTGACGCGATTCACGGCATGTATCGTGAAAACGATGTAGCGCGTTTAACCACCGAAATGTACACCTCCCACATGGAACCGGCGATGAAACCCGCCGATGCCTATGCCAAAATGGTACATAACCAAATCGAACGTGTTGAACTCGACGACTTAGACGGGCGTATCACCGCTATCTTGCTCACACCTTACCCACCGGGTATTCCGTTACTGATTCCGGGCGAACGCGTCAACAAAAAGATTTTGGATTATCTTAAATTTGCGCGCGCGTTTAACGAGAAATTCCCCGGTTTCGAAACCGATATTCACGGCCTTGTACAAGAAGAGCGTGACGGCAAACTGGTGTACGCGATGGACTGCGTTAAAGTCTAAATCTCGCGCTACCCGCCTCCAACGCCCCAATCACGGGGCGTTTTATTATCGTGCACACACCCTCCGACATCACCCCACCCAGCGAGAAGCCTCATTAGACACAGCGCGCAGGCGCACCCAACTTCGAACATGACTAAAGCCTGCCAACCCCTGATTCTGGTCATTCGCTGTTTCAATGTTAGAATGACAAACACAGACCACGATAAATTAAGGAGTTTCATGCCTAATTACTTAGGATCGTGCTTATGTGGCACCATACGATTTGAGATACAGGGCGATTTCGACCAATTTTTCCTATGCCACTGTCATCATTGCCAAAAAGATACGGGATCGGCACATGCGGCCAATTTATTTTCATCCTCTGCCAAGCTCACCTGGCTTACCGGTGCCGAGGCGGTGACCTCGTTTACCCTTCCGGGTACGCGCCACACAAAATGTTTTTGTCCGTTATGTGGTTCCGCCGTGCCAAACATTCAAGCGGATGGGGGGCTTGTTGTCCCCGCAGGGTGCTTAGACACGGACATTTCGCTGCGACCCACCGCGCATATTTTCACCGCCAGCAAAGCTATCTGGGATGACGGCTTGGACGGAGTGGTGAAGTTCGAGGCATTGCCAAGCCAGATAAAA
The DNA here is from genome assembly GCA_034005865.1 of Thiomicrospira sp. Taxonomy (GTDB): domain Bacteria; phylum Pseudomonadota; class Gammaproteobacteria; order Thiomicrospirales; family Thiomicrospiraceae; genus Thiomicrospira. Next base: position 7,570 of record JAVETW010000046.1, on the reverse strand, counting down.
GAGCACCGCACAGTGAGGTTTTAAGTGACCGAAAAGGTCGGTGTCGTCGGTTCGATATGACTAGGATTATTATGGCGTTTATCAAATTTTCAACTCAAAGCTTCCCTGTTAAAGAACGCATAGCAGCCGCGCAGGATATTTATGCGGCGATTGCAAACATTGCGTTGCGCACACCGAATAAACAAATTCCGGTCATTGAAACGCAGCTTCGGCTGTTACCAGGACTCTCCATCGGCTGGGTTAAAACATCGCCCCTGATTGTCCATCGAAACAAACAACACGTCGAGCACGGTGACGATGATTTTACCTTGTTGTTAAACCCACGACTGATCGATTCAGGGCACTCAGCATGGAAGGTGTCCATTGCGCAAAAAGGGGACATCAAGTGTGCGCCGGGCACGGGGTGCTTTAGCTACAATGACCGCCCGGGGATCATCACCTTTGAAGGCGAGCAGACCCATATGCTGAACTTGAAATTGTCGCGCACGCTGTTTGAACCTTTGATCGCGCGTTTTGAACGTTCACCTCAACCGATTCTCGATGCGGAAATGCTCACCCATCTTACGCGCGCCTCACTTCAACTGATGAAAGACCATCCGGCTGAGCCAGTCAATACCCTCGCCCAAACCAATCAGCTGATTGACCTAGCGGCGTTAGCGATGGGCGCACACTCGGATTATGCCATTCATGCACGTCAACATGGCTTAAAGCAAGCGCGGATGGCGGCGGTGAAGGCCGATATAAATATTCACTATTATCGTGGGGACTTAGCGCTTGACTGGCTTGCAAAACGTCATGGTATCTCGCCCAGCTATATCCGCGCCATGTTTGATGAGGAAAATACGAGCTTTACCGATTATGTGTTGAATGTCCGTCTTCAAAAAGCCTATCATCTTCTCACCGGCCCGGACGCTGCCTTCACTCCCATTACCGAAATTGTCTACAAAGTGGGCTTCAATAACCCTTCTTGGTTTTATCGTGCCTTTAAAAAGCGTTTCGAGTTTACACCAAGCGACATCCGCGCGCTCAAAACAAGCTAATCCTTGTAATCAGCAGGCCTGGTGGTTTTCTTTTTTAATTTTTTAAAGTGGCTCTCAGTGGAGGTCAGCTTCGTAGTAACGCATTAAACTGTTATTGAACCCTCCTCGAGTTTGGACACTGTCCATGCAAATAAAATTTGGAGAACACCGTGAGTATTACATCTTCGTTCAAATCGGCAAAAAGGGGCCTGCTCTCGGGCTTGGCGTTGGCCATTTCCGCACTTGTTATCGGTTGCCAAAGTGAGAGTGGTTCGACATCGAATACATCGCCTACCCTCAGCTTAGAGCGCCAAGCGGCCAGCAAAGTCAAACAAGGCGATACGGCGTATCAGCCGCCTGAAGCCACGGCCTTGGATCAGGAAGATGGCGATTTAACCGCCCACATCGTGGTGAGCGGAGACAGGGTCGATACGCATACTCCAAACACTTATCAGTTACATTTCAGCGTTCAGGATTCGGATAACAATGTCAGTGAGTTAACGCATAGCGTGCGTGTGGCCGACTTTGGCGCGCGTGATTCCGATTTCGGCACCAATGGTCTGCTGAAGGTGCCAAGAACGATTTTTGGCTACAGTCTAAGCCAAGGCACCAACGGCGACATTTTTGTCGCCGGAATCAGAGAGACCTTTTCGATGAGTCTCGCTAAATACAATTCATCTGGCATTGCGGATAGCAGTTTTGGCGCAAACGGCCAAGTCATTTCCGACCTCGCCGATTCTTCCGGTATGGCAAGCTACATTGATGCGGATGGCGCGATTTATGTCGCTGGGGATTATGGCGGCCTTAGCCCTAGGCAGATTGCCGTGTGGAAGTATCAGCCAAACGGTCAACTTGCTACTCAGTTTGGCCGTGATGGCATTCGGTTTTATGCGTTCCCGCATCACACTTGGCCCTCTATCCGCGATATGGTTATGGATGACGAAGGCGCGCTGTATCTCACCGGTGAGCAACACGCTCTCAACGGGAGCAATCTATTTGTGCTTAAACTGAAATCCAATGGCGAAGAGGACCCCACGTTTGGCTCAGCAGGCCTGGTGGTTTTCGACAGCCGTCAAAATGAACGAGGCAAGGGGATTGGGCTGGATTCCGAGGCCAACCTTTATATCGCTGGAGACTCCGGCGGCGCGGGCGCACTGTGGAAGCTGGACAGCACCGGTCAGCCGGTGAAGGACTTTGGTCGTTCCGGCCAAGTGACCTTTTCACAAAATGCCCAAGAGGCACGGTTTAATGACCTTGTGATCGACGCTAATCAGGCCATTTATGTCACCGGCAATCAATATGTCGGAGGCGCGGGCAATCAAATGCTGCTGTTGAAATACGATTCGCAAGGTCACTTGGTGCCAGACTTTGGCCAGCAGGGCGTGGTGGCCTTTAACCGCGATGACGTTGCGGTGGATGGTTTGGAAGAATCGAAAGGCTCGGCCATTAAAGTGGCACAGGATGGCACGCTGTATATTGCCGGAGACATCAACCAAAACGAATCGATTGCCGTGTGGCATTACGATACAAAAGGGCAGCTGATGCCGCATTTTGGCGATCAAGGCCTAGCCATTTATCCGCTCGATATCAGCTTTAGCGAATATGCCACAGATATCCTTTTGGATGAACAAGGTCACGCTATCTATGTCACCGGTAACACCGGCAGCGTCAAGTCAGGCGACCAACAGGCCTTTGTTTTAAGACTTATCAACTAAGGCTAGTTTCCAATAAATAGCATTCATGAATGTTTAAATTTTCAAAAAAAGGAGTCATCCATGACATTTTCCACCCTTAGGTCTTTAGCTGCGCTTTTCGCCATGACCGTTTTTATCTCAGCCTGTCAATTGAGCAGTAACAGCGATGCGACAACCCAGCAGAAACTGGAAAAAATGGTCGAACAGCAGTGGACAGACTTCAAACAGGAACACCAATTTTCCAAAGGCGGCATGGGCGTGCGCTTACTCACGCCAAACGGCGATTATTTTGTTCACCAAGGGCTTGAAACGGCCACGCGTATGGCGGCCACGATTGACACCCATTTCCGTGGCGCGAGCACCGCAAAAACCTTCACCGCCGCCGCGATTATGATGATGCATCAACAAGGGTTGCTCAACATCGACGACACCTTGGACATGACCATTCCGGGTCGCGCAGAGCCGTACCTGCCGGATACGGCTGGCAATAATATACCCTACAAAAACCGCATCACCATTCGCCAATTGTTGCAGCACCGTGCAGGGGTGTTCGATGTGAAAAATAATCCGATTCCCGAAGATGTGGAGCAACCCTATGCGGGAGATTATTATGCCGACTATGTGATGGACACCTTAGGCGATGATCACACCTTTACTTTGGAAGAATTTATTGCCGTTGATGCGGTCAACCAGTTGTCATTCAATGAACCCGAATTGGATACGTTTCACTACAGCAACACTGGCTATGCCATACTGGGGAAAATTATTGAGCGCATCAGTGGCATGAGCTACAGCGAGTATATTCAGCAAACGTTTTTAGGGCCGCTGAATCTCAATGATACTCGCTTTCCTGATCTGGGAACGGATCAAGCCCTTCCCGAACCTTATGTTGAAGGCTACACGATTGTCGATGACGACGAGCTTGAAACCACTTTCATTAATCTGTCCGCCTCGGTGGCCGAAGGCAATATCGTGACCACGCCGGAAAACCTCACCCGCTGGTTACACTTATTACAGACTTATAAAGCCGGTCTCAATAAAGAGACTGTGGAGATGATGAATAAGGTGGTACTCACCTATGAAGCGCATTACGCCTATGGATTAGGCATTACTTTCACCGAAGGTCTGGGCTATGGGCATGACGGCGCTCAAATGGGCTATTTAACGACCATGCGCTACGACCCGGAAACGGATGTCACCGTGCTGGTGTTCACCTCGGCCATTTTAGCGGATGAACGTTTTATGGATCACGCCATGTTATTAGTAGATGTGGCGAAAGACGCCAAATCCATCGTTGGGTACTGACTTAAAAATCGCTAATCTAACCCGAAGGTAACCATTCGGGTTAGCAAAATCATTTGTCAAAATTGAATCAAGATGGGGGCTTTCATTATGTCAAAATTAAAAAAATCTTTGGGTACGCTGCTAACGAGCGCCCTTGTCATCGCGCTCGCCGGTTGCAACGGATCAAGTTCTAGCTCAAGTTCTAACTCGGGTTCTAGTTCAACAGATTCCAGTTCTGTTTCGGGTACCCGCAAAATCAATGATACCGGTATTACTTGGGGCGGGAATTACCCGTCTGGAAACAACAGCACTTGTGAGGGGGAAACCATTGGCGAGCAAGACTGCAGCCACGGGCGTGATGCGCAAGCCGGTCAAGCCGGCTTTGACTTTACTCGCTTGAATGCCGATGGCACCGAATACACCGGCAACGGCCACTACACGGAAGCGCCTTGGGCGTGTGTTAGAGACAACCACACAGGCTTAGTCTGGGAAGTCAAAACCCCGTCAGGGTCAGGCGATATTCACGATGCCAACAACACCTACAAATGGGGTGGCCAAACCGTCTTGTTAAACGATGAATTTGGCCCCCGCTTTAATGACTGGGACACCCTGGTAGACGGAAGTAATAATGCAAGTCTTTGCGGCTTTACAGATTGGCGCGTGCCGAGCGCAGAAGAGCTGACATCGATTGTCCATTATGGACGCGTCAGCCCAGTCATCGATCCAACCTTTTTCCCCAATACTCGCAATGATTATTATTGGTCGGCCTCGCCCAGTGCCATTCATCATAACAGTGCGTGGAGCATCAATTTCAACGATGGCGACGATGATGGCGAAGATGACCGCGACAGCGATGCACATGTTCGCCTGGTGCGCAGCGGACAGTAACGTTTCTTTTTGTTAAGGAGGAGAGCGTGGCCGCGCAACGAAAACAACGCCCGGTCGCGGCCATCACCTGTGCCGCTGGCTGTTCACATTTACGGTTATAAATTTACCAGGAGAAAACCATGAGCCCTATTCACCAACGTTATAAAGTACTCGGCGTGGCCATTGCTCTGAGCATGATGCCAGTTTCATTCGCCCAAGCGCAAACCTGTAAAAGTCAGATACCGTTAACCACACCAACGACAGATTTCGAGGTGCATAACAATGGCACGGTTACCCATACCCCCACCGGCTTAATGTGGAAAGTCTGCTCCGAAGGGCAAGAATGGCAAAGCGATGGCCGTTGTACGGGGGTCGCGTCAAAGCATAATTGGCAAGCCGCATTGCAAATTCCGCAAACCTTAAATACACAAGGCGGCTTTGCCGGATACACGGATTGGCGTCTACCCAATGTTAAAGAATTGAATTCCATTAAAGAACGAGCGTGTGCTGAACCGGCCATCAACACCGACGTGTTTAATAACATGTACACGCCAGACTGGCCATATGCTGCCATCTATTGGACGGCTTCGCCCATGAACAGTGATAGTGCCCGGTCGTACTGTGTCAGTTTCGTCAAAGGCCACTTCTTCGACGAACACCGTAGCCTCAACTATCGTGTGCGCCTCGTGCGCGGAGGTCGGTAACGTTGGCCGCGCAGCGGCGTTTGTTTTTTATCACAGCGCAGGAGCGAGGTTAAGTTGTTGATTTATTATTTTAGCCAGCACGTTTAATGTAACCGATGCACCAGGGTGTTGGCACGCGGCTACAACAGCGGCTTTAAAATCAGGGGTATATTGCCGACGCGGCGGCTTTATTAAAACAGGTGAGGTTGTCATAACGAGGTGTCCACTTCAATTTAGGTGGACACCTATTTTAGAGTGTGGGGTTTGAGTTTAAAGGGGGTGTTCACCGGATGGTTACGCATAGATGAGTCAAATCGTTTGGTTTATGCGGTAGATGAAGACTCGGTAACGATTATTGCGTGTCGCTATCACTAGGATTAGATGTATGAAATTATGTTGGATCAGAGTAATAATGTGTCACCGACTATATAAAGATTAACCACCCAATAAAATACAGGGTTGAGGAGAAGTATGAGGCTAAATAAACTATATTTTTATGTGGGTGGTTTTCCTGGCCCTTATCATTGGATTAAATCCATAAAAGGGCAGAAGCTTATTCACAATATGGTCGATATTGAATATGAGAGAGAATTCACATTTAGCCCTGATCCTGAATGGTGGGAGAAGCTAAATAACCTACTCGATTTATTAAGTGCATGGAACTGGGATCACAGCTATAAATCTCAGGGGGCATTAGATGGCACTCATTGGGATTTGAAATTAAGAGTTAATGGAAAGGTTTTAATTTCCAAGGGTAGTAACGCTGAGCCAAAGGGTTTTGATGAGCTTAAAAAATTTTTAAGCGATACCTTCCATGCAGATATTTACTAAACAATATTGGTATTGCATAGGTTTGCCGCCACCCAGTTATTCCATTTAAAACCTTGGCAATTCAATCCCACCAGGCCTGGTAATAGCAAAACGCCCCTTGATTGGGGCGTTGTAGTTTATGATTTGGCAATAATTAAGCGTTTAAGATTTAGGCTCGTTTTTATTGAGATACGCCACCAACTCATCCAGCGGCACTTTTAATTTTAAGGCCACCTCTTTAACAGAAAGCCCAAAATCTTTAATCATTAAGTGTGCTGCTTCCAACTTGCCTTCCAACTTGCCCTGTTGCAGGCTCTCGCGGCGTTCTTGTTCTATCCATTGTTCAATATTCTGTGCCAACATCCCCTTCTCCTCGGTTAAGCTGTTGAGTGTGTCTAGTTTAAGCTGTGCGTTAATTCTTTGCAAATAGCGTTTAAACCAGCGGGTAATGACTTTATCGAGTCGTGCTTTATCGGGGTGGTTTTGTAAGTTGGCGACCACTTTTTCCACCGCTTGCATGATTTCGGTGTGGTTTTTAGCATTCTCAAGATAAAACACCCCGCTGATCGGGCTGTGACGGGCATCGAGCTCTTCTTCGCTGTATGCGCCTTCATCGACTAGATAGTATTGCAGTTGCGGTTGATAGACTTGTAAAAAGCCGGGCACGGGATGAATCATGCCGCTCATTTGTGTCGGCGCTTGCCAACGCGCATTGCCGTTGTAGAGCACGATCGGAAACACCGGCGGCAAAGGTTCGGAGGGTTTAATTTTTTGTTGTTTAATCAGTTGGCTGTAAAACCCAGCGACATAGTGCATAAATCTGAGCGCCATGCGTTTGTCATCGGAAGACTGAAACTCCATCAGCATATACAGATACACCGATTGGGTTTGACCGTCATATTGGATATTGACCGACCAGACCACATCTTCGATTTTTTCTTCAAACAAGGGCGTAATGTAGTGACCGCTGTGAATCTGCAGGGTTTTAAAGTCCATCAGAGCGGCAATCTCGGGTGGGAAAAAGCCTTCAATCAACTGTTGGACCAGCTCGGGGTAAGAAAACAATTCCTTATAGCCGGTGTCGTGGTGGTGGGTGACTTGGTTAGTGTCCGATTTTGAAGAGGATTTATCGCTCAAGGGGGCTGACCTGTCTTGGTAGTTGAAGGCATTTTAACGTATTTGGATTTTGAGTGCGAAAAGCCGGAGATAATTT
>JAVETW010000100.1:0-4863 GCA_034005865.1 Thiomicrospira sp. | reverse complement strand
GTGGTATTGGTGGCGCGGCGTTTGCCAAGTATTTGCGTATCGCCGATGCGAATGTCCGCATTACGATGATTGAACCCAATCCGCTGTACACCTTCTGTCCCGGTAGTAACGAGGTGTTAAACGGACATGAAACGCTGGACAACCTCACGTTTAATTACGACACATTCAAAAGTCGCTTTGGTGTGACGATGGTGCAGGATAAAGCGGTGGCGATTGATTATGAAAAACGTCAAGTACGTGTAGCGTCCGGTCAAGCTATCAGTTACGACAAGCTTGTTGTATCCACCGGGCCGGATTTTATGTTTGACGCGGTTGAAGGTTATAACGCCGAACTCGCGGCAGGCAACTTCCCACATGCGTGGAAAGCCGGCCCACAAACCGCCACATTAAAAAAACAAATTGATGCCCTGCCGCAAGGCGGCACAGTGGTGATTTCGTCGCCGGATGGCGCGTATCGTTGTCCGCCCGCGCCGTATGAACGTGCGTCGATGATTGCGAGCCATTTAGAAAAGATCAATCCGACCGCCAAAATTTTGATTTTGGACTCAAAAAACAGTTTTACGTTTGATAAACACTATTGGTATTACTGGACCGAACGCCACGGTTATGGCACCGACAACGCACGTATTAGCTGGATTGCGGAAAAAGACGGCGGCCGTGCGGTGAAACTGGATGCGCAAAACAAAACCATCATTACCGCCAGCGGTGAAAAAATCAAAGCCGATGTAATTAACATTATCCCGCCGCACAAAACGTCCAAATTTACGGTCGATAGCGGTTTGGCACAAGGTGGTCGCTGGGTACCGTTTAATGCGAAAACTTTTAGCTCAACCATTGATCCAAACGTGCATGTGATTGGCGATATCGTGGATGCTCCGATGTCCAAAACCGGCATGATTGCGAGCAATCAAGCCAAAGTGGTGGCGCAAGCGATTGTGGACGAGCTGGCCGGACGTGAGCCGGGTACGCCGTTTATTGCCAATAACTGTGTGGCGATTATCGACGATGATTACGGCATGACCATTGCCGATACGCATCGTTTTAGCGGCGACAGCTATTTGGTGCAAAAACGCTTGTCGAAAGTCGAAGCCAATCCGTATGAACGACGCATTCGTGCCGAGTTAGCGAAAAACTGGCAACGTACATTCCGTAAAGAAATTTTTAGCTGAGTAGGAGGCACTAAATGAAAAAGTTATTAATGGTGAGCCTATTCGGGTTAAGTTCTGCCATAGGTTCGGTAATGAGTAGCAGCGTGTTGGCGTCGGATCATGCGCCAAAAGCGCAAGCTTGGACACAAATTGAATGGAATAAAGCCGCCCGCGAAATGCCCAAAGGTGACGCATCAAGGGGTGAAATCTTGCACCGCGACGGGTTATGTTTATCTTGTCATGGTGTGAATGGGGTCGCGCCTTCGCGCAATGCGCCGAGTTTGGCGGCACAACAGGCGGAATACACCTATAAAACCCTGCTGGATTATCAATCCGGTTTGCGTAATGAGCATGACGGCAAAGCGACCTTGATGCACGTCGCTACGCAGCCGATGTCGAAACAAGATATGGCCGATTTAGCGGTGTACTACGCGCAACAAGCGGCACCAAATCAATCGATTGTGCTCGACACACCGGTAGATGCGGCCACGATTCGCTTGGTAAAAAAAGGGGACGTGAGTCGTATGATCGTACCCTGTGCATCTTGTCACGGTGCGCATGGCGAAGGTCGCGGCATTACCCCCGCGTTAGCCGGACAAACGCGCGATTATTTTGTACGCACCATGCAAGCGTATAAAGATAAACGTCGTACCAATGATATTCACCAAGGCATGGCACAGTTCACTTATCAATTAACCGATAGCGAAATTGACGCCCTAGCAGATTATTATGCGACCTTAAATCAAACTTCTAGCCAATCAGCTAGCCAAGGAGTGAAAAAATGACCGGGATTAAAGCTATCGTTTGGGGCATTATTTTAACCTTTGGCTCAGTGGCGCTGATTTGGTTACTGAGTTTATTAACCGTGGTGTCGGTGTAGGGATTTAAACCAACACGCATTCGGTTAAACTACTGCGTTCTGCTCCTCAGAACCCCCGCTACGGCGGGGGTTTTTTGTTTTCAGCTTTTGAGCTCTTTTGCCTGTTTAGTTTTAGCAGGCCTGCTAAAACGACAGGTCTAATATAAAATTGACAAACAACAACCGTTTTCGGTTTTTACTGACAACAAAGCGCAAAGCCCATCACTGCCTAAGCGCGCACGCTTTTTTTATGACGGAAAACTTGGCCAAGGATAATTAGCATCGCCAATGACCATAAAGAAGGGATTGAGTAAATCCGGCGAAGCAACATAACGTAAATCCTGATGTTGCGCATCGACAATTCGACCACCGGCCGCTTCCACTATGGCCTGCGACGCTGCGGTATCCCAATGCGAGGTTGGGCCAAAACGCGGGTAAACATCCACCGCACCCTCGGCCACCAAACAAGACTTAAGCGCCGAGCCCATATTGACGGTTTGCGCATCAACTAACGCATCAATAAACTCCGCAACCCGCTTACCGTGGCGCCGACTCACGGCGACTTTTATAGGAGCGCTCGGCGTACGCACATGAATTACCTGCGTTTGCTCACCCTGTTGCTTTGTTGCCTCACCACCGACATAACCGGCGTATAACACATCCTGTACCGGTCCATAAACCACGCCCAACTGCGCGCGCTGATTGACTACCAAAGCAATATTGACGCAGAATTCATCGGTTCGTTCAATAAACTCTTTTGTGCCATCGAGCGGATCAACCAACCAATACACCGACCAAGTTTGACGTTGAGCAAAAGCGTTATCATCTATCGACTCTTCGCTGACAATCGGAATATGCGGCGTTAAGCCTTGCAAAGCATGTCGAATGGCGGCATCGGCTAATTTATCGGCCTGCGTCACCGGCGAACCATCGGCTTTTTTTTCTACCGTGCAATCTGCACAACGATAAATTTCCAAAATCAGTGCACCCGCTTGCCGAGCGATTTTACACACGTGCGGCAACCAAGCACGGTATTCGACTTGGGTTGGAATCATCTCAACCTTCCTAAACGCTTGAGCGTTAAAAAAAGTGCCGCATAAGCGCGCCCCTCTGAAAAGTCAGGATGGGCAATCAACTCCTGCCAAGCAGACAAAGGCCATGCCACCACCTCTAGCGGCTCCGGCTCATCACCTTGCGCACGCTCAGACGTCAGGTTTTGTGCCAAAATAAGATGCGTATGATGATCCATATAGCCAGCTGCTAGCGTCACGCAATCCAAACGTTCTAAATAAGCGGGGCGGTAGCCGATTTCCTCGCAACACTCGCGCGCACCAGCCTCGCGCCAAGTTTCGCCCGGATCGATTTTACCTTTCGGAAAGCCCAGTTCGTAACGCCCGACCCCGGCGCTGTATTCACGGATTAATAATAGCGTTTCCTCATCCAGCATCGGTACCACGAGTACCGCACCATCTTGGTGACCGAGCAAGCGCTCATACTCCACCTGTACGCCATTAGCGAATTGAAGGCTTTGCGCTTGTACGGTAAAGATTCGTGACTGTAGCACGATTTTTTCCGCTAGAATGTCAGGTCGTTTTTTTGCGTTCATGCACAAATCATACGTGATGCGTGTCAAGGCTTCAACCAAGGAATTCACCATGCTACCGATTAACTGGAACGAAATTGATACCGTGCTACTTGATATGGATGGCACGCTACTCGACTTGCACTTTGATTGGACATTTTGGATGGACTATCTTCCCGATGCGTATGCACGTCACCACAACCTTCCCTTGGCGCAAGCGCAAACCTTGGTACGCCAAGCGATAAGCGAGCAAACCGGTACACTCAACTGGTATTGTCTAGACTATTGGAGTGCGCGTTTTGAATTATCTATCGCCGACTTAAAATACGAACTCAAGCACCTCATCCGCGCCCATCAGGACGTGTTGCAGTTTTTACAACAGTTGCGCCAACTCAATAAACACGTGATTATGGTCACCAACGCCCACCGTGACAGCTTGGCCCTAAAGTTGGAAATGACACAAATCGCGCCTTATTTTGACCATTTAATTTCCGCGCACGACTTTAAAGTCCCCAAAGAAGACATCGCGATTTGGCATCATATCCAACAAATTCACCCTTACGATCCTCAGCGTACACTGTTAATTGATGACAATATTCGCGCCCTGCAAACCGCGCAACATTACGGCATCGCCCACCTACTCGCCGCTATCCACGTGAGCCCGCAGCTTGAACGAATCGATCCGCAAGGCTATGATTATTTCGAGTTTTTTAGTGAGATTATGCCCTTACGGAGTATCGCGTGAGCCCGACCGTTGATTATCTGCGCCGCCTTTGGCGCAACAAATGGATTAACAATAGCCTTTGGCTGCTGGTGTTTTTTGTCCTGTATCTGCTGCTAAGGCCGATGATGCAAGGCGATGTGCTACGCGAAAAGGTACCGGATATTCAACTGACCAGCTTAAACGGCGATCGCTTTCAACTGCGTGATTTACAAGGGGAAGCGGTGCTGATTCACTTTTGGGCCAGCTGGTGCCCAATTTGTACCTTTTCCCGCGACGGTATCGAACATCTTGCGCAAGACTATCGCGTGATCAGTATCGCCACACAATCCGGAGATAACGCCACAGTAGCACAGTATGCCGCCGAACACGGTATGAACCCGGCATGGATTGTCAATGATGAAGACGGCGCGCTGTTCCAACGCTTTGGCGCCCGTGCCGTTCCCGCCGACTTCATTATCAACGCCCAAGGCGACATCGCCTTTGTCGAAGTCGGACTGAGCTCAAGCTGGGGCTTACGTGCCCGCCTTTGGTGGGCAAACCAATGAATCCG
>JAVETW010000045.1:0-21069 GCA_034005865.1 Thiomicrospira sp. | reverse complement strand
ATGCTCACCGTTGGTCAATACTTACAACCCAGTGTGCATCATTTAGCCGTTGAGCGTTATTGGACGCCGGACGAATTTAAACAGCTCGAAACCGAGGCTTACGCACTGGGTTTTACTCACGTCGCCAGCGGCCCCATGGTTCGCAGCTCTTACCATGCCGATTTACAAGCAAAAGGTGAATACAAATGAGCCAGGATGTCATTCAGCGTTTTTTATTTAAAGAGCACGCCATTCGCGGACAATATTTACATCTCGACCAAGCTTGGCTGTCGATGCTTAACGAGCGCCACTATCCGGCGAGTCTTGTCAGACTACTCGGTGAACTCACCGCCTTTTCCGCGCTCTTGGCCAATGGCATGAAATATGAAGGTCGCCTTACGCTGCAAGTGCAAGGCAATGGCCCGGTGAACTTATTAGTAGTGGATATCGACCATCAACTGCATTTACGCGGCTTAGCCAAAACCCAAGCCCCGCTAGAAGGCTTAGACAACGCTAATCAATTATTAGGTGACGGGCAGATTTTAGTGACATTAGAAAATCGCCAAACCGATCATTTCTACCAATCCTATGTACCACGAGAAGACGATGACTTAACCGTTGATTTACAAGGATTTTTAACCCAGTCGGAACAACTAGAATCGCGCTTATTTATTGCGCTCAATGACCAGGCAATAGGGGCCTTGTACTTACAAAAAATGCCCGAAACCGACGGTCACGATGCCGATGCGTGGGATCGGATCAGTCATTTAGCCAGCACGGTGAAAAAGGATGAACTGCTCAATTTAGATATTCACAGCTTACTCACCCGCCTATTCCACGAAGAACAAGTCGAGCTTTACCCCCCGCGTTCGCTAGAATACGTTTGTCCGCGAAACCGCGAACAAATCGCGACGATGATTAAAGCACTGGGTGAAGAACAAGCGCGTCAAATTTTAGCCGAACAAGGTGAAATTGTGGTGTTTAATGATATGTGTAACTACCACGAACGCTTTAACCAAGCCGATTTAGATGACCTCTTTAAAGCAGATTTAAACGCTTAACCGTCTGAGGAGGCACCTCAATTAAAGCGCCACCACGGAAGCCAAGCTGTTTCGGTGGTGACTCAACTAACCCTGCTTACGGGTAAATACCCAGTCTTTTTCGCCAGATAATTCCGCGGCAAAACGATAACCGTCATAATCGAAATATTTAAGGTCTTCAACCTGCTCGACTTGATGGTCGATGGCATATCGCACCATTAATCCACGCGCACGCTTGGCAAAAAAACTAATCATTTTATATTGACCGTTTTTCCAATCTTTAAACTGCGGGGTGATCACCTCGGTTTGCAATAACCTCGGTTTAATCGCCTTAAAATACTCATTAGAAGCCAAATTCACCAAGGGCTTGCCCGTTTGCGGCAACAACGCATTCACCGCTTCGGTCAGTTGATTAGCCCAAAAAGCATATAAATCCTTACCTTTTGCATTCATCAACTTAGTCCCCATTTCCAAACGATACGGCTGCATCAAATCCAACGGACGCAATAAACCGTAAAGCCCCGACAAAATCCGCAAATGGGTTTGGGCATACTCCAAGCCTGCTAAATCTAAACTAGCCGCGTCCAAACCTAAATACACATCGCCTTTAAACATCATCAGCGCCTGCTTTGACGTTGAGTCCTGCGCACTAGGCACACACCAAGCCTGATTGCGCTGATAGTTCAACTCCGCTAAATCGTCACTAATGTGCATCAACTGACTCAAATCTTGTGGCCCCAGCTCACGCAACACCTCGACCAACTCGGCCGATTGAGCCAAAAAGTCCGCTTGACTATACGCAAGCGCCGGATTGCGTGGTGCCTCATCTAACGACTTAGCGGGGGAAATCACCATTAACATACGCCCTCTCCTACAACAACCAACAAAAACGCCCAGCAAGCTGGGCGCATTTTTAAAACTGCACACAGACTAAGCCGCAGGCTTAATTCCCTGATCAGTCAAGAAATGACGTAACGCCATAATGTCATCTTTATTTTCGATATCATGACCGTGGTGAGGCGTGCTGATAGACAACTCCGCCCCATTAATCACAATCTTGGCACGACCATGATGCGAAGTATCAATCGTCGCACCAAAATGTTCTAAAGCAGAGGCTAATTTTTTCCAATCAATATTCGCCGCCATCGGATGGGCGTATATCTTCTCAATCATTGCTTCGTGTTTATGACTCATTTTTATCTCCTTTATTAAGCATGAATCGGTTTCAACTCGATTTTATTATAAGCCCGGCGCAGGCTTGCTGCCTGCCTAAATCAAATTGCGGCGCCGTTTTTTAGCCAGCTTCTCGCCGCTTCCAAGCGCGCCAAGGTACCAATATCTGACCAATACCCCTGATAGACCTCACCGGTTACCGCACCCTGAGCCATCGCCTCGCGCAACAAAGGCGCCAGCGCCCGCCGCCCCGGCGCCAACCCATCAAATAATGCAGGCGACAACAAACTAAATCCAGAGAACGTCCATTCGCCCTGCGCCGTCACACGCCCCGCTGGCGTTAAACCAAAATCGCCTTGCGGTTTAAAACTCGGCGTGGGCACTAACATCAAATGCGCCAAACTACCCTCAGCCAAATCCCGCGGCAACTGTGCAAAATCCAGCGCGCTGAACACATCCGCATTAATCACCCAAAACGGCCTATCGCCAAGTTTAGGCAACGCCTGAATAATCCCACCGGCGGTTTCAAGCCCCCCTTCTGGCTCAGCAGAGTACTCAATTTTTAACCCATAACGCGAACCGCAACCCAGTGCCGCCTCAATTTTGTCGCCCAACCACGCATGATTAATCACCACACACGCCACCCCCTGCTGCGCCAACTTCAACAAATGGTATTCAATCAAGCAGCGCTCACCAACCTGCATTAAAGGCTTAGGGCAATCATCAGTCAACGGACGCAAACGTTCGCCACGCCCCGCGGCCAAAATCATCGCAATCATCGCCCAACCTCAGCAAAACGCTGCGCCAAGCGCTCTGTCCATGCCACTAATGGCGTCATCTGCGCATACAACGCCCCCACCTCAACAATATAATTTAACGTTGGTGGAATATCGTTAAGGTAACCATCCTTACCATCGCGATGATACAAACGCGCAAAAATGCCCGCGGCTTTCAAATGACGCTGAATACCCATCCAATCCATCGCCTGCACAAAGCTCGCCCACTCCGACTTGGTTAAGCGCCCCGCCTCACACAGCATAAAAAAATACTGACGCTGCCACTCACGCACCTGCTCTTTCGGCCACACCTTATAACAATCGCGCAATAACGACACCGCATCATAAGTTAGCGCCCCGCACACCGCATCCTGAAAATCCAAAATACCCGGATTATTCGACTCACACACCATCAGATTGCGACTATGAAAATCCCGATGCACATACACCTGCGGCTGCGCTAACGCCGAGTGAATCAACTGCTGTTGCACATCGACCCAAGCCTGCTGCTGCACCCCATTCATCGCCAAACCACAATGACGTTCACCCAACCAATCGCTAAACAACGCCATTTCCCGTGTTAGCAGGCCTGCATCATACGGCGGCACGCTGCGCGCATCAGCCGCCTGCAACCGCACCAACGCCCCTAACGCATCGCCATATAAACGCTCAGCATTCGCCTCATTTAACTGACTCAAATAAGTGTCCTGCCCCAAATCGCTCAACAACAAAAACCCCTGCGTTAAGCACGCCTCCACCACCCGCGGCACATGCAACCCCAACGCCGCCAACTGCGCCGACACCTTAATAAAAGGCCGACAATCCTCCAGCGTTGGTGGCGCATCCATAATAATCCAACTATCACGCTCGGCGTCCGACTCCACCCACACCCTAAAATAACGCCGAAAACTGGCATCGCTCGACGCCGCAACCGGCGTACTCAGCGTGCATTCAGCAAAGCGCGCCAATCCTGCCAACCAGGCCTGCAACTGTTCAAATCTAAGATCCATCACACCGTCACTATCAATTAAAATTAGCCGACTAAATTTCACAAGAAAGCGCGCAAATTCAGGTAAAATAACGCACTTTGCCGGTAATTAGATAGTTTTGCCAATCCAATGTCAATCATTTCCAGGATATCCCTGCCCACCCTGCTCATGCTCAGCCTTAACAGCGCGTACGCCAACAGCGCAACGGCCTGTTTAATAGACTGGATTGCGCCACCGCAACCCCTACCCGATGCACAACAACGCCTCACCCAAATCGACGCCGACCGCCTCAGCCAAAGCGATAGCGACCACCTCCTTGTTGAAGGCAACATCTACCTCAAACAACCCGGACTCGTCATACTCGCCGACCAACTGCTTTACCATCGCCCCAGTCAACGCCTACAAAGCTTTGGCGAAATACAACTTCATCATCGCGATGCCATCCTCATCGGCGCCCAAGGCGAACTCGACCAACAACAGCAAACCGCCCGCATACACCAAGCACGCTACCAACTCATACCCAGTCGAGCCCACGGTCGTGCCGAGCAAATCCAACTAAATCAAAACACCCGCATCAGCGACCTAGAAAACGCCAGCTTCACCACCTGTGCGCTCACTAACCCCGACTGGCAACTGCACGCGGACCACCTTGAAATTAACGAAAACACCCGCCGCGTATACGGCAAGCACACCTGGCTAAAAGTCAAAGACTGGCCCATTTTTTACACCCCCTACTTCGACTTCCCGCTAGACGAGCGCGCATCAGGCTTCCTATTTCCCGCGTTTGGCAGCTACAACGCCGCCGCACAAGATCACAACCAAACCTACTTACACATCCCCTACTACTTCAACATCGCGCCGCATCTCGACGACACCCTCAGCCTAACGCTCATAGAGCAACGCGGTCTGCTCATCGACAACGAATTTCGCTACCTGCAACCGCACCACCAAGGCGAACTGCAACTAAGCTGGCTACAAGATCAACTCAGCCAAAGCCAAGGCCGACGCTACCTCACCCCCGAAGGCGACATCCGCCAAGACAGCAAAGTCCGCGACCGCTGGCGCGCCAGCTTCCAAGGCCAACAACGCTGGTCCGACACGCTCCACTCCAGCCTAAACTGGCACGAAGTGTCCGACATCGATGTCTACAACGACCTGCCGCGCACCCCCAACCAACGCTATCAACACGACAACAGCCTCCTGCGCCAAGCGCTCATCAACTACCAACAAGGCCCCTGGCGCGCCCATATTCAACACTACGGCTACCTGCGCCTAAGAAACGGCGCGATTAACTACGAAAAAAGCCCCGAAATTGGCGTCAACTACCACCAACGTTTTGGCGACCTCGACTTCAACCTCTACACCGAACTGAGCGAATTTACCCTACCATCAGGCTATCGCACCCGCCCCACCGGACAACGCCGCCTTATTCAACCGCGCCTAAGCTACGAACTACGTCGCCCCTACGGTTTTATGCACGCACAAGTACAAGCCAATTACCGCCACTACCAACTCAGCCAAGCCCCCAGACCTGGCGATGAACAACCCAGCAGCACCGTGATGCAATACGCCCTACGCGGCGGGCTATATTTCGAGCGCGAATTCAACTTACGCAGCCACCGCCTCAGCCAAACCCTCGAACCCGAACTGCAATACCTTAACGTCCCCTACATCAACCAAAGTGCGCTTCCGGTATTCGACAGCGCGCTGGCCAGCATCGACTTTAGCAACCTGTTCCAACTCAACCGCTACAGCGGCGCCGATCGTATAGGCGACACCCAACAAATCAGTGCCGCCCTCACCTCACGCATACAAAATGAGGAAGGTGAAACCCTATTCGAAGCCGGCGCCGGTCAAATTTTTTACCTCGCCGATCGTCGTGTTGACCTCAACCTCAACCGCCACGGCGCCGCGCAAACCCAAGCACGATCAGATTACTTTATTAAACTCGCTACCCGCTTTAACGGTTTTGAATTCGCCTCAAGCAGCCAATTTCGTGAAAAAGACTGGCGCCTCACCCAAAGCCAAAACCGACTTAAAATCAACCTCCATCAACGCCTCACCCTTCTAGGCGTATATCAAGGCTATGATTTGCACCAAAGCGCCACTCGACAAGAAACCCTCGCAACAGGTATGATGTTTCAACTCAGCGACCACTGGGAATTGGCGAACTACCTACAATATGATTTAGCAAAAAATCGCCAATCCGAACTCGCCGGCGGCTTACGTTATGAAAGCTGCTGCTGGGCCAGCGAATTAATCCTGCAGCGCACGCAAGCCGCCGATGGCCGATACAACCACGGCATTCGCTATGTAATTGAATTTAAAGGACTAAGCAGTGTCGGCAACCGATTATCCGACAGCATTCAACAAAACCTAAACTTCTAACCACAAAATAACAGGCAGAACACCTAGCTATGATTTCCCAGTTACTTCGCATTACCGCATTTTCATGTATCACCCTCTGGGCGGCTCAAGCCCACGCCGGTTTGCTTGACCGTATTGTCGCCGTCGTCAACGACAACATCATCCTCCTAAGCGAACTCGATGAGCAAGTCGAACAAGCACGCGCCGAACTGCGCCAACGCCAAATCACCGCGCCGGATATGGCCACCATGCAAGCGCGTGTACTCGACAACATGATCATGCAACGCCTACAAGAAGAACGCGCCCAACAACGTGGCATACGCGTCAGCGACGACGAAATTAACGCCCAACTTCTGCAAATGGCCCAAGCCAACAACCTCAACCTCGAACAACTGCGCGACGTACTCAACCGTCAACTACCGGACGGCTTTAACGTTATACGCCAACAAATCAGCGAACAAATCCTGATACAAAAACTGCGCGAAATCGAAATCATCGCCCAAATCCACGTCACCGAAGAAGAAATCAACAACTTCATTCGCCGCCGCCAACTCGAAACCACCCGTACCGAATATCGACTCGCGCACATACTCATTACCCGGCCTGAATCGCCCACCCCGGAACAACGCCAAACCCTGCAACAAAAAGTGCAAGACATTCACCAACAACTGCGCGACGGCGCCGACTTCGGCCAAATGGCTGTACGTCACTCAGAAAGCAACCGCGCGCTCGAGGGCGGCGATCTGGGCTGGTTACAAGCCGACCAAATCCCCTTATTTTTCATGGAAGCCATACAAAACCTACAACCCGGTCAAATCAGCGCCATTATCGACACCCCCAGTGGCTACCACCTGATCAAACTACTCGACAAACGCTCCGAACAACAACAAAACGAAGCGCTCGAACAAGAAGCCATTCAAAGCATACGAATGCGCAAAGCAAACGAAACCTTCGACACCTGGATGCGCCGACTACGCGACGACGCCTATGTCGACATTCGCCTTAACAACGCGAGCGCCTTATGAAATCGCACCGCCTCGTCATCACCTCCGGAGAACCTGCCGGAATCGGCCCCGACCTTGTTATTGAACTAGCCCAACAACAATGGCCACTGCCAATCGTCGTCATCGCCGATGCCGACCTGCTGCGCGCACGCGCCGCCCATCTTAACCGACCACTCACCCTAATTCCCTACCAAGCCGACCAAGCCACCCCCATTAGCAGGCCTGGTGAACTCTACGTGCTATCACTCCCCTTAGCCGTCCCTTGTCAACCGGGTCAACTTGATGCACGCAACGCCCACTACGTCATACAAATGCTAACCCGCGCGGTACAAGGCTGTTTAAGCGGCGAATTTGCCGCCATGGTCACCGGCCCCGTACACAAAGGCATTATTAATGAAGCCGGCATCGCCTTTAGTGGACACACCGAACTCCTTGCCGAACTCAGCCACACACAACAAGTGGTCATGATGCTCGCCACCCCCGGACTGCGAGTCGCCCTAGCCACCACCCACCTGCCATTAAAAGACGTAGCCGCCGCCATCACCCCCAAGTTACTTCACAACGTCATGCGCATCACCTACCAAGCCCTAAAACACCAATTTGGCATCGCCGCCCCACGTCTTTTTGTAGCGGGCCTAAACCCTCATGCGGGCGAAGACGGCCACATGGGGCGTGAAGAAATCGACACCATCAACCCAGTGATTGCCCAACTGCAAGCGCATCACATGGACATACGCGGCCCCTTTCCAGCCGACACGCTCTTTACCCCCAGCAAATTACAACAAGCCGACGCGTTTTTAGCCATGTACCACGACCAAGGCCTGCCAGTCCTTAAACACCTAGGCTTTGGACAAGCCGTCAACATCACCCTCGGGCTGCCCTTTATCCGCACCTCCGTTGACCACGGCACCGCACTTGAACTCGCCGCAACAGGCCAAGCACAAACCGGCAGCTTTGAATATGCCATTCAAGTCGCGCTTGAAATGATGGAGGCCGCCAATGAGTGCGCATAAACACAAAAAACAATTTGGCCAAAACTTTCTCAACAACCCGGCGGTCATACAACACATCATTGCCGCCATCAACCCCCAAGCCGACCAACACCTCGTTGAAATCGGCCCGGGTGAGGCCGCGCTCACCGAACCCCTGCTTCACCGAGTCGCGCATTTAGACATTATCGAAATCGACCGAGATCTTATCGCCCCGCTTACGCGACGCTTTGGCCAACTCCCCGCATTTCATCTACACCATGCCGACGCGCTGCGCTTCGACTATCGTCGCCTGCGCCAACCAAACCAACCGCGCCTACGCCTCGTTGGCAACCTGCCATACAACATATCCAGCCCATTACTGTTTCACCTAATTGACCAAGCCGACTGCGTGGAAGATATGCACTTTATGCTACAAAAAGAAGTGGTAGAACGCCTCACCGCCACCCCCGGACACAAAGCATTCGGACGCCTCAGCGTCATGATTCAATACGCCTGTCAAACCGAATACCTCTTCACCGTCGACCCGGAAAACTTCACCCCGCCCCCCAAGGTCGATTCCGCGATAGTACGCCTACAACCCTACCGACAAAAACCGGTTTACGCCGACAACGAAAGCGACTTTGCCGACCTAGTCAAACAAGCCTTTAGCCAAAAACGCAAAACCCTGCGCAACACCTTAAAAAACTGGTTAAGCGGCGAACAGATTACCGCCTGTGAAATCGATCCGGGATTGCGCGCCGAAGCGCTCAGCGTGGCTGATTTTGTGCGTTTAGCCAACCTATACAGCCACCTCAAAACCACCAACACACTAACAAAGGACTAACCGTGGCAACCTATGTAATCGGCGACTTACAGGGCTGCTTTGACCCGCTCCAACGCCTACTAGACAAGCTAGCCTACGACCCAACCAAAGACCAGCTTTGGTTTGTCGGCGACATTGTCAATCGAGGGCCACAATCGCTCGAATGCCTACGCTTTGTCAAACAACTCGGAGAACAAGGCAAAATGGTACTCGGCAACCACGACGTTCACCTACTTGCCTGCTACGCCGGACTCGACCACTTTCGATCCAAAAGCGACACGCTAGACCCCATTTTACAAGCCGACGACTGCGACGAACTCATGGACTGGCTCCGCCGCCAACCGCTGATAGTGCCCCACCCAACCCAACGCGCGCTAATGGTACACGCCGGCATCCCCCCCCAATGGACTGGCGAACAAGCCCTGCGCTACGCCCACGAAGTCGAACAGGTTTTACGCTCCCACCAATGGCGCGAATTCATCACCCAACACCTATTTGGCAGCAAAACCCGCCACTGGCACGACCAACTCCAAGGCTGGGAACGCCTACGCTACATCGTCAACGCCCTCGTCAGAATGCGCTACTGTGACGGCCTAGGCACGCTCGACTTTGAACTCAAAGGCTCGCCCAAACAACATAAACACCTGATTTACCACCCTTGGTACTCCCACCCCAATCGGCGCAACCGCGACTACGACATCTACTTTGGCCACTGGTCAACCCTAGGCGCGCTCGACCACCACCAAGTTCACGCCCTCGACACCGGCTGCCTTTGGGGAGGCGAACTGACCGCCTACTGCCTAGAAACACAACAACGCCACACCCTGCGCTGTCAAACCTATAGCCAACCGAAAAAGAAAACAGGGGAAAAGCA
The DNA here is from genome assembly GCA_034005865.1 of Thiomicrospira sp. Lineage (GTDB taxonomy): Bacteria > Pseudomonadota > Gammaproteobacteria > Thiomicrospirales > Thiomicrospiraceae > Thiomicrospira. The sequence goes on along the minus strand of JAVETW010000045.1, from coordinate 11,073 downwards.
AAAATGAAAACGCCGACCCAAACCAAACCCGGCGCAAAAACACCGCCGCCCGAACCGACACCCGCGCTGCCAGAAGTCGCCCCGCCGCCGAATGTTCCGACCGCGGCCGAAATTTTAGAACAATTACACGCCATAAACCTGCAAGACTTCGACATCCATCAGGTAGAACAAGCCGTGCGCGGCAACCGCATCTGGATCAACACCTTCACCATCCCCGTCACCGCCATCCTACTGATAATCCTCACCTTTCTCGGCGCCTGGCTCAGTGGCTACCTCTTTCTCAGTTTTGCCATCAGTGCAGGCCTGCTATTTTTTATAGGCAAACTCTTTGAAAGCTACGACCAACAAATAAAATGGCAAGCGCGTCAAGAAGTAGAACGACGCATCGCCGAAACCGAAGGCGAATTCGGCGTCCTCATCCACTTTAAATCCTTCCTGCCCACACGCTATCGCCACCTAATACAATCCCTAAAACGCCAGCGCTACCTCTATATCGACCAATACATTCAAGCCGTCAGCCTCCTGCAACGCAAGCTCGACCACCAAAAATTCACCCAAGCCTGGCACATGGTCTACCCCCATCTCGACCCAAACAACGCCAACAACCCACCGCACAGCCCCACCCCCCCAGACAACAAAGGCACAAACTAAAAACTACGCGCCCAAATCGCCGCGATGCCCCCCGCTGCATCTTGGCGACACTGGCGCAACCTCACCCAACGCCTGCCATTCGCTAGGCGTATAAAGATGTAACGCCAACGCATGAATCAACGTCATGCGCCCCCCCATCACACGATACACCGCCTGATGCCGCTTCACACGACTAACCCCCTCAAACGCCTGCGCCACTAACGTCAACTTAAAATGCGACTCAGTGTCGGGCCCCGCATGGCGATGACTCTCATTCTCCACCCGCATCACCACCGGCGCAAACGCCGTTTGCATCAACGTTTCAATTTCAACCTGCATACTCACAACCCACTCCTTATTACTATTACCGCCAAAGCATCAAGCGCCATTAAAAACACCCGCCAACTCGCCATCAAATAAACAAAAATTTAGTTGCACAAGTATAGTTTATAACCCAACAAATTTGATAAAATTCCTTGCCCCTAAAAAGGCAAAAATCGACTAAAAAACCAATTAACAAAACCGATTAACAAACCCCACAACTACAACGGACACACCATGAACACGTTAAGACTACGCATTGCACAAACGATAGACTCAAACTGGTTTAACAAGTTCATCATCTACGTCATTATTTTTAATGCCGTGATTCTCGGCGTACAGACATCAAAATCGCTCGACAGCGGCATCCTCAACCTCCTCGACTGGCTCGACAACCTATGCCTAAGCATCTTTGTCATAGAAATCCTACTCAAACTCTACGTCCACCGCCTCAGCTTTTTCAAAAGCGGCTGGAACAACTTCGACTTTATCATCGTCGCCATCGCACTCATTCCCGCCTCGGGCGACCTTGCGGTACTACGTGCGCTGCGCATTCTGCGACTACTACGCCTCATCTCCGTTGTCCCCTCAATGCGTCGAGTCATCAGCGCCATGCTCCTCGCCATACCCGGCGTATTCAGTATTGCAGGCCTGCTCATCATCTTCTTCTACATCGGCGCCGTCATGAGCACCAACCTATTTGGCCAAGCCTTCCCCGAATGGTTTGGCAGCCTCGGCGCCAGCACCTACACCCTATTCCAAGTCATGACCCTCGAATCCTGGTCAATGGGCATCGTACGCCCAGTGATGGAAGTCTACCCCTACGCTTGGCTATTCTTTATCCCGTTTATTCTGGTCACCACCTTCACCGTGCTCAACCTATTTATCGGCATTATTTTAGACGCGATGAACTCCGTCAAAGACGAAGAACACCAAACCGTCGAACACGACCAGAAAAACTACGAAAACATAGAACACATCAAAAAAGACATGGCCGAACTCAAACAACAACTCGCCATACTGATCGAACAACAGAAAAAATAACCCCGCCAAGGGCATCAACAAACGGGCAATTTTTCGTTAAAATGCCCGTTTAACATCAAAACAGCATCAAAAAAAGGACAACCACCATGACAACCATCACCGTCATCGGCCAAGGCACCTGCGATTTCAACGGCCAATTCTCCCTACTCGAAGCGCTCGACGAACAAGGCTTTGACATGCCCTACAGCTGTCGCGGCGGCAACTGCGGCGCCTGCGAAGTCAAACTCCTATCCGGCCAAGTCGAACACATTCAAACCCCCGCCTACGACTGCGACAAAGGCTACATCCTCACCTGCAGCGTCATCCCACTCACCGACATCGAAATCGAAATCCCCTAAAACGCGACTCTTAGCAGGCCTGGTACCCAACCAGGCTGAGCCTTGACCAATACCAACACAAACTCGACCTGCTCAAGTTCATGCAAAACCATTAAACCAACGACAACCCAAACTAAAACGCAAAGCTGCACGCGCTGGCAGACGCGTAGCAGGCCTGCTCATTAGCCGCCCATCGCGACTTTAGATTCATTTTGAACATTGTATAGGTTATAGGCTTTTGGCTTATTCTCATCGGTTTCATCGCCGGTTTCGATATAGCTGATATACACATTCGGATTCGCCAAGCTGGCAAGGGTCGCCGCCGCGCTACACTGTTTAGTACCGGAAGTAATATCCACCACCATCAGATGTTCTCTCGCATCCGGCGCGCCCTTCTCAATCTCGTCGTTGAGTGCTTCGCTCAAACGATGCAAGCTATCAATATCCACTTGCTGATTAAATCGACGCAACGTCAACAACGCCGCCCCCTGCTGCGCTCTAAAATGATTCAACACCTCGCAAAACGCATCAAACTGCGGCCAAGCTTGCTTAGAACACATCACCAATATCTCAAGTTGCGCATTATCAATATAATGGTTTAACACACGAAAATTCTGCTGCCAAGCAAGCTTGGGGTTATAACCGCCTTGCTCTGTTTGATCTTTAAGACACAGATCCTTATCAGCGCATACCGCTTGCCAATCGAACATTTTAAACCGTGCCACCACCGCATCAAGGTCTTTAACCGGCGATAAAAACATAATCAACTTTTTACTCTCGCCGACCACCTTTGCTTCTTCGTTCGCGCCTAATCGGTGAAAGCTATCTTGTCGAGGCGCAATAAGCTGACTGGCCAAGCCTTGCGCCAACCAAAACCCGACACCAAAAAACAGCAGGCCTGCTAATAAAAACCAACCGCTATCAACACCATCGCGCCATTCATCGGCAACCCAACCACTGCCAATCGCCATGAATAACAACGAAATAAAAGCCACAACAACGGTTTGTTGTTTTGTTAAACGTCCTTTCTTAAAATTTTGATAAAACCCATCTAAAACCGCCTTCATCACCATTCCTAGTCCCCTTTATACACAATACGAATTTTCTCGATCGGCAAGGTGATTTTATGCTCATTCTTTCGACCTTGACGTACGGCATGAATCAAATAAGCTTGGCTATTTACGCCCAGCGCCTGCTGTAGCTTTTTCTTAATTTCCGTTTTACGCAACTGAATAAACTCTTTAGTCATACCGTGTTTAAGCGCGGTTTCCGAGCGCTCCATATCACGCATCAACCCCACCACCTCATCTTTAAGTCGCATAAATTCATCACGATACCCCACGTCCGGCACATCCGGCGGCGGAATATGAATCCCCGACAAACCGGCCAAATGACGACGCACCAACCAATAATAAAACAAAAAATTAATCGGCGATAATTTTATCGACACCTCGCCCACCTGCAAACGTTGTTCAGCCACCATTAACACCAACTCATCCTCTACCAAACGCCGCTGCAACTGATTCACCAAATCGCTAAAGTCTCGGCTTTGCGCCAACAGATCGGTATCAAGCGCTTCACGCATCCGCACAATCGGCAAATAAGCCAACTCCACCAACGCCTTATCCACCTCCAAAATGCCCTTATCATCGCGCGTACGAATTACCGAAGGATAAGGCGTTGGATAAAAAAACTTCGGATGCCCTTCAAACGCCGGTGCCACTAAAACATGCGACAAACGATCTTGCGCTCGCCCAAACATCGACAACGCATACCCCGCATAAAACCCCATTGTTTTACGCCCCCCGGCAATCGACACATGCAAAGCACACGCCGCATCTGCGGTAAATTCACGCACATACTGGCTAATCTGATTCGCCACCGCATTATTTTCCGACGGCGTACGAATATCCTCTATTTCGCGCCCACACGCATCACGTAACGTATGAATAGAGCCAACATTAAAATGCACACCGCTTAAACCATAATCCTCGCATAAACGATAAAACCAACCGCCATTTTCCTGAAACAACGCCAACCGGCAATACTCCGCCCCTTTCGTCGTCGTCAATACATGCACCTCCGTCGGCACAAACGGCTCATCCGACTTCATCAACGCATACAACGTCTCGGTCAAAATCTGCGGCGACAACCCCAACACAGAAAACAACACCCGTCGTGGATAGGCTTGCGGTGTTTTTAATTCAAGCATGGCTTTCTAATCCTTACACTTCTTAATAAAATAGGTCGAATTATAAAACCGATTCGCGCCGTATTCTGTTTACAAAAGCTTTTGACAAAATCACAATACACAAAGCCAAGGTATAGTATTCACCGAATAACTCGAACCACCTTGACCCAAGGAAACCCTATGTCAACCTATGTTGTCACCCGCCACAAAGGCGCACTAGACTGGCTCAACCAGCAAACCATTACGATTGATGACCACCTGATTCATCTTGACCCAAACCAACTTCAGCGCGGCGACACCGTGATCGGCAATCTGCCGGTGCCGATGGTCGCAGAACTCACCGAACGCGGCATTCACTACTGGCATTTAAGCTTTGAAGTCCCTTTCGAACTGCGCGGTGTAGAGCTAAGCGCCGAACAACTTAACCAACTCGGCATTTGCCTCAAATGCTACCAAGTGCAACCTTGTCCAACCGACTACGCCTTACAAACAACACCACCAACCCCACAGGACACCCCATGACACACCTTCACCTTTGCCTTGTTTCAAAACAACCTAGCCCCAACCTCACCCCGCTACTCGACCCCGCCATTCCCGCTGACGAAGTAATTTTACTGCATACCGCCCACTTTAAACCCCAAGCCGAATGGCTGGCACAAGCGCTCGCTTATTACCAAGTTAAAAGCCGATTTATCCAACTGCCCAGCCACGAAGACCTCGCCCAACTGCGCGACTTTTTTATCAAACTCATCGCCCAACTGCACCGCGACATCCCCAACCTTCGCCTATACGCCAACCTCACCAGCGGCACCAAACCCATGTCGCTGGCGCTATACGAAGTCGCGCTGATGACCGAAGCCGACGGCAGCCAAGCCTACTACGTCAATATGGATGACACCCTAAGCTGGTATCTACCCAAAGACCAACCGCGCCACCCCCTCGCCGATCGCATCAAACTCACCCCGTTTCTCATTGCCCACGGCTGGCAACCGGTCGAAAAACCGCAAGGCTCACGCTATCCGCAATGGCGCGCGCTGGTAGAAACCTGGGGGGCCGACATGCGCCATTGGCGCAAACCGCTCACCCAACTCAATAGCATCGCCGTCAGCGCCAACAACCCCCAACTCCAATCCGAACCGATTAAAAAACTCGACGAACCGCTACAACACCTGCTCAACACTCTCCAACAAGCAGGCCTGCTAACACGCAACAAACACAGCGTCACCTTTGCCCACGCTGATGCGCGCTTTTTTTGCAATGGCGGCTGGCTCGAAGAACTCGTATTTCACAGCCTTAAACAACTCAGCGCCAGCGAACGCAAAATTCAAGACATCGCCCTTGGCTTAGAGATTCAATCGCAACAAAACGACATCAAAAACGAACTCGACACCGCCGTACTCCACGACAACAAACTCATTATTATCGAATGTAAAACCCACAACACCAAAAAGAACACACAAGCGATTCGCGACAGCCTCTACAAACTCGACACCCTCACCGAAATCGGCGGCGTAGCCGGACGCGGCATCCTGATCAGTATGCACCCGGTCACCAAAAGCGACCAAAAACGCGCCAACCAATACCGCATCCCCATTATTCAAGGCGAACAAATCGAAAACCTCAAAGCGCACCTCCAAGCCTTGCTCTAACCGCACACACCGCCTGCGCGCCAAAGGTATCCCGCGCCCTTCGCATACCCCTCCCGCTGAAAGGGGGCGCTAAAAAACGTCGTGCCTTCATGTCTCGGTGGTACAAAAATGAACTATCAACAACCCTAATCAAAACTCGAAAAACTATCATCAAAGCTCGACGTACTACTCCAACTATCATCGCTCCAACTATCGCTGCTGGAAAAATAATCCGCCGACGAACTAAACATCTCCTCATCCAGCAACGAATCCGACGCATCGGAACTATCCACCCCATACGGATTCCCCTCCACATCCAGCGCCCCCACCATAGGTAACCCATTCGCCGGATTCACCGATGCACTGTCACTCGAACCCAGCCCCAACCAATCCAAAAATGAACCAAACATACCGCCTCCTTTAAACACACTCACAAACAAAAACGTCAACCAACACGCGCCAAGTCAGTACTCGGCGCGCGCGATTCGCTTAACCGCCAAAGCGTGTTAAACAATGATCAAACACCCCCAGTTCAATGCGCTCAGACACCCCCTCCACGCGCGTACTACCGTGTAAAGTCGCCAGTGGAAACTTATCATACGCATACGGATAAGCCTCCACATCCTGATCACGATAATGCCCCTCATGCTCACCAAAACACAAACGCTGACCATCATCATACGTGCGCATAAACGCACTCTCCGAACCGGTATGCTGCCAATAACCGTACACATTCATCAACACATCCAACTGCAAAATCGACGTTGGCAAGCCCTGCGAATTTTGTGCCTGCGCCACCGTCTGATGCACCAACTTCAAACGCGAACCAAACGGCTCATACGCTGCTGAAAAACCCGAAGTCGGACAATTCAACCCCTGATAAGTCCAAGTCTGAAACGTGACTTCGCCATCATCACCAAAATAATACACATCCAATAACGACAAGTTATCCGTCGTATTGTTATAACACAGCGCTTGATAGCCCGAAGTCAAGCGTCCCTGCGCATCCACCACCTTGGCAAACTCCGAGGGCATCCCGATTTCAGCCGAAATAGCATCGCCCGAACCCGATTGCGGCGGCGTATTAACTGCGCCCCCGGCGCTTGTTCCATCAGATCCGCCAGCCGTCGAATCCGAACCCCCGCCGCCCACACACGCCGATAACGCTAATGTTGCACTCAACACCCCCAACAAAACCAATCCACGATTCCACACCATCATAAAGATCCTCACTTTCAATACGTTTAAACAAGCGCGTCAAAAAGCCACGCGCCATCTCAAACGCAAGTGTAATACGCACCCTTGAAGAAATGAAAAACCAAAACCTTTTGAAATCCCCCCCTCAAACAAAATGCGCTAAGCTACTGCGCCAAATTCAGACTAAAAAAGGAAACACCATGCCTACACCGCTTCGTTTAATCCCGCTTATCGCCCTTTACGCGCTGCTAAGCGCCTGCGCCACGCCCAACTACATCAACATGGAAAACAACGGTCGCGCCGTCAACGCCGCCTACGTCAAACTCAACGACGACACCAAAATCACCGCCAACCACATTCACCTCACCTACTCGATTGCCGAAGGCCAAGACATCGGCGAACTGCGCTGGGCAGACATTCAACAACAAGTCAAACAACGCCTCGAAGACAAAGGCATTCGCCTAGACGAGCAAGGCCTACCGGTTCACGTTCGACTCAACTACTACAAACAACACGGCAGCTACTACTACCCCTTTCAACGCCGAAGCACCGCCCTATCCGGTGCAGCCAGCGGCATACCCGGCCTTAATATCCTCGCCCTCGTTGGTGCCAATTTAATCGAGCGTGCCGCCTCCGAATACGCCACCGCGCAAGATAAAGCCGAAGGCAAAGACGGCGATGGCCGCAACTTTGTGCCCGAAGTCAACTTCACCCTCACCAGCCCCACCACCGAATCCACCGTCAACCTCATCCAAAATTCCGCCATTAGCAACTACCTAATGGTCGCCACCCAACTCACCCGCGACGGCATTATCGGCTTTTTCGAACCCGCCGAAAAAACGCCGCAAAACAACGTCCGCGCACCATAGCGCGCCAGCAAAGCGCAATTCCCCTCCTGTGGAGGGGTGACCGAAGGTCGGGGTGGTTGCTTGTATCCAATTTCCAAGTACAGCTTGGCAACGTGCCCTGTTTAAGTTTTACAACAAGTCGCATAAAATAACGCTTTGGCCAAAACAAAACCGAGGACAATACGATGAGCCACCTAAACAACACAGAAAATCACGCAGACAACGAATATGAAATAGAAACAAGCCCACTCAGCCAAACGCTCAGCCGTGATGGACACACGATTGAAGTTGAAATCTACCGAGGCGATAGCGGCTGGATACTCGAGGTCGTTGATGAAGACAACAATTCAACCCTATGGGAAGACGAATTTGACACCGACCAAGCGGCGTTAGACGAACTGCACGCTACGCTACAAAGCGAAGGCATACAAGCGCTAATCGGCCTTTAGCAGGCCTGCAAAAATCCAACACGACCGGTAACCAAGTTGTACTTGATTACCCGAAACAAACAACCATCCCGCCCCGGACGGTCATCCCACTTTGAACCATCTCCCTCCCCCTAGCCCCCTCCCGCTGGGCGGGGGAAGATCACCGTGCGATAAAAAGCTTCGTGTTCTTCGTGGTTCAAAAATGAATGTTCACAGCCCCTAAACTCGCTGCGCCCATTCAAAAGCAGATATATTTTTCTCATCGGGATCAAAATGAATGCCGATTAAGTAAATCGGTTTTTGCGCGTTGCAATATTTGTCGGCGTAACCTTTGTCTTTGATTTGTTGAAGCGCATTAGTGATGGGTTGATTTGAGTGTTCGACTTTAAATTCAAAAATATAAATCGCCTGTTCCATGATAATTGTTAAGTCAATGCGCCCCTTGTTGGTCACATCTTCACCGATAATGTTTAAACCCAAACTTTGCAAATAAACATACACCACGCTGGCGTAAAAGCCTTCGTAGCGTTTAATGTCGTTGTTGCTGTAGTGGTTATACGGGATACTGGCGAACATAATGCTGAGCGCCTGTTTGAAACCTTGCATATCCGCTTCCAACAAGCTTTTGTAAATATGAGTTTTGGTCGGAATCGGGCGCTTATCTTTAATCAACAAGTCAATAATCGTGTCGTTGAGCGATTGTTTAACTTCTTTGTTGGGGATTTTCAGCGTGTATTCCAGCGTGTCAAACAACGTGGTTTGCACGGTATCGATGGTTAAATAACCGCTTTGATACAGAATCACTTCTAAATCGAGGTTATCGATATCAAAGCTATTGAGTAGTTTTTCATCCACTCGCAAATTAGCCAGATTCGGCAAAAAATAGTTTTGTTGTTTAATCAGCTCAATTAAAAACGTCGGTGTGCCACTTTCAAACCAATAGTTTCTAAAGGTATGTTCATTAGCAATAAACTTGAGGATGTCAAACGGGTTATACATCTGGCTGCCGAGAAAGTTGTAACCGTTATACCATTCTTTAACCTTGTCCCTATCCACCCCTTCCATATAAGGCGCAAAAACGGTGTCCACGTCTTGTTGGCTGTAACCGCAAATATCACCAAATTTACGTTCTAGTGAAATGTCGGTGATATTGTTTAAACCACTGAAAATCGAGGTTTTGGTGAATTTACTGACACCGGTTAAAAATGCAAAACGTAAAAATTCGTCACTGCCTTTGATCACGCTGTAAAAATTAACTAAGCCGTCGCGGATTTGTTTTGCCGCCGCCGTGTCCGTGATGTTGTCGAGAATGGGTTTGTCATATTCATCGACCAGCACCACCACTTTTTGGTTGTATTTGGCGTGGGCTTTGCGGATCAATTCTTCAAAACATCCCGCCACACTGTCAAGCTCTTCGCATTGAATTTCGAGGTATTGCTGGTTCTGTTTTAAAACGCGCAACAGGCTTTGGTCAAGCTGTTCACGATTCTCAATTCGACCGGAAGCAAAACTCACCCGAATCACCGGATAACGGACATCCCAATCCCATTGTTGTTCAATCGCCAGGCCTGCAAAGAAGTGTTTATTGCCTTCAAAAATATTACGCAGCGTATCCAAAAACAGCGACTTACCAAAACGACGTGGGCGGCTCAAAAACACATACTTATAGCTTTGAAGCAGCTCATAAGCCAGCGCGGTTTTATCAATATAAACGTAATCGTCTTCACGAATTTCGCTAAAGGTTTGAATACCAATCGGCAGTTTTTTTAAAGTCATGCGCATTCTCGAATTAAGGCTGTACGCTTAAGTATAGCAAACTTGATGCCGCGCCACTGACGCAGCACCACGGCTGGGTTATCGATTAGGCAGTAACGGATATCCACGTGCAACGCACGCATAATGCGCGCAATCGTATCCCACTTAGGTTGAACCGCGCATTGCGTAATACAAGCGAATTTTATTATCCGAAACCAAGAGCAAATAATACTGCGAAATGATTCAATTAGTGTATTCCTAGTTTGCGGCTCAACTTGTGAAAACAATAACGAGGGATAATCGACAGAAAGGATTTAAGATTACCTAATCCGAACAATCGGTGTGCGTTCCCACTGAGAACAGTGGGAACGAAGAAAATAAAAAAATTTATTGTGGTTCAGCGAAGTGCCCCTTGATTGGGACGCTTTTAGCGCTTAGGATTTTGAATGGTCTTGGTCGTGTTGCTTGATGTAGTCCATTAGGTCTTTAACGGAAACACTGGCGACTTCAGCGGCCTTTTTCACGGATACGTTTAATTGTCGCACCATTTCTAATGCCATTTCCAGCTTACCTTGTTGCATACCTTGTTGCATGCTCTCGCGGCGCTCTTGCTCAATCCATTGTTCAATATTCTGTGCCAACATCCCCTTCTCCTCGGTTAAGCTGTTGAGTGTGTCTAGTTTAAGCTGTGCGTTAATTCTTTGCAAATAGCGT
>JAVETW010000099.1:0-5081 GCA_034005865.1 Thiomicrospira sp. | reverse complement strand
TTAAACTATTCGGTTTAATGGGTTTAACGCTAGTGTTTATTTTAATTCAGGGGCTCTATATTAGCCGCTATACCACCGAAGACAACACGAAACCAGAGACTGTATCAATCAACGACGATGAGATTAAAAAGGATTAAGTCATGTTATTTGCCATTATTGCGCACGACATCGAAGACAGTTTAACCTTGCGCCAAAAAACGCGTCCGGCACATTTGGCGCGCTTAGAGCAGCTCCAGCAACAAGGCCGTTTATTGCTAGCGGGCCCAACACCGAACGTTGCACCGGATAGCAATGGAGAACAAGGCTTTAGCGGCAGTTTGATTGTTGCAGAATTTGACAGTTTAGAGCAGGCTAATGCTTGGGCCGAAGCCGATCCTTATATGCAGGCGGGGGTTTACGAGTATGTCGATGTAAAGCCGTTTAAACAGGTTTTTCCTCGCCCTCAGGAGTAGTAATAATGGCTAATGTGGTGTATTTAATTCCCAAACGACAACAAAAACTTCACTTACAAGAAACCGACCCGCTTGAAATGCTGGATGTCGAATTTGTTGAAATCCCCCTGTTAGGCTGGACCTCGGCAGGTCAACCGATGCAAATGGAACTCGACTATGACACCGTTTGCGTACCTAAGACTATGGTTAAAAAAGAAACCTTTGCGCTGCGCGTTAAAGGTCATTCGATGGTCGATGAACATATCCAAGACGGCGATATCGTCATCATCGAACGCCGTAGCTCAGCGGAAAACGGTGAATCGGTTGTGGTGCGCATCAACCAAGATGAAGTTACCATGAAAAAACTGTATATCGAAAAAACCGGCGTGCGCTTACAACCGGCTAACCCGGAAATGAATCCCATTTTTTTGAAAAATGAAGATGTTGAAATTTTAGGCATCGTACGCGGGATTTTACGTCAATCATGAAAAACTCACACGCTATCGCCCTACTCGCCTGTGGCGGCACATTCGACAAGGATTACGATCCGATGAGCGGTGAACTGGTATTTGCCAACACCCATCTACCCGAAGTATTAGCACAAGGCAATCAACAGCTTACGCTACGCCTTGAGGTAGTGATGCTAAAAGACAGCCTACAAATGGATGATCAAGACCGCCGTAAACTGCTTAATGCCTGCTGTGCCGCAACCGAATCTCATATTGTGATTACACACGGTACCGACACGATGACCGAAAGCGCGGCAATGCTCATTGCACATAAAGCGCAACTGGCCGATAAAACCCTTGTTTTCACTGGCGCTATGCGTCCTTTTCGTTTGGGCCGCTCCGATGCCGGCTTTAACCTTGGCAGTGCTTTAATGGCGGTACAACTCGCTGCACCCGGCGTGTATATCGCGATGAATGGGCGTCTATTAGCCGCAGATAACGCAGTCAAAAATCGCGCCTTGGGCATATTTGAACCTTACCTTGGCTAAACTTCAATTAGCCAAACATGTCTGTATGAGTTAGCCAATTTCCCGAATGACGACGTTTTGTAAGGTCAGACCTGCTCACAACGTTGGCGTTTAATGTGTACTATTGCGCTGGATGCTTCGTTTGCAAAACCTAGCATTACCGGCAACAAAGTCGGCGTGTCACCTTGAATTGATCAAGGTTTACCACGCGCCCTAAAAAACTCTGCACGCCGCTTTCAGGGCGTTAAAGGTGGTGTATGCGCGTTATTCTTGCCTATTTTTTAGTGATTGCGATTTGGACGACCACGCCGCTGGCGATTCAATGGAGCGGTGAAGCCGATTGGTTTTTTGGCGTAGCCTCGCGTTTAGGGCTCAGCGCTATGCTGATTTTGCCGCTGGTGATTTTTTTCACCGACCGTCGCTTTTCTTTTTCTTGGAGTAACGTAAAAGTCTATGCCGCTGCGGCCATCGGTTTACTGGGCGGGATGACCCCGATTTATTGGTCGGCTCAAACCATGCCTTCGGGATGGATTGCGCTAATTTGGGGGATGACACCGATTGTCACCGGTTTTTTAGTGTTCTTGCTATTGGCTAATCAGGCGATTACCCCTAATAAATGGCTAGGTATGTTTGTGAGTTTGGTCGGCTTAGGCATTGTCTTCCTGCCCAATCTTGACCCCGAGGTGGCAAAACTACAAATCATCGGGTTGAGTTTGGCTTTGGTGGGCGTTTTTTTTCATTCATTAAGTACGGTATTGGTGAAAAAAACCAATCACGATCTGCCGCCGATTCATGTCGTTACCGGGGCGCTTTGGATAACCAGTATCGTATTTGTTATCTTCAAGCCTAGCCTGTTATTCGACTGGCCGCCTATGTCGGAGAAAAACCTTTGGTCGATTGCGTATTTAGTGACCATCGGCTCCGTTGTTGGCTTTGTGTTGTATTATTATGTGCTCAAGCACATGGATGCGATTCGCTTAGGCATGATTCCAATGATTACGCCAGTGTTTGCATTGATTTTAGGCTATAGCATTAATGCCGAAGAGTTAAACTTGACCATTTGGTTAGGAACCGGACTGGTCGTGGTTGGATTGATTTTATTTGAACTCAACACACTACAGCGTCATCGCAAACAAAAACAATGGTTGGCGCAAACACCGCCCGAATAAGCAGGCCTGCTAAATTGTATTGAGCAGAATTCGGCCAAAATGGCGCGGCTTGATTAATCATCGGCGTGAAACTGAATATCACGCCCAGCCAACAACGAAGATTACAGTGGATGGGCTTGAGGTTGACCGAATAAATAGCCTTGCATACTACTAATCGGCAAGGTAGATAAATACTGATAGATGGCTTCATCTGCGACAAACTCGGCCACGGTGTCAATCCCCAGCTTTTGTGCAAAGTCAACAATCGTCTGGGTAATTACCTGGGAGCTATGGTTAGTGCAAATATCGCGAATAATCGACCCATCGATTTTGATGTAATCAATATCTAAACGCATGATATAAGCGAAATTAGAATAGCCTGCGCCAAAATCATCAATCGCAATTTTAACCCCGTAGCGTTTTACTTCTTGAATAAACTCATTCACCACATCGTAATTTTGAATTCCTTCGGACTCGACAATTTCAAAAATAATGCGCGAAGCAAAGGCGCAATCACGCACCTTGTGCAAAATCCACTGACTGAGTTTACTATCGACAATATCCTCAATCGACAAATTAATCGAAAATGCTTCATGGCGCGGCGCAAAATACTCAAATGACTGCTTAATCATGCGCTTAGTTAGTTGCGGGTAAAGTTTTAAGCGCTTGGCAATATCCAAAAAGAAAAACGGCGAAATAACTTCACCCGATTCATCAATCATCCGCATTAAACATTCATAACGCTCAACTTGTCGCGTTTTAGCATCGACAATCGGCTGAAAGTACGCCACTAAACGTTGCTCATCTAATGCCCTGCGCAAACGTCTTACCCAATGAATATTCTGCTCATAGCCTTGTTTAATATTCAACGCTGGATCATACGACAATAAAGATTTACGCTGTTTTTTTGCCGTTTTCAAGGCCATATCCGCCTTTGTCAATACATCTTGCGAACCAGCGTCTTCGGCGCTACTTGCCGCAATTCCCACACTTAAGCTCAAACTGATTTTTTCATTATCTAAAACAAACGCCTCGGCGGTGAGCTCATCAAGACACTGCTGAATTAGCTGCTCAACCTGCTCAAGCGAAACCGGCTGGTCAATTAACAGCGCAAACTCATCAATCGGCAACTTATATAATTTCGCCTCAATACGCTGCGCGACAAGATACAAGCGTTTCGATAAAGCTTTTAATAATTGATCAGCAAGCAGATGACCATAAAAAGTATTAATTTCATTAAAACTATCTATATTAAACAAAACCGCTTTAACTGGATTCTTTACCTCTTCTAAATCCGTCAGTAATTTAGTGCGATTAGGCAACTTGGTTAGCCCGTCATAATGCAAGCGCTGGTGCAAAGAATGCGTGGTTTCAATCAGCGGACTAATATCATGACTAATATTTACCAACTCTCTAATTTGCTGATTTTCGTCTAATATCGGCACAATGTAGGTTTCAACATAAATCGGCTCGCCGTCCTTGCTGCATAGCGTCACCAATCCTTTCCACACTCTCGCCGACACCACCGTCTCGTTAATTTCATCTAACAAACCTATACAGTCATCCGACCACAAAAAGTTGCAGGCCTGCCCCAGCAACTCCTGCGGCCGATAACCAGTGCGTGCACACAAGCGCGTATTCACCTCTAAAATTTGCTGTTTCGCATTACACTTACTCACCATGCTCGAGGCATCCAACGCCTTTTTATACCCCCCTAAAAACGCCATTTGCTCATTTAGGGTTTGCGTACGGCGCAACACCAAAGACGACAGGTTTTGATTATAACGTTCCAACTTTTCTGTGAGTTGACTTAACGATTTATTTAGCTCATGGATCTCGGTTAAATCGCGCAGACTAACAATAATGCCTGTTTTCTGATTCGCATCAACCCAAGTCTGTACATTTTTCGACACGCAAATTTGGCTACCGTCCTTGCGCTTGAAGGTGGTTTCTTGATCGCGACAAAATCCTTGGTGATTTAATTCAGCTTGACAGGCATCTAAAATGGATAAATCGCCTAAAAAATTCTGTATTGACTTACCAATTAATTCTTGGGTGGAAAATCCTGTTAATTCACAAAAAGCAGGATTGGCAAAACGAATCGTTAAATCACAATCTAAAGTAAAAACCGCATCGGGAAGATGCTGAAGAATCTGATTAAGGGTATGAGACGTGTCGGACAGCGTGGTCGGAATCATGAAATAAAAAGCTAAAAAAAGTGCTTACTAATTTACTCGCTAGGCCTATTATACGCAAGCAACACAGGTATTAAATATATTAATACCCTTATAATCAGAGTTATCTGTAATTTTAAACATCACCGCAACATATATAAGCAAAAATAAAAATCTTAAACCCGCCAATAATTTTAGCGGCGCAACGCGCGGCGCACATAACCGTTAATTTTTACCTCATTGCGTTGCCAATAAATACCCAGCCAAACAACACCAAAACCGATTATCGTCAACACAACCGGAAATAACGCACTGTCGCTAAACACATCATAAGCCAAATAGCCAACATAAC
>JAVETW010000044.1:0-22793 GCA_034005865.1 Thiomicrospira sp. | reverse complement strand
AGCGCCAGCAAAGTGATAATCATCAGCCCTTTCGCCATATTGATCATGGGTTCATACATCCAATAACCAAACGGATAATCATCATTACTCGGTTTCATCACCAACTGCGAAACTCGAATCGTCAATAAGGCAATTAACAAATGAATAAAGGAATACAAACCATCCAACATAATCGCGTCAGAATGGCTGACAATCGCAAAACCGACCCCAATTAAAACCATAAACACATTACCCCACACCGAAAAGTGCAACGCGCGTTTTTCAAGCTTTAATAACTGCGGTTGTTTAACGCTGGGCATGATCAACTCCGTAAAAAAGCGTCAATTAAAAAGGTTGTTTAAAACGGTTGTTTAAAAGGGTTTAACCACGACAAAAATCAGTAACGCCAAGGTAATCACCAGCGGGATTTCGTTCGCCCAACGATAATAAACGCCGCTATGATCTAAATGACCTTGTTGCATTTCTTGCATACGTTTATACGCCCAAAAATGGTACGCAATTAACAACGCCACCATTAATAATTTCGCGTGTAACCAACCGCCGCTTATGCCAAAACCTAACCATAACCAAAAGCCGGTTATTAAGGTCAACACCATCATAATGGTCATAAACTTCCATAACTTACGCGCCATAATCGCCAAACGATCAACCTGCTGACCTGCAGCCTGGCCTTCAACAAAATGCACAAAAATGCGCGGCAAATAAAAAATCCCCGCCATCCACGACATCATAAATAACAAATGAAAAACCTTAACCCATAACGCCATACCCAGTCCTTTTTAAAAATCCTTCACAAAGCGTCGAATTGAATCGGTATCATACACAGTTCGATTGTAATTTTAACGCTTAATCTAGGAAAACCCATGAAAATCGAACAAGACAAAGTCGTCCAAATTGAATACACATTAAAAGACCACCAAGGCGAAGTAATGGATGCCTCCGACGGCGAGCCTTTAGCCTATCTGCACGGGCATCACAACTTAATTCCCGGCCTAGAAGCCGCGTTAGAAGGTAAGCAAGTCGGCGATAACTTTAGCGTGACGGTCGCCGCCGCCGAGGGCTACGGTGAAATTGACCCAGCATTAATTCAGCAAGTGCCGAGTCATTTATTTGAAGGCGTAGAAAACCTAGAAGTGGGAATGCGCTTCGAAGCCCATGCCGAGCACGGAGTTGAGTCGGTCGTGATTGCTGCTATCGAAGGCGACTTGGTCACTGTAAACGCAAACCACCCATTGGCCGGTCACGACTTAACGTTTGATGTTGAAGTTGTCGCCATTCGTGACGCCTCCGAAGAGGAATTGGAACACGGCCATGCCCACGGCGTTGGCGGTCACCACCACTAAACCGCTTTACCCACCAAGGCCTGCTCACAAAGCAGGCCTTCAATTTGGCGAATCTGTTTTAGCAGGCCTGCTAAACAGATGAGTGCGACTCAACCTTAAAACTAAGCTGATCGTCACGAACCGAAACCGTCACTCTCCCCCCTTGCTGCAATTCACCAAACAACAACTTTTCCGCTAACGGCTGCTTCAGGGCTTGCTGAATTAAACGATTCATCGGTCGCGCGCCCATCAACGGATCAAAGCCCTTTTGCGCCAACCACTCGCGTGCTTGTGGGTGCAAAACCAAACTCACTTTTTTCTCCGCTAGACTTTGCTCCAACGCAAAAATAAACTTATTTACTACTGAAGCCATCGAATCCTGCGTTAAGCGATTAAACTGAATTACGCCGTCTAAGCGATTACGAAACTCCGGTTTAAATACCTTTTTCAACTCCGCTTCAAAATCCAAGCTATGATCCTGCTCGGTAAACCCGATGCTGGCGCGACCCATCTCCTGCGCACCAACATTCGACGTCATAATCAGCAGCACATTGCGAAAATCCACCTTACGCCCGTTATTATCGGTAAGCGTGCCGTGATCCATCACTTGTAGCAACAGGTTATACACATCCGGATGCGCTTTTTCGATTTCGTCCAATAACACAATCGAATGCGGCTGACGATTTACCGCCTCGGTTAATAAACCGCCTTGATCAAAACCGACATAACCGGGCGGCGCGCCTATCAAACGCGACACCGTATGTCGCTCCATATACTCCGACATATCAAATCGAATCAGTTCAATACCAAGATGCTTGGCAAGTTGTTGTGTCAACTCGGTTTTACCGACACCTGTTGGTCCACTAAACAAAAAACTGCCTGTCGGCTTATCTGGATGTGCTAAACCCGAACGCGCCAACTTAATCGCCGATACCACCTGCTCAATCGCATGATCTTGACCAAACACGACACGCTTGAGTGCCGCGTCCAAATCAAATAACTTATCCTTTTCTTTTTGCGTAATATTGGTCAGTGGAATACGGGCAATATTTGCCACCACCTGCTGAATCTCAGCTAAACCAATTTGCTTTTTGCGCTTCGAAATCGACTGCAAACGCTGTTTTGCGCCCGCCTCATCAATCACATCAATCGCTTTATCAGGCAAGTGACGATCGGTGATATAACGCTGTGCCAACTCGGCGGCCGCTTTGAGCGCAGCCTGAGTATATTTCACCTCATGGTGCGACTCGAACTGCTCTTTGAGCCCTTTTAAAATATGATACGTTTCTAAAACCGTCGGCTCACGCACTTCAACCTTCTGAAAACGGCGCGCCAAAGCCCGATCTTTTTCAAAAATTCCACGATACTCTTCATAAGTGGTGGCACCGACACAACGCAAGTTACCGTTTGCCAACGCCGGTTTCATCAAGTTAGACGCATCCATCGCACCCCCTTGTACGGCACCCGCACCGACAATGGTATGAATTTCATCAATAAATAAAATAGCGTGCGCCTGTTGTGCCAGCTCGTTTAACAAGGCCTTAAAACGCTTTTCAAAATCACCGCGATAGCGCGTACCGGCTAATAAAGCCCCCATATCCAAACTATATACCTGCGCATCTGAAAGACTTTCTGGCACATTACCGAACACAATACGATGAGCCAAGCCTTCGGCAATCGAGGTTTTCCCCACACCAGGCTCACCGACCAACAGCGGATTATTCTTGCGCCGACGGCTAAGAATTTCTAAGGTACGATTGAGCTCCCAATCGCGTCCAATCATAGGGTCAATTCGCCCTTCAAGGGCTTGCTTATTGAGGTTAACGCAAAACTGCGCCAAAGCATCCTCTTTCGGCTGCTCCGCCGCGCTTTCATAATCGTTTTGCGCATCAGGGCGATAAAAGTCACCATCATCGTTCGACACGACACCATGAGAGATATAACTTAAAACATCAACGCGCTCTATCCCTTGGGTTTGCAAAATATACACCGCTTGAGAATCCGGTTCAGCGAAAAACGAAGCCAGCAAATGCACCCCCAGCACTTCGGCATACCCATTCGATTGCACCAAATAAATTGCGCGCTCTATCACACGCTGAAAACTCATGCTCGGGTGAATATCGTTTTGATTAGGATGAGCACTGATAGGCTCAGCCTCTAAAAACTGCTCCAACGCAACTTCAATTTGCTCAATACGCCCGCCGCAGGCCAAAATAACCTCTTGCACATCCGGCAAACTAAGCAATTCCAGCAATAGATGCTCTAAGGTGACGAATTCGTGCTCATACTCATGGGCCATACTAAAGGCATTACTCAACGACATTTGCACGGATTTACTTAACATAAAGAAGGTCTCTAACGATTATTCGGCTTCGATTTGACACATTAACGGATGGTGATGCGCACGCGCATACTGATTTACTTGATAGGCTTTGGTTTCAGCCACTTCGCGACTATAGATTCCGCAAATACCTTTTCCTTGATGATGTACCGCCAGCATAATCTGCGTGGCCTTCGCTTCGTCCAACGCAAAAAAACGCATTAACACATCGATGACAAAATCCATCGGCGTAAAATCATCATTCAACAACACCACCTTATAGCGTTTAGGCGGCTTGGTTTGCTGACGCACTTTTTCCAGCAAAAGCTGATCTTGTTGTTCAAAATTTGACATAAGACTGCATCATCAACGAGGGTTAAGCGGCAATTAAACGCGCATATAAATGCCCGGCTAAACCGCGACCATCTGAAGGTAAACCCTTATTATGCACTTTAATAAAATCGTCTTGTTGATAATTTTGTGGAATCACCACCCGCAACGAACCCACCGGACTTTCAAATTGAACCTCGCTACCGGCCACCAATAAACTTTTCGGCACCTTCACTTCACCATATAAGTCCGCGCCCTTGAGCTTCCAAGTCAGGCTATCCATATTGATTTTAAAGCTCACCAAATAATCCCCCGGCTCACCACCAAACAATCCCTGATAGCCCTTGCCTTTTAAGCGGAAAGTTTTACCTTCAAATGCTTGGCGAGTGAATTTCATTTTGACTTTCAACCCTGGAATATAAAAATACCCCTGTTGCAGCAAACGAATGGCATAACGTAAGGTTAAAGGATATTGAATCACACGATCCTTTCCATTAACCGGCGTACGCTGCCAATGTTGACGTTGGCTTTGATAACGCGATTGGAAATCTTGCGCGTTCCAACCCGACTGGCTGGACGAGTGCGAACCTTGAGTTTTAGATGAACGCTGACCTTGGCGCCCAAACTCGCGACAATAGGCCTCTCGATATTTGCTTAACACCTCATACGCTTCAGCAATTTCCTGAAACTTCGTGGTGGCATCCGGTATTTTCGACACATCAGGATGATACCGTCTTGCCAAACGACGGTAAGCCAGCTTCACGGTTTTCTCACAGGCTTGTGCATGAAGACCGAGTACGGCAAAATAATCCTTCGTGACATCAAAGTTGTGCGATAGCATGCTTTGAACCACATCCCTGTTAGCCATTTACATTCGGGAGGTAAGCCCGCTTACCTTCCACCCTATTGAAAAAATAAAGCAAACACAATGCCAAAAAATCTATTCCCAACGCATTTAATCGATGAGGCACGTCATGGCTGATGTCCTACTTCTAAATAAACCCTTCGACGTGCTCTGTCAATTTACCGATGAACTAGGACGCGCCACCCTCGCCGACTATATTGACCTACCCGGTTTTTATGCGGCCGGACGACTCGATCGCGACAGTGAAGGTCTGTTAATTTTAACCAATAATGGCCGACTACAACATTACATTAGCGACCCAAAACACAAACTCGCCAAAACCTATTATGTGCAAGTAGAAGGCGAAATCGATCACCACGCACTACAACAATTACGCCAAGGCCTTGTTCTCAACGATGGCCCCACCCTTCCCTGCATAGCGCACGCAATCAGTGAACCTGATTGGTTATGGTCGCGCACGCCACCGGTACGCTTTCGCGCAAAAATCCCCACCAGCTGGCTTAAAATCAGCCTACGCGAGGGGCGCAATCGCCAAGTGCGCCGCATGACGGCCGCCGTTGGTTTTCCGACGCTACGCCTGATTCGCGCAGAAATCGGCCCATTTATCCTTGATGGCCTAGCACCTGGCGAAAGCCGCTTAATCCGCGATGTCAATCTGTTAAAATAGCTCCTTTATGAATTAAAGTTCAAGGTTATGAGCAAAAAAATAAAAGTGATTGTCGGTCTTTCCGGCGGCGTCGATTCAGCTGTAAGTGCTTTACTACTCAAACAACAAGGGTATGAAGTGGAAGGCTTATTTATGAAAAACTGGGAAGGCGACGATACCGAAGACTACTGTCCCGCGGCGCAAGACCTACAAGACGTGTTTGCCCTGTGCGAAAAATTGGCCATTCCCCTGCACGTGGAAAACTTTTCCCGTGAATATTGGGATCATGTATTCGCCCACTTCTTAGCTGAATATAAAGCCGGACGCACACCTAACCCAGACATCCTGTGCAACAAAGAAATTAAGTTCAAGGCCTTTCTTCACCATGCATTAGCACTAGGCGCCGATAAAATTGCCACCGGTCACTATGCCCGTGTACAACAAAACGCCGAAGGTCAGTTCGAGTTACTTAAAGGCATAGACAACAATAAAGACCAAACTTATTTTCTCTACACTTTGCAACAACACCAACTCAGCAAAACGCTCTTTCCAATAGGCGAATTAGAAAAACCCACCGTAAGAGCCCTCGCCGAACAAGCGGGACTTGATGTATTTAATAAAAAAGACAGTACCGGCATCTGCTTTATCGGCGAACGCAAGTTTAAAGACTTCCTTCAGCGCTACCTACCGGCACAACCGGGCGACATTATAGATGAACACGGCAAAGTAATTGGCCAACATGAAGGACTGATGTACTACACGCTCGGACAACGCAAAGGCTTGGGTATTGGCGGCGGCCATGGCCAATCTGAAGAACCCTGGTTTGTCGCGGACAAGGACCTAACGCACAACCGCCTCATCGCCGTGCAAGGTGAACAACACCCAGCGCTATACTACGCCTTGCTCAGCGCGCAAACCCTCGACTGGGTAAGCGGTAAATGCCCGCCATTACACCAACCGATTCAAGCCAAAATCCGCTATCGTCAACACCAGCAGGCCTGCCAAATCCTATCACACCAAAACGATCGCATTATTGTCGCTTTTACCCAACCGCAAAAGGCAATTACCCCGGGACAGTCAATCGTGTTTTATGAAAACCAACGTTGTTTAGGTGGCGGCGTTATCCAACAACGCGCCCACACTTTAGCGCAACTCAATGCGGCCACGCCCGAAGCAAAAGGAACCTTATGAGCCAATACACCGAACAAGACAGAGCGATTGCGTTAATCGGCATTTACCAAGTGGCTAAACTCGTCAACGACTTAGCCACTAACGGCAAAATGGACGAACAAGCGTTTCAAATCAGTTTAAAATCGCTGTTTATAGATAATCCCGAATCCACTTTGGATGTATTCGGCGGCGAGGCTGAAGGTATTCAGCTTGGTGTACGCACACTGCTCAGCCAAATGGGTGCCAGTGGCGCCGACGAAATGCGCAATTTAGAAATAACCCGCTACACCCTCAACCTAATCTTACTCGAACGTAGCTTAACCAATAGCGAAGGCGCGCTCGACAAGATTGCTCGCGTGCTTGAAACAGCGAAAACACAACAGGCGCATTTTGGCGAATGGCATGAAAACGTACTCGCCTCGATTGCGCGCGCCTACACAGAAAACGTGAGCAACCTCACCCCGCGCATTATGGTGAAAGGGCAACATGGACATCTGCAAAACCCGCAAAATGCCAACAAAATTCGTGCCCTGCTTCTAGCCGGCATTCGCGCCGCCTTATTGTGGCGTCAAGTAGGCGGCTCCCGCTGGGGACTACTTTGGTCGCGGAAAAAATATTTACGTGCCGCACAAGCCCTGTATCGACCTAACGCGCACGACAACGACCAAGGTTTTTTTCAGCCTAAGCAATAGAGCGCCTCGATAAACCCGAGATTATTGTGCCGAGCTTAACCAAACTCTCAGCTCGACTTTGTGACGTTTGCAGGGCTAGAGTTTCGATCAACATCGCGCCTTAGTCTACACAACTTGACCAATACTGCTATACCAAAAATCATCATCGATTAATCGAAGTGCTCAATGGGGAATCTCGCTTTAGCAGGCCTGCTAATCACCGTGTCAACAGATTTTAGATTTAGGGTTAAATATTCAGCACTTAATGTTTAGTTGTTTTGCCTTATAAATCCATTGGCCCGGTCGTCAACAGTCAAAAACACAAGCTATAAAAAAACGCCTTTCGGCGTTTTTTTATTTAGTACTCAACCAAGCTTCAAAGTGTTTCATACACCACGTTCTTGTTAATCTCAGCCTTTTCTCGCAAACTATCTAAACGTGCTTTTAATTCACTCTGCGCAAACACGTCCTCTAAAGCTTGTTGTAGTTGCGGCATTTGAGCCCGACGTTCTTCATCGTCCATCAACTCCACCGCACTCACTCTTACCAACACCGTATCGCCGCTAAATAACTCAACTTGCGACCAACTTGGTTGTCCATCGACGGGTTTGGGCGCTTTAAAGGCCGTTTGCGTAATTTGCGGCAAGACTTGTTGATTTTGTCGCTCAAGCCAGCCTACCGGGTGCCACTCTACGCCCTCACCAACGAGTGACTCCGGTGTTTCACCCTGCTCTATTTTCGCCATCACGTCTTTCGCTAGCTCACGTGCTTTTGCAATACTCCCCTCACGAACCAGTTGCGCTTTAATTTCAGCTTCAACCTCAGCAAACGTCTTTTGGAACGCCGGCGTGTGGGTATTCACGCGCAATACAATCGCTGTATTAGGCGCTACCTCAATCGAAGGACTATTTAAACGAGACTTGAGCACATCATCAGAATAGGCCGCTTCAATCACTTTAGGCAAGGCGAACCAACCATCATCGCTACCATCACGCGTAAATGAGGGCGAGGTTTGGATCTGTGTATCTAAAATAGACAATAAAGGCTCTAAACTATCCGGCTGTTCATAAGCAAGCGTATTTAACGCCTCTAGCCGCTCAAAATACTTCGCCTCTGCTTGCTCTGCCCGCACTTGCTCAATAACCTGATGCTTAACTTCATCAAAACGACGCGTTTGTTGCTCACGAATATCAACTAACTGAATAATATGTTGACCAAATTCCGTTTGAACTGGCTCACTTACTTCGCCGACCTGCATCGCAAAAACAACTTGATCAAACTCCGGCACCATCATTCCCTGTTCAAAATAATCCAAATCCCCGCCATTCGCGGCCGAACCGGGATCTTCAGAATAGGCTTCAGCTAAGGCCTCAAATGCCTCACCCGCTGCCAGTTTTGCCTGCACCTGCGCCAGCTTTTCCTTCACAGCATCAGCCTCGCCTCGTAAAAGAATATGACGCGCACGACGCTGTTCCGGCTGCGTATATTGGGCCAAATTCGCTTCGTAATAAGCCTGTGCCTGCTCATCATCCACTTCAATCGACTTGGCTAAGTTTTCTTGCGACAGTACAACATAATCAACCGTCACCGCTTCAGGCTCAACATAACGCTGCGCGTGCTCATCATAATACGCTTTCATTTGCTCATCGGTTACCGTCACCTTGTCACGAAATACTCGCTGATCCATGCGTAAATAATCTACCGAGCGCCGTTGGTTTTGAATACGAAACAACTGCTCAAGCTCATCGCTAGTCACCATCGCGCTATGCGCCGTTAAACCACGAAATTGGTTTTCAAGTAAAAACTGACGTTGTTCGCTCTCAAATCCGGCTACAGTTAAACCGTTGCGCATCAAAATATCTTGATAAATTGCTTGCGAAAACGCCCCCTTATCTTGAAAAATATCCGCCGCTTGGATCACTGCCGATAACTGCTGATCACTAATCACCAAGCCCTGCGACTTAGCCCATTGTCGAATCAACGTGCTTTCAATAAGTGAATCCAACACCTGCGCGCGTAATGCTTGATCCTCTACAACCTGATCATATAAGTCGCCAAACTGTTGTTGTAAGCGCATTTTTTGACGATTGTATAACTGCACAAACGCCTGTGCCGTAATCTTTTCGCCATTTACTTCAGCAACGACAATCGTTTTATCGCCACTGGCATATTGATCAATTCCCCAAAGCGCAAAAGGTACAATCAAAATAATGACGATCGCCCAAGCTATCCAACCTTGCACTTTTTCTCTTATCGCTAGTAACATTCATCATCCTTTAAGACATACAAAAAATAATCGCCATATCATACCAATCCCCTCTCTAGGTGTGCAGAAAAATTTAAGATCCAGCCACTTAACCTGCAAAAAACCATCCGCTCAATGCCCTTTACACTAGAATAGTGTCTCGATAACCTTAAGCCAGCGCACGCGATAGACAAACGATAAGACATTTGCCGATTATCGACGTGCCCCAAAAGCGAGAACTCAGATGAAAAAAATACTCTACACCGATGATGCCCACTCCCTGCGCCAACTGGTAGAAATGGTATTAGGCAAGCACTATGCCTTAACGCTTGCCGAAAATGGGCAACAAGCGTTAGAGCAAGCTCAACAAGAAAATTTCGATTTGATTATTTCAGATATAAATATGCCGGTGATGAATGGATTTGAACTTTTAGCCGCGCTCAGAACGCTAAACGAATATAAGTTTACCCCTATTCTAATGCTGACAACCGAAGCTAGCGCACAAATGAAAGAACAAGGAAAACAACTCGGCGCAACCGGCTGGATAATTAAGCCGTTCGACCCTGATAAACTGCTGAAAACGGTTGAACGCGTTATCGGCTAACCGAAAGCGGGCATCACAGCCCGCTAAACGCACTTTTAGATTACAGCGCAGACTTCATGCTATTGAAATACATCTTCAAGAATTAAGGTTTCCATACGATCTGGTCCGGTTGATAGAATCGCCACTGGCACCCCCACTTGTACTTCTAAGAAGCGAATATAGTCTTGTGCCGCTTTTGGCAAAGCATCCCAGCTTGCGATACCAACGGTAGAGCATTGCCAACCAGCCATGCGTGTATAAATCGGCTCACATTGTGCATATTCCTCAGCGCTCGCCGGAGGCAAATCAATCTGCTCACCTTTATAGCGATAAGCCGTACAGATCTGCACTTCATCCAGTGTATCCATCACATCCAGCTTAGTTAAGCACAAGCCATTTAAACCGTTAATTTGTGCCGAACGGCGTAATGCAACCGCATCAAACCACCCACAACGGCGCTGTCTGCCGGTGGTCGCACCAAACTCACGCCCACGCTGACCTAGCTCCTTACCAATGGGGTCACCCTGATCTTCGGCCACACTATACACCAGCTCTGTGGGAAAAGGCCCGCCCCCAACTCGCGTGGCATAAGCTTTAGTAATACCCAACACATAATCAAGTTGATTCGGCCCGATACCCGCGCCAGTAGCCGCACCGCCCGAAGTTGTATTAGATGAAGTGACAAAAGGATAGGTACCGTGGTCAATGTCTAACAAAGTACCCTGCGCACCTTCGAATAACAGATTATGACCAGCCTGATTATATTGAGCGATTAACGCCGGAATATCAGCCAACATGGGCACAATTAACGCAGCATAGTGCTCACACTTTGCCCAAACTTCATCAAAACTAACCGCTGTTGCTTGATAATAATGTTCCAGCATAAAGTTGTGATATTCCATGACACTAGCCAGTGTTTTTTTGAAACTAGCCATATCTTTTAAATCACCTGCGCGCAAACCTCTGCGCGCAACCTTATCTTCATAAGCCGGTCCAATACCGCGCCCGGTAGTACCTATCGCCTGATTACCGCGTGCGCGCTCGCGCGCCTGATCCAACGCCACATGGTAATCCAAAATAAGCGGACAGGCTTCACTTATCTTTAAACGCGACTTAACCACAATACCACTAGCCTCAAGTTGATTAACTTCTTTTTCTAGTGCGTCCGGCGCCAACACAACCCCATTGCCAATAAAACACTCAACGTGTTCACGTAAAATACCGGACGGAATGAGATGGAGAACCGTTTTGTGACCGTTGATAACCAAGGTATGCCCAGCATTATGCCCACCCTGAAAACGAACAACCGCTTTAACTTTATCGGTTAATAGATCAACAATTTTGCCCTTACCCTCGTCACCCCATTGTGTGCCGACTACCACTAAATTACGTTTTGACATAGTTTTCTTCTTACGACTCATTTGACTTAACTAACCACTCTCCCCCCGCCTGCACTAAACGCGCGGCCGTGGGTGGAATGGCAGACTCCTCATAACAACGTATAACCTGACGCCCTTGCTCGCGTAAACGACGGATCAACATATATAAAGTCGGATCCTCGCTAAACGGTGCATAAACTGGGCCAGCGGACAGTTCAGGCAAAGCAGGTAGTTTATCTAAAATATTGCGCAAATCTATACTAAAGCCTGTTGCCGCATGAGCCTCACCAAATGCCGAACATACCTCATCGTAACGTCCTCCTTTTGCGACCAAAAGCGGCGTCCCCACCCCCAAACTGTAACAAGCAAAAATAACACCGGTATGATACTGAAAACCACGCAAATCACTCAAATCGAGATGCGGACGCATCGCTTGCGTATGCGCCAAGTAATTCAGTAGAGATGACAAATGAGCTAATGCTCTATCCAAGCGGTCGTTTAAACCGATCAACGTTTGCTGGGCCAAATCCATGACATCAGCTGCGTCACCCGCCAAACGAGGCAATACTTCAAACACATGGGTTTTAGTTGCATCAAGCTTTTGCTGCGATATCCAAGCTTGATATTCAGGCAACGCCTTGCGTTTAAGGATATCGACCAAGTCAGCTTGTTGCAGTTCTGACAGGCCAGCCCAATCCATTAAAGCTTGCACCACGCCAACGTGACCCAAGCTTAGCTCAATATTTTCCAACTGCAATAAACGCGCACAAGATAGCATTAAATCAATAATTTCTATATCACTTTGCACACCGTGATGACCGAAAAGCTCAGCACCCAACTGAATCGGGCTTCGCGATCCCTTCGCTTTATTGTTGCGTGATTTAAGAACTTCACCTACATAACACAAACGCACCACACCATTTTCAGGCTTAATACGATTACTGACGATACGTGCCACTTGCGGGGTCATATCAGCCCTTACCCCCATCATTCGACCACTTTCGTTATCCGTAAAACGACAGGTATCCAAAGCCAGTTTTCGGCCGGTTCCTGTTAATAAAGAGTCAGTAAATTCAGCAATCGGTGGCAGCACAAGCTGGTAACCAGACAACGCCAATTCATTAAGTAATGCTCGGCGGTAAAACTCAAGCTTTTCCGCTTGAACCGGCAATAAGTCCTCGATGCCCTCAGGCGTAAACCAAGTATTTTGTTGCATAAGTTTTTCTTTTAAAGTTTGCGCAGGTTAACCCCACAGCCAAAGTATACCCAATCCTAGCATCATGCTGATTAGGCCTGTTAAACGTAACTGATTTTCCGACAAACTCAGCGCTTCGCGCATCACGCGACGCCACAGATTCGGAAACAAGAAAGGTAACAAACCCTCAATAATCAAAACCAGCGCAATCGCGCTCAATAATACGGTATCAAACATTCAACGCTTCCATAAAAAAGGTGGGTTTCCCCACCTTTTTGCTTAATGGCTTATTTTATTAAAATGCTTAAAAAAGTCAGTATTTGGATCTAACACAATCACATCGGACTTATTTGAAAACGCATCTTGGTACGCATTTAGACTTTGATAAAACGAGAAAAACTCACGATCTTTGCCATAAGCGTCCGCGTAGATTTTTGCCGCTAACGCATCCCCTTCACCTCGCGTTTGCTCCGCTTCACGGTAAGCTTCAGCCAAAGTAATAGTGCGCTGACGATCTGCATCGGCACGAATGCGCTCGGCAGATTCTCCGCCAAGTGAACGTAAATCGGCGGCGACACGCTGACGTTCCGCTTCCATACGACGATACACGGAATCGCTAATATCACGCGGCAAGTCTATACGCTTAATTCTAACATCGACAATTTCTATACCAAACTGCGACGCTTCTTTATTAGCCAAGGTAGTTATATTATTTGCCACCTCTACCCGATCACCTGAAACGACATCCTGCACCGTTCTGCTACCAAATTGCGCCCGCAAACCATCTTTTACGATTTGCGACAAACGCATATCCGCTAAACGATAATCACCGCCCATACTGGTATAAAACAGTTGTGCATTCGATACGCGCCACTTCACATACGAATCCACTTCTAGGTTTTTTAACTCGCCAGTAAGGTAACGCTCTGGCTGTGAGTCCATCGTTTGAATTCGCTTATCAAAATGGCGCACATTGTTAATAAACGGGGTTTTGATATGTAAACCAGGCGCTAGATCACTCTTGACGATTTCACCTAAGCGAAACACAATCGCCGTTTCCCATTGATTGACAATAAATAACGAATTACTGACGATAAAAAGGACACCGGCAACCACTAATCCCAATATGACTTTCATCTTAACGTAGCTCCCTGTTTCTTAAATAGTCACGAATATTGCTATTCGGATTGGTCGTCTGCGCTGAATTGCTGCTATTCGCCGTACTCGGTGTCGACGCTGGAGGTATTGTCGGCGATGATGTAAACGGCACACTTGAGTCCGCTGGAGTTTGCCCCATCATTTTATCAAGAGGTAAATACATCAAACTATTCGCGCCGGCATCGGTACCCAACAAAATTTTGCTGGTCTTAGCCAATACATTAGTCATTGCTTCAAGATACATACGTTCACGCATGATACTGGGCGAATGTTTATATTCAGCGACAATACTTTCAAATCGGCTGGCCTGACCTTCTGCACGCGCCACGACTTGATCACGATAGGCTCTTGCCTCTTCAACAATACGTGCGGCTTGACCACGCGCCAATGGCAGGACATTATTCGAATAAGCCTCAGCTTCATTAATTAGACGTTCACGATCTTCACGCGCCTTCACTACATCAGCAAACGCGGCTTGTACTTGCTCTGGTGGTTGCGCGTCCTGTAAATTAACCGTAGTCACAAACAAACCAACCTTATAACTGTCTAGGTTTTTCTGAGTTAATTCACGCACTTGCGCGACCACTTCGTTACGCCCCTGCGTTAAGACAAAATCCATCGTGTTTTTGCCCACAATCTCACGAATTGCACTTTCTGCAGCCGCGCGTAATGAGCCATCCGGATCATTTACATTAAACAAATAATCACTCGCGCTTTGTACACGATATTGAATCGCAATGCGCACATCCACGATATTTTCGTCACGCGTTAGCATCAAAGACTCTGCTAACACGCTACCGGAACGGTTTTGCGCATCAGAACGATAACCTAACTCAGCGGTACGAATACGATCGACATTTACTTTCTGTACCGATTCAATCGGATAGGGCAGATGCCAATGCGGTCCCGGCCCTGTTTCTTCAACAAACTCACCAAAACGGGTGATCACACCACGCTCCGCTGGATCCACGATATAAATACCGGAGAGCATCCAAACAATAAATATAACCGCTAAGATCAGTCCACCACCTAGGCTACCACCTAACCCGCCATTAAACTTATCACCCGCCCCACCAAGCATCTGTTGAGCTTTTTTTAACAGCTCGTCCATATCTTGTTCCTTGCGTTTTTTCGGGCCTCTTGGCTCATCTTGGCGGTTGGGTCCGCCTGAATTCCCCCAGGGATCCTGCCCTGGTTTGCCGGGTTCATTCCAAGCCATATGCTTCTCCATCTGTTAAAAGTTGTCATATTTTAGGGGTAACATCTAAAATTGTCATCCCTATTAATTGATTTTATCGACCTGATTGAGTATTTAATGCTATTTATGACACTAAGCCAGCGCCATTTAAAAGGAATATAACTCACTGTGTATAATTTCAGGCCAGTTTTGAATCTGCTGCCATTGCTGCTGGGTTAGCGTTAGCTGAATACACGCCTGGCCCAAATCATCAAAATGCTCCTCGCGAACTTTACCCAACTCATACAATTTAGCACGTTGCTGACCTGCATCCACAGCCAATACCAAGCGCGCATTGACAAATTGTCCCTTAAAGTACGATGCCAACGCATCATACAATAAGGGCAAGCCTTGATTCTGTTTTGCAGACAGCCAAACGCGCGCAGGCAAGCCTTGCTCATCTAAATCCACTTTGGGTGCCATCATAGGCTCAAACTTATCAATCTTATTAAACACGATCAATTGGGGTACCGCCGATGCGCCCACCTCGGCAATCACCTTTTCAACTTCTTGTATTTTGTCATCACGCCAAGGATCGCTGGCATCCACCAGATGTATCAACAAACTAGCCTCTGTTGTTTCTTCCAAGGTTGAACGAAACGCTACCACCAAATCATGCGGAATATGACGAATAAAGCCAACGGTATCCGCCAAAATAATTTTGCCGGCACCGGGTAAATGCACGCTCCGTAATGTCGCATCAAGCGTAGCAAATAAGCGATCCTCCGCATACACATTAGCCTGAGTCATTTGATTAAACAAGGTTGATTTTCCGGCGTTGGTATAACCGATAATGACCACGGTAGGTACATCGGATTTTTTACGCGATTGACGGCCAAGGGCGCGCTGTTGACGGACTTTATCTATCCGTTTAAGAAGTTGTTTAATACGATCTTGTAATAAACGTCGATCGGTTTCGAGCTGGGTCTCGCCCGGTCCACGCAATCCTATACCGCCCTTTTGACGCTCCAGATGTGTCCAACCTCGCACCAAGCGGGTTGACATATGACGTAGCTGCGCCAATTCGACTTGCAGCTTTCCCTCATGCGATCGGGCACGCTGAGCAAAAATATCCAAGATTAACCCTACGCGGTCGAGCACCCGACACTCCACTAAACGCTCTAAATTACGTTCTTGCGCGGGTGAAAGTGCATGATTTACGATGACGACATCAGCCTCATGGCGCTTGACGGCATCAGCAATGTCCTGTGCCTTACCGCTGCCGACAAAATACTTGGCATCCGGTGCGCTGCGTTTGGTTGTAATCAACTCACCTACTTCCGCCTGCGCCGAATGCACCAACTCATAAAATTCTTCTAAATCTTCGCGATTATGATCATCTTCGAAGTCAACGTGCACAAGAATGGCACGCTCCATGTCTTTACGTTCAAGACGGTCAAATAGTTCCATTAAATCGCTTCTATTCCATTGTATCCGTTTTATCCGACTCCGCGATTGAACCAAATTCGTAAGCTTTTGGATCACGCATTGGCACAATAGTCGAAATTGCGTGTTTATATACCATTTGTGTCACATTGCTACGTAGCAACACAACAAACTGGTCAAATGAGTCAATACGACCTTGCAGTTTAACGCCATTCACCAGGTAAATAGAAACGTTGATACGCTCTTTACGCAAGGCATTTAAATAGGGGTCTTGAATCGGTAAGGCTTTGGTCGGCTTAGCTTTTTCCATTTTATTGTCCTTATTATATTTTTGAATGGTATTGATTGGCGTTTAAGAGGTCAAAGGATACCATAGGGCTGATTCGCTTGGTTAAGATTTTTATCGATTAACTCAAATAACCAAGCCTGCTTTTGTGCATCGTTATAAGCAAATGGATCAAGCTGGTGCAACCCCTGCTCCTTACGCAACCACGTCAGTTGACGCTTGGCTAACTGGCGTGTCGCAATCAAGGCTTTTTCTTGCCAAGATTGCTCATCCAACTCGCCCTTGAGAAACAACCAAGCTTGGCGATAGCCCACGCTGCGAATAGATGGCAAGTCCTCATGCAAATCGCCGCGTTGATACAAACCACGCACCTCGTCTAAAAAACCAGCTTTAAACATCGTTTCTAAGCGATGTTTAATCGCTTGATGCAACGTTTCACGCGAACGAGGAATCAGTCCTACTTTTAACCAATTAAGCGCTGCGGCAGTTTGGTGTTGGGTTTGTTGCAAATCGCTTAGGGCTTTGCCGGTTAAAGCATAAACCTCTAATGCGCGCACTAGGCGCTGCGGATCGTTGGGGTGAATTCGCGCTGCAGCAAGCGGATCAACCTGCTGTAAACGTTGATGCAAGGCATGCGGACTCAAGTGATATTGCATCAACAAATCCTCGCGCAAATCGGCGTCTGCAGACGGTAAGTCTGCCAAGCCTTGCTGCAAAGCATGAAAATACATCATGGTTCCGCCCACCAAAACCGGCACGCGTTGACGTTGCCAAATATCGGCAATCAATCGATTTGTATCCGCAACAAATTGCGACACCGAATAGGTTTGAGCCGGATCCAGAATATCAATCAAATGATGCGGTACGGCACTTAACTCTTGCGCGCTAGGCTTGGCCGTACCTATATCCATGCCACGATAAATTAACGCCGAATCGACACTGATAATTTCCATGGGCAAGTGTTCCGCCAACCCCAAAGCTAACCGCGTCTTACCACTTGCCGTCGGCCCCATTATCGCCAATACGGTTTGCGTTTCGAGCAAACGTGTCAACATAGACTACTGCCCTCTCATAAATAAAGCATCCAATTGCTTCATGCTTAGCTGCACCCAGGTTGGACGACCATGATTACACTGAGACGAAGCTGGTGTTGCTTCCATATCGCGCAACAGCTGATTCATTTCGGCAAGGGTCAGCGGCCGATTCGCTCTCACTGAGCCATGGCAGGCCATAGTAGAGAGCAACGCATTAATATGTGTATCGACTCTTTCCGAGTGTCCCAAACTCACGCCATCCGCCAGTACATCTTGGATTAAACGAGCGATATCTGCTTTAATCAGCAGGCCTGGTACGGCCAACACTTTTAATTGCAACGGACCAATCGCCTCTAACTCAAATCCCAGTTGCGACCACCAAGCTTGATTTGCTTCCCACTCCGACATTTGTGCGCTATCAATGGTGACAGCCAAAGGCACTAACAAGGGTTGTGAAATTAAACGCGCTTGCTGCCACTGCTGCTTCAAACGCTCATAAACAATACGCTCATGGGCGGCGTGCATATCAACTATCACTAGACCCTGTGCATTTTCTGCCAGAATAAACACGCCATGCAGCTGCATTTTAGCGAAACCTAAAGGTGGCACATCAGTTGTCGCCGACGCCAGAGCCGTCAATGGCGCTCGAGCACGCTCACTATCGGTATCGCCTTGGATGTTATAATTCGTTTGTGCTTCATTTATCGCTAATAAGCTAATGGGTTGCTGAAAAGCAAAATGCGCCCCAAGCCCTAGCGAAGACAAGGCCGCCATTTGCACGACACCCGCCTGCTCTTTTGAGCCATTTTCTTGGTGCAGTATCGGCGCACTCACCTCTAACGCATCGGCTAAAGTTAAAGGTCGCTGCACCACGTCACGCACCGTGCGGCGTATAAAATCGTACACGGCGTGACCGTTAGCAAAACGTACCTCATATTTCGCCGGATGCACATTCACATCGACCCAATCAGCCGGCAAATTCAAAAACAACACATACGCCGGATGACGCCCACCGTAAAGCACATCGATATAAGCCTGTTTTAAGGCATGAAATAACAAGCGATCACGCACAATCCGTCCATTAACAAAAATATACTGCATATCATTATGGCTGCGATTAAACGTGGGCAGGCCAACCCAACCCGACAAATGTAATCCCTGAGACTCAAATTCAATGTGCACACTCTGCTCGACAAATGCCTGTCCTAACAAACGTGCCAAGCGCTTTATTTGCGCCGACTTATCACGAGCTGGCTCAACCTGGCGCACCAATTTTTGATTATGCGTTAAAGCAAAGCCTACCTCCATACGGCTCAACATGGCACGCTTAACCAACTCATCAATCTGCATAAATTCGGTGCGCGCGGTACGCAAAAACTTTTTGCGCGCGGGCGTATTAAAAAAGAGATCTGCTACGCGTACACGTGTTCCTTTCTGGCCAGCAACTGGCACCGGATCCCGCCATAGTGCGCCCCCTTCGCCCGATAGCGACCACGCACTTGCCTGCCCTTGTGGGCGACTAACCAACTCAAAACGCGCAACCGAACTGATACTGGCTAAAGCCTCCCCCCTAAATCCAAGCGTCTGTACCGCCATCAACTGTTCATAACACTCAATTTTACTTGTAGCATGACGACTCACCGCCAGCACCAGTTCATCCTTAGCAATACCACTGCCGTTATCAACAACTTGAATGAGATCGACCCCGCCTTCCTCAATCGTAATATCAATCTGCGTTGCCCCCGAATCCAGCGCATTCTCCAATAACTCCTTGACAACCGAAACCGGACGCTCCACCACCTCACCAGCCGCAATTTGATTCGCAAGCGCCGCAGGTAATGGCTTAATTTTTCCGCGCGTGTGCCCGTCGGCATGATTTTGATTTACCTGCATAACCGCCTTTTTAAGCCTCTTTTGTAGCAAGAATGGGCATTTTAACGAGATTTTTAATGTCTTGCCGAGCAATAAATAAAAAAACCGTTTGCTCAGATAAAGCAAACGGTTTTTTTATTTATAGCAGACACCTATTCAATATTCGACTTCGAACCTCAAACCACGCCGCTGATTAACGCTTCACCCTCAGGGATGTTCCCCCCTATTGGCACCGGACAAATTATTTTGCCGCCGCCAATACGTGCTGACGTATTGGGATGATTAACTCGCGCCCAACAAACAACTGATTAGCATTGCGAATTTTATTCACCTGCATTAGCTCGTGTTGACTCACATTGTGACCTTGGGCGATTTGCGACAAAGTATCGCCACGCTGAACGGTATATTTTTTGTCATATTGTACAGTCAACTTTTCCGTAACCGGCACACGCAACTTACGCCCTACATAAAGCTGATTGGCATTACGGATATTATTAACACGCATCAGTTCCTGCGTTGTAATACCGTAACTTTGCGCCAACACTGACAGGGTATCTCCTGGTTTTACCTGATGATTTACGTACAAAGTTTCTCCCCAGCGCGGCTGATGTCCGGTTTTATCGATAAAAGCTTTTAAACCATTCGTTACCGCCTGTGCAAAGGTGCGTTGGAAAGCATCGGTTCTTAGCTGTTTTTCCTCATAAGGATTTGAAATAAACGCCGCTTCGATAAGCATAGAAGGCATATCAATCGAGCGTAATACAGCAAAATTTGCCGACTGCACCTGCTTTTTGTGCATTCTGATATGACGCTGCATTTCGGCAATTACCGTTTTACCCAGTTTACGACTCGCTCGTAAATTGGCTTCTCGCGTTAAATCACTCAGCACAAACGCCAAATCTTGATCACCGCCGGCTAACTGCACCACCCCAAGTGACTCGTTTTCGCTTTGTGCCAAAGTTTGTGCCATTACGCTACTCGCGCCCCGGTTCGACAACACATAAACCGAGCCACCACGCGGCGCTTTTGAGGTATAAGCATCCGCATGAATCGAAATAAAAATGTCAGCTTTGGCACGCTTTGCAATTTCAACACGCTCGCGTAATCCCAAATACACATCATTGTCACGAGTCAACACGCCACGCATACCCGGCTGCAAATCAATGATCACCTTTAACTGTTTCGCCAAGGCAAGCGTTACCTGCTTTTCTTTTACCCCAGTCGGCCCAACCGCTCCAGAATCCCGCCCACCGTGTCCGGCATCTATCGCCACGATAAACTCCTTATCGGTAACAAAATCCTGATTTTGATTCAACAGCGCCTCCGTTGCCTGATTCGCTTGGGGCTTATTTTTCGAAGGCGGTACTTTATTGCTCGCAACCACACTAGGCTTTGCTGGCTCCGTTTGTTTCAGTTCCAGTTCCGGCGCGCGGACAGACGCAACCTGTGATGGCTTAACAACTGTTGACGCAGCGGGGGCAACAACTGCGGGTTTCGTTGGTGCCATCGGTGCGGACTGATTTTGCGCCAACATAGGCTGCGTTAAATCAATCACTAAACGCTCAGGGCGCGTTCCATTCTTCGCTAACGTAAAGTACTTAAATTGATAACCTTGACGTAAATCCAAAACCACGCGCGTGCGCGACGCATCAGCCGACACACGAATACGCGCAATGCGCTTATCTTGAAATTGGCGACGTTGAAAAGACAATCCATTTTTAGCGCCAAAAAAATCGACTACCAAGCGCTCCGGCTGAGTAAGACGAGAAATTTCGAAGCCTTGCTGATTGCTTAACTCAAATACAATCCTTGTTTGATCCGGCGTTTGTCCTAAACGCAGTCCGGTTAGCTCTGTCGCTTTTGCCCAAAAGGGATAGGCCACTAACAACAGCATAAAAATCAGCCGCAACCAAGGAACAAGGTGTTTTGTCTGAATATTCATATCATTTGACCATTAGCAGGCGGTGAAAAATTAAAGCTGCAATAAAATAATATCAACAACTTCAAAAAATTAAATAAAATATTTAAAGTTAAGTCTAACTTTAACAAGTCCTAATTACTTGCGTCGCAATCCAAGCACAAATGCGACTCTAACAGCTGCACACAAGCCAACGCAGCAACTGAATGCGCAACAAACTGCAACGTTCGCCCCATTCCTGTGACCGCAAGATATATCTCCATATCGGCGTTAGGCAAAAAACCTTTAGCTTTTTCCGGCCACTCAATCAATGCTACAAACGGAGCGACCATTAATTCCCTTGCCCCTAAATACACCAACTCTTCTGGCTCACACAACCGATATAAATCAAAATGGTAAATAGGAAAACTAGGTGTATCGTAAGTCTCCATCAAAGTATAAGTTGGACTTTTTACTCGCTGACAAGGTAAGTAGGTTTGAATAAATGCGCGACAAAAACTGGTTTTTCCCGCACCTAAATCACCATGTAAATAAATTAGCAGGCCTGCTTGTTCCGCACTTAGCGTCCGCACCGATGCGGCCAACGCCTGCGCCACTTGGGCTGTCATCGTCTCATCGTTTAACTGATATTTTTTGCTAGAATACGCTGCATGAACCATTCACTTCCCCCAACCACGCTCGCTGAATTAAGCCGCCATATCAAACAATGGGCGCAACAACTTGGTTTTGCCGATTGTGGCATTTGCGACATTGATTTATCTCGCCACGAAAACGATTATTTTAACTGGATTAACTTAGGTTATCACGGTGAAATGCAGTATATGGTGCAACACGGCACTAAACGCACCCGCCCGGCTGAGCTTATCCCCGGAACACGTCGTGTTATCAGTCTTCGCATGAACTATTTCGAGCAGCAGGCACAAGATGCCATTACTCAATTAAAATCGCCGCATCACGCCTACATTTCACGCTATGCCCTTGGGCGCGATTACCACAAGCTCATACGCCAACGCTTAAAGCAACTTTGCCAACGCATTGCCGAACACTATCCTCAAGCGGCTCAGCGTATTTTTGTTGACTCTGCGCCGGTCTTGGAACGCCCGTTAGCGCAAAAAGCCGGATTGGGATTTATCGGCAAAAATAGTTTGTTAATTCACCCGCGTGCCGGTTCCTGGT
>JAVETW010000043.1:0-23158 GCA_034005865.1 Thiomicrospira sp. | reverse complement strand
CCCCCCTCGCGCTGATTTACGGCTTACGCTTTGATGATAGCCAAGCCAACGACAGCGCCACCACGTTTAATCTTGGCACGGTGTATCAATTTAATCCGCTGGCCAATTTGCGCTTACGTTATGCGCAAGGTTTCCGTTCGCCGGACAGCCAAGAGTTATATATCAATCGTTTTAACCCGCAAGGCCGCCGCTTTGTCGGCGCGGATGTCGTAGATAGCAGTATTGGAAAAAACGCGTTTAAACTCAAAGCGGAACACAGTGAAAACTACGAAATTGGCCTAAGCGGCGATCACCAGGCCTGGCAATACGATATCGCGCTGTATCACACCCAAATCAAAGACAATATATTGCGCGACAATACCGCGCAATATATCAGCTTTCGTAATGCCAGCGAAGTCACGATTAAAGGGGTCGATATGCGCTTAAATTGGGCGTTCAATAGCGATTTAAAAGCCGATTTTGTGCTGAATGTATTAGACAGCTATGACATGGATACGGCAAAGCGTCTGCAATATACGCCAAATGTTAGAAGCCAACTCGGCCTCAGTTATCGTCTATTAGACGACCTTAACACACGGATTGCGCTCAACTATATCGGCGATCAAGCCTATAGCGAAACCAAACAAGGCCAAACCACCGATAAAACCGCACAAGCTTATTGGCCGCTTAACCTAAGCGTCAACTACCAACCTAAATCACTGCAACACACCGAGTTTTTCGGCGGTATCGATAATGCACTCAATACCAAGGTTGACCCGGTGCTTGGTAGCACGGTCGGCACCTATTTGTATGCCGGAATGCGTGTACATTTTTAATCAAGGAGACTGAAAAATGAAAAAATTAACCGCCCTCACCCTCAGCGCCGCGCTACTTGGCGCATCGTTTAACCTCGCCGCGCAAAGTACCGTTCCTGAGGAAACAAACGGGGTTTGTAAAAATAGCTATTCGCTGATTTCGTATGAGTTACGTCCGCGCAGTGTACCGAAATTTATTATGGCGTTAGAAGGCGAACTTGCCCTAAACAATGAACAAAAAAAGGCGCTAAAAGCCATCACCACACGCGTTCCCAATGAGGTCTTGCCGCAACGTGATGTGATTAAACAAAAAGAGATCGCGCTGCTCAAAGCCTTTATTGAAGAAGGTAAAACGGCACAACAACTACAGGCCGAATTGGATGAAATCATGCAAATGAAACGCCAGCTCGCCGAAGACGAAATCGCCGTGTTTAATGAAATTAAAGCCTTGTTAAGCGATGCACAATATCAAACCGCCATTAAAAACGCCGGTTGGCAATATTAGAAACAAGGTTAAATGTAACAAACTAAATCGCCAATTCGGTTTACCCAAGCTACGTTGTCGTGTTTTGTAATATCTCGCTTGGTCTTCAACGACACGCCTTAATTTCTTGCCTATTCAGCCGAGTTCTTCATTTGAAAAACTCGGCGTTACCAACGAAGACATATCCTAATTTTACGCATGCTAAAATAACCCAAAATTAAATAAACTTAAAATCCTATGACTGAACATCAAGATGCCACCCCTGAAACTGACGATGACTGGATCGTTTCCGATTCGACACAACAAACCCATGATAAGGGATACAAATATCTGTTCTCGCATAAAGAATTGGTACAAGAATTGATCGAAGGTTTTGCGCCGGTAGAGCTGGTGACTAATCTTGATTTTGCTTCATTGAAAAAAGAAAACAGCAGTTTTATCACGCCAGCGATGAAAAAACGCGATTCGGATGTGGTCTGGTCAGCGCAATTTAAAAACAGCGAACAAACGATTTACCTTTATTTATTGTTAGAGTTTCAGTCGGGGGTGGATAAATCCATGCCGATTCGGATGCTGCAATATGTGGCGGCTCTATATGATGATTTAAACAAACAAAAACGCTTGTCGCTGAAACAAGGTTTACCGCCGGTGTTTCCTATCGTGTTATATAACGGTCAACCGCAATGGACAGCAAAGACAGACCTGCAAAGTCTGTACAAAAATTTGCCGGATTATTTAGCACCTTATCAACCGCAACTACGATATTACTTAATTGACGAGGAACGTGTGGATGATGCCCAAATTGACAGCGTGATTAACGGCATTAGCACCATTTTTAGCTTTGAAAAAGCGCATCAATATGCACAAGCCCGCCACAGTACCCAAAAACTGGTGCGGTATTTAGAAGGCTTAGGCGAGGACAAACGCGCGCTGGCGATGGCGGTGTTAAAATGGGTAACGGTTCACTTGAAAAAGCACTACCCAACGATTAGTATTGCCCCTGTAGAACAGATTATTAAGGAGCCGAGTATGTTGGCACAAAACGTCGAAAACTGGGAAAAAGAGATCAAGTTAGAAGGTAAATTAGAAGCGGCTCATACCATGATTAAAGACTTTGGCCTTTCTGTTAAAGATGTAGCTTCGAAATTAAAAGTCCCCCTTGATGAGTTGGTTACGTATCTCAATAAAAACGATACAAAATCTTAATCCATTATTTATCATAACCCTGATGCAACAACGCCCCAATCATGGGGCGTTGTTTTTTCTATCAAGCGCACACAACCCATAGCTGACATAATCACTATCAAACCATTGCAACGATTAGCCTAGGGGCTGTTGACAATTCATTTTCGAACCACAGAGACACGAAGGCGCGAAGAATTTTAAAATAAAGAGACCTAAACGTTAAAAATCTTCGTGTTCTTCGTGACCTTCGTGGTTTAAAACAAATGGCTTCAATGTAATCTAACTCAGCGGGTAACTGTAATGAATCCTTTCACAGCCTCTATACTGAATAACCTACCGTGTTCGATTTTGTAGGTGTTTGCTTGTATCAGTCGTTTTGGCTGAAAAGTAAATCGATTCAGATTAACTAAACCCTATTTATCAATCAGTTACATCTAAATATGAACAGACCTTAGGTTAGCCAACATTTTTAATACGCAACCTGTTATACGAATTCTTACCAGGCCTGGTAACGTTAAAAATGTCATAAAAAATTCAAAAAATGTGCATATAAGGGTTTAAATATTAAAACATCCTTATATAATAGAACGCTAATTTTTTGTAAATTTACTAAGGGATTTATTATGAAAAATCAATTCATTACTGCCGCTATATTCACGGGTTTGTTCAGTTTTAATCAGGTTATGGCGAATGCCTTACCCACCTCGCCTTCTCCTGCCCCGAAAAAAGAAAGTCATCAAATCCCGCAAGGTTTGTATGTGACACCACAACAAGCCTATGACATGATTACTAAAGACGAAAGCGCTATTTTAGTTGACGTGCGTACGCCGGAAGAATGGATGTTTGTCGGCTACACGCCGCTTGCCAAAATCATGTTACCTTCGGTGATGTTTGATTATTCACAAATGGACACCAAACAAAATATGCCGCGTTATATGCCGGCACCTAACCCAACGTGGATCAGCGATTTTGAAGAAAAATTAGCTGAACTAGGCGGTAATGAAGAAAGCAAAATTATTGTTATGTGCCGTTCCGCGTCTGAGCGCGCCGCACCTATGGCCAAAGTATTAGATCAATACGGCTATAAAAACGTCTATTTATTGTTAGGTGGTTTTGAAGGCGGGACAGCAAAAGACGGTGATAAAAAAGGTTTCCGCATTGTAAATGGTTGGAAAAACGCTGGTTTACCTTGGACCTATGACATCGAAGCCGACAAGGTTTACTTCAAAAAATACGGCGTAACCTACTAAACATCTGCAAATCTCTTGTTTCCACTCAGCCGCGTTTATCGCGGCTTTTTTATGGCCATGATTCAATAGCTTTAAAGTAAAAAACTCAAGTTTGTGCGTTTTAAGCCGATAATAAAAATAAAACCTATTTGACCAGAAGCAGATGCTTCTCCACACACAAGGGATTTAACCTAATACGGAGAACGTCAACATGATTATCGCGCAATCGACTATTCAACTTAGCCAAGCGTCTAACCACTATCAACGCTTGTCAGTGGAAGCAAAAACACAACACACCTCGTCCAATTCGGCGGCAAGTGCATTGCGTCCTTTAGAACTCACCAGCCAACATAGCTTTCAAGCACAGCAATCGATTCAAAGTAAATTACATTCTGCAAGTCACGTAACCTATGGCGATCAATCTGTGCAACAACACGCTATGGTTAAGGCCTCGGCACAACTCACGCAGGTGCAACTGCAAGCAAATAGCGCTCAAATTGCCATTAAGCAAGCGTTTCCAAGTCAGCAAAGTGCTCAGATTGAGGCATCAGGGTTAGCTGAGTTTCAATTTAAGCAACAGATTCATTTTCAGCAAGGTAGCCAACATCTTATTAGCGCCTCCGGACAAGTCAGTTTGAGCGATGGTCGTCAAATAGACTTTAATTTACAGCTTCAACATCAACAACACATAGATATTCAGGCACTCAGCCAATTAAGTTTACAACAGGTCGCGATGCACGATCCGCTGGTGATTAATCTTGGTGATCAACCGGTACAACTGCGCGATACCACATTTGAATTTGATTTATTGGCAAACGGTGAAAACGCACGTTATGCCGCTTTAGGGGGTGGCGCAGGTTATCTGACTTTTGATGCGAATGGTGATGGACGAGTCAGCGATGGCGGTGAATTATTTGGCACACGCACGGGTGATGCTTACGCTGAACTGGCCGAACACGATGATGATGGCAATGGTTGGATAGATGAAAATGATCGTATTTTTAGTCAATTAAAAATTTGGCTAGATCAAACCGATGACAGTTCTACTATCAGCTTAGCGCAAGCCGGTGTTGGCGCGATTTATTTAGGTCAAGTGCCTTTTGAATACACATTGCGCGATCACAATGGCGCATTGCAAGGTCAATCTAAAGCCGCTGGGCTCGTATTAATGGAAAATGGCGAAGCGAAAACCAGCCAAGCGATTGATTTAATGCCGTTAATTGAAGCAGATGATTGGCGCGGTTTAGAAGATACACATGAGTTTAAAGCTTTACAACGTATGACCGATACACTAAATCATTGGATTGAACAGGTCAATCGTTTACGTGAACAGTTTTCTACGCCAGTGTCATCCGCTAACCGCCAATCTGCAACTTTTACATCAACCAATACCGCCGAGTCGAGTGCTAATTGGTTTGAGGAATTGCAAAAAAATATCCAAAAAATGGTTGATGAACGTCGGGCATTTTTTGATCGTTTATTTGGAAACAGTCCTCAAAAAAGCCTAGGCCAAGCTTAATATTTTTGAACCACGAAGGTCACGAAGAACACGAAGATTTTTAACATTTAGGTCTCTTTATTTTAAAAGTCTTCGTGACTCTGTGTCTCTGTGGTGAATTTACATGAATTCTTT
This sequence comes from Thiomicrospira sp., assembly GCA_034005865.1. Classification (GTDB taxonomy): domain Bacteria; phylum Pseudomonadota; class Gammaproteobacteria; order Thiomicrospirales; family Thiomicrospiraceae; genus Thiomicrospira. The sequence continues at coordinate 17,833 of JAVETW010000043.1, read as the reverse complement.
CACAGCCCCAAGAGCATAGAAACGAGAAGCCAAGGAACATAAGCATACATTAGGTCTTTAGGGTTTGTTCGCCATCATAACGGCCCGCAATGGCGCAGGATAACCTTCTACCGTTTTATTCGAATCGTTTGGATCTAAGAAATCTTTCAATGATAACCATTGCATCCAATCGGTTGAACGTTGTTCTTCAATAGACGTTTGATCTAAATCGACACAGCGCACATTTTCAAAGCCTAAACGTTGCATCCAATGGGTTAATTCAGCCACAGATGGCAAAAACCATACATTGCGCATTTGCGCATAGCGATCCTCAGGCACTAGAATTTGTCCATATTCAGCCGGGATAACCAGCGTTTCTAACACCAATTCGCCACCCTTTCTGAGTTGGCGCTTCAATTCGTCCAAATGATCCAACGGAGAACGACGGTGATAAAGTACGCCCATTGAAAACACCGTATCAAAGCCACCGCCATATTTAGATTCCGGCAAAACTTCTAAAGGCAAGGGCAGAAAATAAACCGGATGTGCTTCACCGACAAAATGACGAATGGCTAAGAATTGCGCCATAAACAGTAAACTGGGATCAATGCCGATAACCAGGCCTGCTTCCTCTCCTGCCATTCGCCAAAGGTGATAACCACTGCCACAACCTACGTCTAAAATTTTACGATTTTTAAGGGGTGCAAGATGTGGTCTGACTCTTTGCCATTTCCAATCCGAACGCCATTCGGTATCAATATAAATACCCTGCACAGCAAAAGGACCTTTTCGCCAGGGCATAAGTTGTCGCAAAGCCTGTTCAAGTTGTTGGCCTTGTGTTTGCGTAAAATTATCACTACTCATTTGAATCACCGCTTGATTCAGTTCAACCGTTTGTGCCGGTAGAAACTGTTGAATTTGATTCAATGCGTCAAGCCAACGCGATAGATTTCCATTAAATTCTGGATGTAACGCTTCATCAATTAACGCTGGAAGTTGTTGTATCCATAATTCTAGCGGCGTGTCTTTTAATCTAGGCCATAAACTATCTAAATGATGTTTCACGTGGAACGTGCCTCTTTTTAATCTTTTATCGCTAAAAATGACGCAAAATTATACGCTTGCAACCAAATACTTGCATGGTTAAAACCTACTGTTTTTAGCCTCTGTAAATGAGTTTGACTCGTATCACTGATAAGAACATTATCTAACGAGGCTCGCTTTTGACTAATTTCTAATTCGGAATAGCCATTTGCCCGTTTAAATTGCAAATGCAAATGCTCAATCGTTGTTTGAACTAACGGCTCATCAAAATGAATTTTTTCCGACAAAATTAATAGTCCACCCGGGTTAAGACCCTCGTAAATTCGTTGGAGCAATATTTCACGCAAACTCGGTTCGATAAACTGCAGGGTAAAATTCAGAACAATAATAGAGGCGTTACGTATTTCAACATCCATCATATCCGCCAACATAAATTCGACACTAACCTCAGAATGAAACGCTGCAACGTAACTTTGCGCACGTTCAATCATGGCTTTTGAATTATCTACCGCAATAATTTTACAATCAGGATAAGGGATTTTACGCCGCATCGTTAAGCTCACCGCACCTAAGGAACACCCCAAGTCATACAAACAACTCCCTGGCCTGACAAATTGAGAGGTTAATTCACCAATGCCGGTTAAGATCGTTTGATAACCTGGCACAGAGCGTTGAATCATATCTGGAAAAACCGCCACCACAGACTCATCGAATTGGAACGCGCCAACCGCTTCATAAGCTTGTGAGAACAAGGTATCTTTTTGATGATGGTTATACATAATCTGTCCTTTTTATCGCAAGTTAATTTGCTATTTCTGATTCATTTGCAAAATGAGCTAATGCCAAATCGACAAACGCCCGCACTTTTGCAGATAGATGCAAACGATGCGGATAAACTATCGAGGCGGTTTGTTTAGGCATCGTATACTCACAAAGTACCGCCTGCAATGCGCCACTCGCTAACTCAGATTGACACAGATAACTCGGTAGACGCGCAATACCCACGCCCGCCATTACCAAACTTTTTTGCAGAGGTAAATTATTGCATTCGACCCAATTTTCGACATCAACATGAAAACTATCGCCGTGGGGCGTTTGATATTCCCATGTAATCGGGACCTGATTATATTGATACTTAATTGCGCGATGACGTTTTAAGTCATACGGATGCGTAGGTAACCCAAAATGGGCAAGATAATCCGGCGTTGCCACGGTTAAAAACTCAAACTCCAGTAACGTACGACTAATCAAATTAGAAGATTTTAATTGTCCCATACGCACGCATAAATCGAAGCCTTCACCAATTACGTCCACTAAACGACTGCTAAAATCCACCTGCAGCTTGACCTCGGGATAACGTTGTATGTAGTTTACAATCACCGGTTGCATATGTGATTGACCAAAACTACTCGGCAAAGAAATTTTTAAACGGCCACTAGGCGTATCTTGAAATTGATGAATACTCTGTTCCGCTTCATACGCATCTTGCACAATTTGCTTTGCTTTTTCAAAATACACGCGACCTAAGTCCGTCAAACTCAAACGACGTGTTGTGCGATTGATAAGGCGCGCACCTAGCCTTTGCTCCAGTTTAGTAATCGATTTACTTATATGTGAAACGGCATGACCTAACTCAGTCGCCGCACCACTAAAACTACCTGACTCGATAACCTGCACAAAAATAGTTAATCCTTCAAGCACATCTTTTCGATTCATCATCGTTATTATTTCTCAAATAGAAAAAGTGTATTGTTAAAAAGGAGATTATCAATTCTATAAGAAAAAGTTATCCTACACCTTAGTGAATGATGACCAACTTCATTTAACAACTAATAAGGAGTGAATAACATGATGACACTACGTTCAGCGCAAGATAGAGGTTTAACTCAAAACAATTGGCTTACGTCATATCACAGTTTTTCATTTTCACGTTATATCGATCGCCGTTATATGGGATTTCGCAGCTTGCGTGTCATTAATGAAGATTGGATAGCCGCCAATAGCGGTTTTCCGACGCATCCGCACGACAATATGGAGATTATCACCTATGTTATCGAAGGCGACTTAGCGCACCGCGATAGCATGGGTAATGTCGAAACCATACATCAAGGCGAAATCCAAGCGATGAGCGCCGGTCGCGGTATAACACATAGCGAATTTAATCCATCGACTCAACAACAAACCCATTTATACCAAATTTGGTTATTACCCCAACAACAACAGTTGCAACCGAGTTATCAGCAAATTAGCTATCACCAAGGACAAGAAGGAGAATTAACACGTTTAGCAGATGCCGAAGGCGGCGAAGGTCGGGTAAAAATAAACCAAGACGCTAGACTTTATCGCGCTTGTTTAGCTAAACATCAACAGCTGCATTATCCGATTGCACAACAACGCGGTGTATGGCTGCAATGCGTGCGCGGCGAATTACAGATCAACAAGCAACTTAAAATGCAAACGGGTGATGGTTTAGCGGTTGAAGAAGAAGCAGGCCTGCAAATTCAAGCGACACAAGCAAGCGAATTTTTATTATTTGATTTAGCCTAAAACCTCAACCGCTTATTTGCTTGATTTACAAACAGTTAATTTAAACCCAACACTATATTTAATTAACCCCTTACTCATTTTCAACCCAGTTCAAGGAGAACAACATGAAATTTATTGCCCTCAGTGGAAGCTTACGCCAAGCCTCGTTTAACACAGCTTTATTACGCAATGCGGCGCAACTTTTGCCCGATGACGTAACCATGGATATTTTGACCCTCAACGACTTACCTATGCTCAATCCCGATCAACTTGGCAACGGATTTCCGCAACAAGTGCTTGATTTAGCGAACACTATCAACCAAGCACAAGCCTTGGTGTTAGCTTCACCGGAATTTAATTATTCCGTTACCGCTGCCATGAAAAACGCCATTGATTGGTTATCGATTCATCCCGATGCACCACTCAAACATAAACCAACCGCTTTACTCAGCGCCAGCCCAAGTGCATTAGGTGGCGCACGCGCGCAATATCACCTGCGCCAAATTTTAATTTACCCGGATGCTAAACTGCTCAATCAACCGGAAATCATGGTAGCGAATGCCAGTGAACGTTTTAATGAACAAGGTGAAATAACCGATAACACAACACGAGAGCTCATCCGAACACAAATGCTGGCGTTAAAACAACTGGCATTAAAATAAGCAAAATTTAGGGACAAAAACGCACCACTTCGGATAAAGGTTGACGACGTTGGTTAGGAATACAATCGGCATAGCCCATGTATAAAATACCAATCCATTCCACGTCGTCCACCGATACCCCTAATGCCTGATAAGTATCAATCGCCTTAATAATCGGCCCGGTACTCCATTGCACGCCTATCCCCTGCTCCCATGCCGCTAACTGAAAATTTTGAATCGCACAGGCGCAAGCCGCATAATCTTCCTTCGATACAACCGCATCCTCACAACGTTTTTGGGCCACCAATATCACTTGCGGTATCGCGTCAAATTTTGCCAAAGCCTTCTGATAAATCGCATCATATTCAACCGTATCGACTTCAGCGCGTTTCGCCGCACGCGAGCTTGCATAAATCAATCGTAAGGCTTCACGTGTTTTCGGTCCTATTACAAAAAAACGCCAGGGTTCGGTTAAACCATGATTCGGCGCCCAAATAGCCGCTTCAAGACAGCGCTCAAGCTGATGCAACATGACTGGTGTCGCAGAAAATTGATAAATGGTACGTCGTTGTTTGGCAAGTTCAATAAACATAGCGGCATCTCTTGTTGATGGCAGGATTGTCTTATGTTTTACACAACAAAACAAGCCAACAACTTTTATAATAAGTTGTGTATAACAGGGGATAAGTTAGCGATATAAGGCAAAACTAAAATTTATCCACAAACCACCCACTGGTGATTCAATAGACTTAACCCCAGTTACTAAACAGCTTAAACACAATTTAAGTTATTGAAAATAAAAATAAAAATTTCTTTATACCGTTTTTTGCGTTCCCCAATAAGAACAAAAAAAAAGAAAGAAATTAAATCTTATACCTTATAGGGATAACTTTATGACGCTCAATGAGCTTAAATATATCGTCGCTGTCGCTAAGTATCGCCACTTTCGTAAAGCCTCAGAAAGCTGCTATGTAAGCCAACCCACCCTAAGTATCGCGATAAAAAAGCTCGAAGATGAACTTGGTATTACCTTATTTGAACGCCATCGAAACGATATTTTGGTTACCGCAATCGGTGAAAAAATCATCAGCCTAGCCGAATCAATATTACTACAATCAGAACAAATCAAACAATTAGCGAAAGAAGAACAAGGTGATCATAGCGGAGAATTACGTATAGGTGCCATCTACACCATAGCACCTTATTTATTACCAAAACTCATCCCTGCATTTCATCGTCTATTACCTCAAATTCCCCTAATTGTAGAAGAAAATTACACTAAACAACTAATGGATAAACTGCATCAAGGAGAATTAGATTTTGTCATTTTATCTTTACCCTATGAAGATCCGGCGATTGAAACTAAAATTTTATACGAAGAACCCTTTGTATTAGCCTTCCCCCCTGATCATCCATTAAGCGAAAATAAAACAATAAAAATAGCTGATCTAAAAAACCAAACGTTTTTATTACTCGGTGCTGGACATTGTTTTCGAGATCAAGTGGTCGATGCTTTTCCTAATATAGCAGGCCTGCAATTTGAACGTGATCAAATGCAGCGAACACTTGAAGGCAGTTCACTCGAAACTATTCGATTTATGGTTGCATCAGGTGCAGGAATTACCATATTGCCTTGCAGCTCAATTAATGGCCATGAAGAACTACTGGCAATACGTAAAATAGAGTCCCCTACCCCTTCACGTCAAGTTGCGTTGGCATGGCGAAAAAGCTTTCCTCGACAACAAGTACTAAACCATTTTATTGAAGCAATTCAATCGATTAAAATTCCTTGTACAATGACCATTACCAATCCACTAACTGACGTAAAAACATGAAAAAAATAACTACGATAATTTTACTAATTTTTTTAACGTATTCTACAGCCTTTGCTAAACCTATGAATAACGAAGATCCGTATGAAGAATTCAACCGTTCTATGTTTGATTTCAATATGGAATTTAATAACTATATAGGTCAACCTGTTGGAAAAGCTTATAAAAACTATATTCCCTCACCTATTCAAAAAGGAACCAGTAATTTTTTAATTAATTTGCGTATGCCAATTAATATGATAAACAATTTTTTTCAAGGTGAAATTGAACGCGGTTTAGGCGATTTTATGCGCTTTAGTATCAATACTGTTTTTGGTCTAGGTGGCATAATCGATATTGCCACACCAGCAGGCTTACCTTATGAAAAAGAAGATTTGGGCCAAACCTTATATAAATGGGGCGTATGGGATGATGCTTCATTTGTTGTTTTGCCTATTGTCGGCGCTTATACAACCCGCGAATTACTTGGTTCAAGTGTAGATGGTTTATACGATCCTACTTATCGTTATATTATTCAAACAGATTTAAAAGGTGAAATAGCCGTATTTTTAATTGATAAGTTTAATAATTATATTAAGGTTTTGGATTTAGCCGAACAAATGCGCTATATGCCTGATCCTTATATTTTTTACCGTGAAACCTACTTACAATATCGTACTAATTTAATATACAATGGCCACCCACCTTTACCTGAGATAGACGATTTTGACTTCAATTAATTCTTCCAACGATACCATCGCGGCTATCGCCACCCCTCTAGGACGAGGTGGCGTTGGTATTATTCGTATTTCCGGGCCTATGGCATCATTTATTTGCGAGCAGATTATTAATGCTCCTTTACCTACCCCGCGTTATGCACGTTACGGCGCGTTTTATGGTGCAAAAGGTGAAGTACTAGATCAAGGAATCAGTTTATTTTTTAAAGCACCCCATTCATTCACTGGTGAAGATGTAGTTGAATTACAAGCTCATGGTGGACCGGTCATTTTGCAGTGGTTATTACAGCGTGTGTTACAACTAGGCGCACGTTTAGCGCAACCGGGGGAGTTTTCCAAACAAGCGTTTTTAAACGACAAATTGGATTTAACACAAGCGGAAGCGATTGCTGATTTAATTGAAGCCTCGACAGAACAGGCAGCCAAATCGGCGTTGAAATCGTTACAAGGTGATTTTTCCCATCAAATTAACGAATTGGTAGAGGCATTAATCCAATTACGTATCTATGTAGAAGCGGCGATTGATTTTCCGGAAGAGGAAATTGATTTTTTATCTGATGGTCGTGTCGCTGGCGAATTAGCCCATTTATTGCAAAGACTTCAGGCTATTTTACGTTCGGCGCAACAAGGTGCTTTGTTGCGTGATGGTATGTCCGTGGTAATTTTAGGTCGCCCTAACGCCGGTAAATCGAGTCTACTGAATGCCTTATCTGGACGCGAAACGGCGATCGTGACCGACATTGCCGGTACCACTCGCGATATTGTAAAAGAAGAAATTTACCTCGACGGTATGCCGCTACATATTTTAGATACGGCAGGATTACGCGAAACCGGTGATCAAGTAGAACAAATTGGTATTCAACGTGCTTGGCAAGCGATAGAAAAAGCAGACAGGGTATTGGTCATGGTGCAAGCGGGTGAATCAATTCACCCAGAAGATGCAGCCATTCTTGCTAAATTACCACCGTCGTTACCCTTTAGCTTAATTCGAAACAAAATAGATTTAATTCAAGCTCAACCAGGCCTGCTACAACGCGATGGGATAACCGAAATATGGTTATCAGCAAAACATAAAATCGGTTTGGATATATTAATCGAACATTTAAAACAAACAATGGGCTATCAGCAAACAACAGAAGGTGTTTTTTTGGCACGAAAACGTCATTTAGATGCCCTTGAGTCGGCGCTAAAATTGGTTGAAAATGCTCAATATCAATTACAGCATTTTGCTGCTGGAGAATTAGTGGCGGAAGATTTACGCTGCGCGCAACAAGCGTTGGCTAGTATCACTGGACGTTTTAGTTCCGATGATTTGTTAGGACGCATATTTACTTCGTTTTGTGTAGGTAAATAAAACGCATGAGGTTTACCGATGAATTCGGATAAAACAGGGTTGTTATCACGTCGTCATATTTTAAAAAGCGCTGCGGCATTCAGCTGTATGCCTTGGTTAAGCGGTTGTAGTTTTGCGCAAAAATTTGTTGTTGCCGGTCATATTTGGCCCGGTTATGAATTTATTTACATGGCGCGCGATTTAGACTGGTTAAAAACCGATGACATTGAATTAATGTTTACCCATTCAGCAAGCGAATCCATGCAAGCACTGCGCGACCAGCGCGCACATGCGGCGATGCTTACCCTTGATGAAGCGATACGACTATGCAGCGAAGGTTTAGATTTAAAAATTGTGTTGGTTTTTGATATATCCCTTGGTGCCGATGTTGTCATTAGTCGTCCTTCAATTCAACATATTGAACAACTGCGCGCCAAACGCATTGGGGTTGAAGATTCTGCACTTGGTGCGCTGATGTTTCATCAGTTATTGGCACAAGCGCATCTGCAACCGCAGGAAGTGACAAAAGTTACCTTAACTATCGATCAACATCTATTAGCTTGGCAAACACACAAAATTGACGCCGTTATAACCTACGAACCGAATGCGGGTAAATTGATCAAATCAGGAGGTTTTCGCCTATTCGACAGTCGGCAAATACCGGATATGATTTTTGATGTATTAGTGGTAAATAAGCAGGCGATTAATTCGCATCAATCCGCTTTACGTGAACTTATCCGCGCACATTTTAAAGGCCTACATCATTATCGAGTTAATCCGATGGATGCCAGTTATCGCGTGGCGAAGCGTCTTGGTTTACCGGCAGAGGAAGTATTGCAAGTTTACCGAGGATTATTATTGCCTGATGCGCTGGTTAATTATGCGTATTTATCCGAGCAAGATCAACGAGTAATCGAAGCGGCAAATTATTTGGTCGCGTTGATGAAACAAGCCGATATTATGGTTGCAGACTGTGATTTGCGAGATTTATTGACCAATCAATTTATCCCAAAGGAATACCTATGAAAGCGCTCGTATTCGGTTTGGTATTGATGTTTTGCTGGGTTCAGCAGGCCTGGTCAAAACCTACGCTTGTGATCGGCAAACTAGCATTTGAAAGCGAAGAAACAATTTTAGAAAAATGGCAACCACTTATAAACCAATTAAATGAAAAACTCGATCTAATTCAAATTGAACTGCGTCCGCTTAACTATCAACAATTAGTGAGTTCGATTTCACGTCGTGAAATCGATTTTGTTTTTACCAATTCTGCCTCGTATATTGAAATCAGTCATGCGCATGGATTATCCAGCCCACTGGTGAGTTTAATTAATGCCGAACGTGGTCAAGCTATTCGTGGTTTTGGTGGTGTTATTTTGGTAAAACAAAGTCGCACCGATTTACTCGCGCTCGATGATTTAAAAGGTCGGACTATTGCCGCGCCAAGTAAACAATCACTTGGCGGATATATGATGCAACGTTATGAATTAATGCAACACGGAATAAATGCCGAATCCTTTAAACTAGTCGAAACCGATATGCCGCATGATAAAGCGATACAAGCGGTATTGGACGATACAGCCGATGCAGCGTTTGTGCGCACTGGTGTACTCGAAAGTCTTATCGAAAATAAGCTTATTCAACCTGACACGCTGCGTGTTTTACACGAACAAGCCCTGCCCGGATTTCCTTATGCGCTATCAACGCGTTTATATCCGGAATGGCCGATTGCCGCTATGCCTCATGTTGAAGATGAATATGCCGGTCAACTCGCCGGAGCATTATTAGCCCTCCCTTACAATACCGCGCTAATGCGTCAAGCCGGTATATATGGTTTTTCAGTGCCAGCAGATTACGAACCGGTACGCGAACTGATGCGCGCATTGGCGCTGCCGCCATACCATGTTAAAACTCAAATTAGTTGGCAAGATATCTGGCATAGTCACCGAGTAGAAGTATTAGCGCTTAGCACGCTAGTTTTAGTGATTGTATTATTAAGCGTGATTTTGCTGTGGTTTAACAGACGTTTAAAACAAAGTGTTAGCAATTTGCAACGCAATGAAGACGACTTACGGATTGCGGCGGTGGCGTTTGAAACGCAAGAAGCTATTTTAATTACCGATGCAAATGAAAAAATTATTCGTGTTAATCATGCATTTACTGAAATAACCGGCTATCAACCGCAAGAGGTAATAGGTCAAACGCCGCGTATTTTAAAATCCGATGTACAAGATAAGGCATTTTTTGAAACCATGTGGGATGGTTTATTGCATCATGGCGGTTGGTCTGGCGAAATATGGAACCGCCGTAAAAATGGCGAAATTTATCCCGAACATCAAGTGATTACCACCATTCGTAATAATAACGGTGAAATTACACATTATTTATCTACGTTTAGCGATATTACGCTACGAAAACTCAACGAAGAAAAAATTCATCAACTTGCGTTTTATGATCCTTTAACCGGTTTAGCAAATCGGCGACTACTAGAAGACCATATCGAGTTAGCTTTGTCATCAAATAAACGCTATTACTATCATTGCGCGTTGTTATTTATAGATTTAGATCATTTCAAAAATCTCAACGATACTTTAGGTCATAAACTCGGTGATGAATTATTAAAACAAGTTGCGGCCCGTTTAAAATCCTGTGTTCGAGAAGGTGATACCGTAGCCCGCCCCGGCGGTGACGAATTTATTATTCTGTTACAAGGGCTAAGTTTTGAAAAATCCGAAGCGATAACTCAAACCCGCTTCATTGCTGAAAAAATTCTTAGCCTATTTCGCCAGCCGTTTTTACTCTCTGAAAGCCAATATGTACTCACTGCCAGTATCGGTATAAATTTATTTTTTGATCAACATGAATCGGCGGAAGAATTAATGAAACGTTCCGATTTAGCGATGTATCAAGCAAAAGCTGCTGGGCGTAATGCGTTGCGTTTTTTTGACCCGACCATGCAAGAAGCAGCGGCAAAACGCAGCGAACTAGAAGCAGATTTACGCTCAGCGATCGAAAAAAGCGAGTTTTTGCTTTTTTATCAACCTAAGGTTGATTACAAAGGACATATTCATGGTTATGAAGCGTTAATACGCTGGCACCATCCGCAAAAAGGCATGATTGCGCCAATCGATTTTATTCCCGTCGCCGAGGAAACAGGCTTAATTTTACAAATAGGCGATTGGGTTATTCAATCGGCTTGCCAAACGTTAGCCTATTGGCAACAACATGATGAATATCAGCATTTAACCTTAGCGATTAATATTAGCGAACGCCAATTTCGCCAAGAAGACTTTGTTGATCGACTCAATTATTGGCTCGAAGAATTTAACATTGATTGTTCTAAACTTGAGCTCGAATTAACTGAAAGTTTGTTAATGGAAAATATTGAAGACTGTATTATTAAGATGAAAACCCTGCGCGACAAAGGCGTTCATTTTGCATTAGATGACTTTGGTACAGGTTATTCCTCGCTCAGTTATTTAAAAAATTTACCGCTGTCTTGTTTAAAAGTCGATCAGTCCTTTGTTCGAGATATGTTAGTTGATGCTAACGATGCGGCGATTGTACAAACCATTATTGGTTTGGCCAAAACCCTTGATTTAAAAGTGATTGCCGAAGGCGTTGAAACCTCAGAACAATCACAAGCGCTCACTGATTTAGGTTGCGAGTTATTACAAGGTTATTATTATGGCCGCCCTTTACCGATAGAGTTTAAATCCTGAGTTCACCTGCTGGACTAAATCTATTGTTTTTGCATGTTCAAAGAATGATTAATACACTTACTAATACAAGGAAAAATTAATGTCAAATCATCCGCTTGCTCACTATATGGCTAATGTGCCGGATTTTCCAAAACCAGGTATTTTGTTTCGTGATATATCCCCTTTACTAAAACATCATTTTCAAGCCACGATTGATGCGTTAAGCACACTATTTAGCGATGAAGAATGGAAACAAATAGACCACATCGCCGGCATTGAATCACGCGGATTTATTTTTGCATCTGCCCTTGCCTACAAACATGATAAGGGTTTTATTAAAGTGCGTAAGCCGGGTAAATTACCTAATGTTCACGCCTCAATAGAATATGGCTTGGAGTATGGTCGTGACAAATTGGAAATGCAAAAAGGTGACGGATCTCGAGTGATTTTATTGGACGATTTAATCGCTACCGGCGGTTCCATGCAAGCAGCGTGCGATTTGTGCGCTAAAGTTGGCTATGACGTAGTAGGTCTGGCGTGTTTGGTCGATTTAGCTGCGCTTAATTCGTTCAGTTATCAAGGTATGAAAGTTCGCTCGGTGATTCAATATCACGATTAATTTCAATGCGTTACTTATTTATTCCACTGTATAAAAAGTCTAACTGTGCCATAATGATATTGTAGATTTTAAAAAAGGGGGTAAAAAATGAGTGTTACCATTAATACAGCCATGCACTCGGTCGCTTACAGTCAGCTGCCGTCGCAAACTGATAACACGGCACAACGTGATGCCGCGAAAGTCACTGATCAGCGACAGGTAGAAACCACCAGTGGTGGTAATACGACAGTGACCTTATCTGATAGAGCAGCGATGGTTCAACCAACGGATTATCGTGATTTAGCGGCCAGTAAAATGGTCAATGAAAAAAGTGCATTAGAAGAAAGTAGTGTCAACGTTCGCGATTCAGCGCCACGTGTATATGCTTCTCAGCTACAAAATGCTAGCAACTATACACAAGCACAACTTACTGACACAGCTTCATCGGCTACTAACGAAGCCGTGCAGAACGTACTTCGATAAGTTAACAACGGTTTTAGCAGGCCTGCTAAAACCGTTTCATTAGTCATACTTTCTCAATACTTTCGCATTGTTATCCTAGTTGATTCGGCTAAACTAATCTTAAATTTGATTTAAGTCATTGTAGTCAAATTTTAGTCTTAACTTAACTCGTTATGAGTTCAGTTTAGCTCCTCAGAATTTTAGCGGCTCTTATGCCGCTTTTTTTGTTTTGGCGGCTCCGATTTGGTTGACGTTTAGCGCTAAATGAATAAATTAATAGCGATGACAAAACGCTTAAGGAAAATCAATGCATCCACATAACTATCGACATGGCCACGGTTCGGACGAAGCGCATAAACGTGACCAAGCTTTGTTTGCCGAATTATTGCAATGTCATAACCAACTTAAACGCGAAACCGAGCGGATAGAAAACGGCCTTATTGCGCGTACAACCAGCGAAAATCCGCGCTTAGCAAAAATATTACAAGACCATGTGATCGGCATGGAACAGCGTTTTGCCAATGGGCGAGCGATTCGCTCGTGGGATCCTTTGTTTGCGGCTTTGTTTGAATTTCGAGAACAAATTCGAATGGATTATCGAGCTATTGAAAACGGTGTAGAGGCGACACTAACCGCCAACGATCCACGCCTAATAGAATTAATTCATTGTCACGATTTAACGCTGCATCAGTTTGTGGATTATGGTTATGAAAAATCCGGTGAAATCAGTCCAAAGCCGGATTGGCTCGATTAAGTTTGATTCCATTTAAACCAAACTGTGTGATGTAAGCGGATACTCCAGGGTTTGTTGACTTGAATTCATTTTTTAACCATAAACTCACGAAGGTACGACGTTTTTTTTAGTATTAGTCGCTAAATAGGTTTTTGTTCAGCCCAGACGCTTGCGGAACGTGTCAACATCACCACAGCAGTCTGGCGGGGTTTACACCTTATCAAGTGTTTAGCGGTGATTACAAGCAAATCGTAACAATACGCCAACAAGCGTTAGATGAAGCGTTTGCAAAACATCCGCAACGCTTTAGTCAAGGTCGTCCACTGGTCAAATTACCGCCAGCGGAAGTCTGTATTAATCCAATACCCGAGAAGGCCGATCAGAATACTATTGAAACGGGTGTGAACTTCCCGACCCTGCCAAGGGTGAAGCAAAAAGCAATTTAATTTTTAAAAAACTGGTGCAAAGTATGTTGACACGTTCCGCCCCTGTCTGAAAAAACAAAAGGACATCCACTTTGTTTTGAATCTCATTGTCGTAAAAGATTAATGAAAGAGTAATATTTATTATAATGGTATTAATATAATTGATGAACCTCAAGGGAACTTTTAGGGGGCTGTTCTTTGAGTTTAAGCAGGATAAAAAGCTAAAAAAGGCCTGAATTTTTACCAGGCCTGGTCAAAATAAGACCTAAAAGCCCCGCTAATCAATAGGATGACGCGGGGTTTTTTAGCTTATTTAGTCAATTTGGTGTTGATGATGAATAAGTGGTTATGGTCAATCGTGCTGCTGTCGAGCATCTTTTGTTCTAGGGCACCTGCGGTGACCCAAGTGGCAAAATCGTCGTCGTTGATAACACCCAAGGTGTTTTCATTAATCACCCATAAACCTTCCATTTTGTCGTGAGGATAGCTTTTTTCGGCAACCATATCGACCACTAGCGTTTTTTCAACAGGCTGAATGCCAAGTTTGGCTAGTGTTGCCCACACATTAGCATCGCCGCTGTCTGCTGGAACAGCTTCTAGCGTTTTACCATCCACCAAAAGACCTGTGGCGGCGTCTTGAGTAATACGCCCTGCCGCAGCGACTGTTTCAAGGTTGGTTGCTGTGCTTAGATCAATGCGGTTAATATGTTTGATGGCATCTGGTGTTGCCGAAGCCGAACCTTTAGGGCCGCCATATAAAAACGCGGTGTCGCGGTCAATCACTAAAAACTCGGTTGCACTGAGTGCGACAATTTCAGAGTTGGCGTTTTTGGCTTTGTCTTGTTGATACAAATACTGGCCGATTTCTTTAGTTTCTAAGTTGATGGTAACAATACGCGTTAGGTCGAAGTTAACGGTTTCGGCTTTGGTTGGGTTGTATAGAGTTGATTGCATGATGCCGACCAAGGTTTTTTCATCAGGCGTAATGGCTAAGCCTTCCATACCACGGTTTGCCCAGCGATTAGCAAACTCTGCGGGTAGGTTGATGCCTGTAGTGTCTGTTACGCGTGCGTCGGTTGTAAAGGCGTTGATGCGGCCAATTTCAATCCCGTTGGCATCGTAATGAACAATGTGTGGGCCGTATTCGTCGCTTACCCAGAAAGTACCATCTTTAAGTGCCACCAAACCTTCAGAGTCCAAACCGTAATCGTCTAGTTTGATGGGGTTGGTTGTTGCATCATAATCAGCAGATTGATCAAGTCGAACTGGAGTGCCATCTACATTGTAAGGAGTTTCGCCAGTTCCGCCTAAACCAGAGTTATTGGGCAGTCCGCTGATTAAGCGTCCGTCTGGGCGTTTTAGCAAGATTTCTTTTATTTGGGTAATAGCACCATTTTCGCCCACTTCAAATAATCCGATACGGGGCGTGTAAGTGGGAACTGGGAATTTAACGCCTGATCCATAAGATCCGCCAGTGTAAGCAGCATTAGGACCGCGGTCTGTCATGGCGTAAAATTGATTGGTGTTGGTGGGGTGTTTGGTCATAGCTGAGCCATAACCACCATTGCGAATTTCGAGTGTTTGTTGAGTTTTAGCATCGATAATATCATTTCTTAAAACGCTGTAAGGTAAGCTGCTACCCGCCGCTGGGAAAGAGTCAAATACAGACTTTGTAGACGCGTGCGTTGTGCTGTCAGATGAACCACCGCAAGCACTTAACAGGGTTGTGGAAAGAATAGAGCCCAATAACAAGGTGCGTTTAAACATACATATTTCCTTTCGGTTTTTTTAAAAATACAGGACATCTTCGATCAATTTACTGACAAAAATTCGGGTTAAACTGGTAAACCAGTGCGGTTTTGGTGGTTGCACTTAAATCAACTCCTGATAGGGTTTGCAGTGCCATAAAAGCTTGTTTGGCTCGATTCACTACTTTGCTCGTGTACTCGGCATTGGCATCTTCATATTTGAATGACAATTCAGCGATGAGCGGTGCTTGTTGTGATGTGGGTTGGCCTTGATACCACAGAGTGACACTGATTTCGGCATCAAACTGTCCTAAATCAATCATCACGTTTTTATAAACGCGCTCATAAATAACGAGATTGCCGACCAATGAAAGAGAGAGGCTGTCCTGCAGCGCATAATTGCTATCAAAGCCTGGGAAATGGGTGTTGATGTCTAAAAGATCGTTAAGCGTGCGGGTATTGGGTATGGTGGTAGAGTGAGAGTAAATAACCTTAAAAGGGGTGGTTGTGTTGGCACCTAAATCGGCTTCTAGTTTGGTTTCTGCGCCCGAGGTGTTTGAAGACAGGTCTTCAAAACTTGCAATATAACGGTCGGCGTCACGAAACTTAAGTGTTACTTCTGAGTTACCATTTTCGATTCTTTCTCTAAAGACATAGCCCAAGTTGTGTAACTGACAACTTGAAGCAACATCGTAAAAACGCACGTTTCGCTGTTTTGCTAAGGTTGGTGTTCCTGTGACATCACGATCAATCGCCAACTCAATGGTGGTTTTGGCATTATCGATAAGGTTAATCACATCACTTGACTCAGTGCCATACATGAATTGCAGCGGGTTTAGCATGAGTTTGTACTCTCTTGATTCAATGTCTGCACTGGCCTGCAAGAGTTCAAATGGCAGTAGAAATAACATGCCTAACAATAAAAAACGATTCATGTGCACCTCCAATTTAATAACAGGTGTATTAAACGAAATGAATCATTTCTTTTTTGTGAATATTTGATTAAGAAAATGTAAAGGAGATGGGCTTATAGAGATTCAATGAGATTAATTTTATTAACAGATGTTCTGCATAAACAGTTTTAGTTGAGTGTTTAGGATGCAAAGGTGAGTTGTTTTTAAAGAAGGTGTTTTCTGGCTAAAAAGGCCTGAATTTTGACTAGGCCTAAGTAGCACTAAAAGGACACCCACTTTTAACTTCCTTCGTGACTTCGCGTCTTCGTGGTTCAAATACTAAATAATTGGACACTGATTTTTATAGACTGTCTGAAGTTCTAATCCTGTAATTTAATTATGCTAGCATGTAGAAAATGGTTTATTAAACAGAAACAGAATGTTGTAGGAAATGGATATGCTGATCGATATTCAAAAAATGGCTGAGGTGCCTTTGGCAAGTAAAATTGAGGTTCTAGAAGCCGTAAGTGCAGCGCTGTCATCAAAAGAAGGCTTTGAATCACCGTCGTGGCACGAAAAAGAGCTTGTGCAGCGCGAACATGAGCTTGAAGAACCGTCAAAATGGTTGAGTCTGAATGAGATCAAGCGTCGTTTGACTGCATGATTTATCCTGTTGTGTTTACGCCTTCCGCTGAACAAGATTTAGTGGAAGCTAAACAGTTCTACGCTAAGGTGGATGGCCGCTTAGGGCAGTATTGTGCAGACAGTTTGATATTAGATACAGAGCGTTTGGCTTTTTTTCCGGTATTCATCCTGTTGTATGGGGTTACTATCGAATGATTGCCCGCTCTTTTCCGTATTCAATTTATTACCAAATACGGGATGATCACGTTATCATCAGCGCAATTCTAGATAACCGACGAAATCCATTCGGTGCCATTGAGCGTTTATCACACAAATCTGAACCACATTAGATTTTACCCGCAAACAAAACAAAAACCCCAAAAAAACCCTCACAACCTCTTTCTGGTTACCAAGCTGGGAGCCTGTGAAAGAATTCAGTTTTAGTAGATTTCTTTCTCTGTGAGTTCGATTTTTAACATTACTTGGTTTCGGATAATAAGTGCAATCTAGGCATGAAAAGCCAGTTGAGCTAAACTCACTGACTTTTCCCGACCAAGAGATAAGCACAATGAAATATA
>JAVETW010000042.1:0-23221 GCA_034005865.1 Thiomicrospira sp. | reverse complement strand
TTTGCCCAAAAGCGGAAGTCGGTTTGATTTGCCGATTGCGTTGGCGGTGTTGGTGGCGACAGGGCAACTGCCTGCGGCGGCGTTGGATAACCATGAGTTTTATGGTGAGCTGGGGTTGAATGGTGAGGTGCGCCATGTCAATGGTTTGTTACCGGCGTTGCTAAAAGGTAAAGCCGAGGCGAAGACTTTGGTGATACCGCAAGCAGGCCTGCTAGAAGCGGCATTGTTGTCGGATTCGTTGGTTTATGGGGCGTCACATTTATTAGAGATTTGTCGTTATTTGGTTGAGGGCGCAATGTTGAACGTGCCGCCGCCAAGGGGGGACGCGCGCTTAGATTATGCGGTGGATTTGGCGGATGTGCGCGGGCAGGCGCAGGCGAAGCGGGTGCTAGAGGTGGCGGCGAGTGGTCATCATTCGTTGTTAATGGTGGGGCCGCCGGGCGCGGGCAAGAGTATGTTGGCGCAACGCTTGGTGACGTTGTTGCCGCCGATGACTGAGCAACAAGCGCTGGAAAATGCGGCGTTGCGTTCGATTGCAGGTGAGCAAATTGGCCATGATGATTTTTTCAGTCGGCGCTGTTTGAGCCCGCATCATACGTCTTCGGCGGCGGCGATTATTGGCGGTGGTCAAAACCCTAAGCCCGGCGCATTAAGTCTTGCCCATGAGCAGATTTTATTTTTGGATGAATTGCCTGAGTTTAATCGCGATGTGTTAGAGGCGTTGCGTGAACCTTTGGAAACAAAGCAGGTGAATATTTCGCGTGTGAAGCAGCATATCAGTTATCCGTGTAATAGTCTGCTGGTAACCGCGATGAACCCCAGCCCTAGTGGTTATTTCGCCGATGATCCGCGTTGCAGGGATACGCCGGATCAAATTGCGCGTTATCAACGCAAAATTTCCGGACCGATTTTAGATAGGATTGATTTGCATCTGCAAATTCCGGCGGTCGATGTCGCGCAATTAACGGCGGCGGTTGAGCCCGATGCGGAAACGTCTGCCCAGGTACGCGCACGGGTGGTGGCGAGTCGTGAACGTCAGCTACAGCGTCAGGGTTGTTTAAATAGCGCGTTGTCGGTGGCGCAACTTGATCAGTGGGTCGCGTTGAGTGATTCGGCGCAGGCGTTTTTACAGCAGGGGATTGCGCGTTTGGGCTTGTCGGCACGCAGTTATCACAAAATATTGCGTATCGCGCGCACCCTAGCGGATATGAGTAATCATGCGCAGGTGTCGAATGCGCATTTGGCCGAGGCATTAAGCTATCGTAGCTTGGAGCGTCAGAGTACATAATGATGGCCGATTCTTTATTATTGACCGCTTTTTTAGTCGGCCTGTTGGGCGGTGTTCATTGTTTGGGAATGTGCGGCGGTGTGGTTGGTACGCTGACATTTAACCTGTCTCCTCGTCATCAGCTGAGTCAGTGGCGGATGTTTCCTTTTCAACTTGCTTATAATCTTGGGCGAATAAGTAGTTATGTTGTCGCTGGGGCGTTAATTGGTTGGTTGGCGAGCTCGTTGACTACGTTGGCGCCATTTTTGCCGATTCAGCAGGGGTTGCAGGTATTTGCTGGGGTATTTATGTTGGCTTTAGGGCTGTATTTGGCCGGTTGGTGGGCGGGCGTGGTCCATATTGAGCGTTTAGGCGGGGGGTTGTGGCGGCGCTTAAGTCCTTATACACAACGATTTTCGCCAGTAGAGCACTATCATCAAGCTTGGTTATACGGCATGGTATGGGGTTGGTTGCCTTGTGGTTTGGTGTATAGCGCGCTGATTATGGCATTTAGTGCGGCGTCGGCGGCGCAGGGCGCGGCGGTAATGTTGGCATTTGGGTTGGGTACGCTGCCTAATTTATTGTTGATGGGGGCGTTTGCGTTTTATTTTACGCGCTTGGCGCGGATTCGTTGGGTGCGGGTGCTGGCAGGGGTGTCGGTAATGGCGATGGGCGTTTGGCAGATTTATTTGGCGTTGAGTGTATCGATATAGGAGGCGTTTGGGTGAAGTATATTGGGTTGTGGGTGTGGTTGAGTTTGGCGTTAGTGGGATGTGGCCCAAGCGCGCAGTCGGTTGATGGCGGTTTGGGTGATGTTCGCCAGCCAATTCATATTGATTTGGCGGCGCATGAGGCGATGGGAGGCCACACTATCGCACGTCATGTGGCGAAAACGGATGCTTATTTGATTGCGCGTTTGCGCAAAAGTACGCGCTTAAATACGGTGTCGAGTTTTAGTGATTTGGCGGTGGCGCAGGCCTCTATCAATGCGGTATTAAATATGGAGCGCGAAGCGGTGGCGCATTGGTGGCGTGGTGATTTGGCGAGGCAGGCTTTTTTTGCGCGTGTACCGACGCATGGATATTACATGACGCGTGCGATGTTGGAGCAATCGGGAGAGCGAACGGTTAGTTTGCCTGTGCCGGATCAAGCGGTTGTGCGGGTGGTGCTGGCGCGTCAGGGTGAGGATTATTATGTGTTAACCGCGTTTCCACAACAGGATGAGCACTAATGGATTGGCAAGCGCAGGACGATTTTTTACAACGTTGGCCGCATTTGCATAGTTTGTTGGCGGCTTACATTGCGATTGAGGAGGAAGGTGTTGCACCGGCGGTAACACAATTTTGCGCAGAAAATAAGGCGTCTGTGTGTCAAGCTGTAGCCGAGGAGTTGGCGCAATTAATGCAAACGCCGCGTTGTTGGCCGACGGCATTTGCTTTAGCCGGTGCGCAGGTTGAGAATCAGCAGGCCTGGTTGGTGCGTTTGACTTCGCTATTGACTGCGTGTGCAACCTTATGACGTTGTATACGCTGTTGTTGGGGGTGGTGGCGTTGTTACTGTTGCTGGCGTTGGGGTTGATTGGGTTGGCGTTTGTGCAGTATTCGCCCGCGCAGTTGGCGCAGGCGGGCGGACGTTGGTTGCGTGCTAATGCGTTTGGGTTAGGGTTGTATGCGTTGGTCTTATTCTTGTTAGCGGTTTTTGTGTTGTAGGGTTTGCAGAGGTGGAACGGCAAAAATGGTTTGTTAAGGTTGCACTGGCGGGGCCTTTTTGGCAGGGGTTGGATTATGTCAGTGAGGTGGGCGAGTTAAGTCCCGGCGTGCGTGTGCGTGTGCCGTTTCGTCGGCAAACACGGGTAGGTTTGGTGTTGGCGTGTGATACCGTGACAGACTATGACGAGGCGAAAATTAAGCCGATTAGTGCGGTTTTGGATGAGGCGCCGTTGTTTTCTGCGTTGGACCTTGGGTTTTTAAATTGGGCGGCGGCGTATTATCACGAACCGATTGGTGAGGTGGTGATGGCGGCCTTGCCTAAGCGTTTGCGTGCCGGTGAACCGAACCAAATTGAAGGACAAACCGAGTGGTACGTGAGTCCAGCAGGCCTGCAAATTTCGTTGGATAGTTTGGCTAAAAACGCGCACAAGCAGCGGGCGTTATGGGCGGCGTTTATGCAGCAACCGAGCTGGACGGAAAGTCAGTTAAATCAGATGTTTGACCATTGGCGTGCGTTGTTGCGTCGTTGGCAGGGTTTGGGTTGGTTAGATACGCGTACTACGTCATGTTTAGCAGCGCGCCCTTTGCCGCCACCTTGTCGTCATAGCCTTAATGCACAGCAGCAATGCGCGGTGGATAAGGTGTTGCAGTCGGGGCAGATGTTTCAAACATTTTTGTTGCAAGGGGTTACCGGTAGCGGCAAAACCGAGGTCTATTTGGCGTTAATTGAGGCGGTGTTGGCGCGCGGTCAACAGGCGTTGGTATTGGTGCCGGAGATTGGTTTGACGCCGCAAACGCTGGCACGTTTTGAAGCGCATTTGCAACAGCCGGTGGTCGCGCTTCACTCCGGTTTGAATGATAGCGAGCGCCATTGTGCTTGGCAGTTGGTACGCGAAGGCTCGGTGAAGGTGTTATTGGGTACCCGTTCGGCGGTGTTTGCACCGTTGCACAATTTGGGTTTGTGCATTTTGGATGAAGAGCATGATTTGTCGTTTAAGCAGCAGGATGGCTTTCGCTATTCGGCGCGTGATGTGTTGATTCGGCGCGCACAGTTGAGCGGGGTGCCGGTGGTGCTGGGTTCGGCTACACCCTCACTGGAGTCGTTGTTTAATGTACGCCAAGGGCGTTATCAGCACCTTATTCTTAACCAGCGCGCGGCTCAAGCTAGGTTGCCAAAAGTCCAATTATTGGATATTCGCGGTGAACGTTTAGTCGAAGGTGTATCGGCACCGTTGCGCGCGGCAATCGAACGCCATTTAGGCGCGGGTAATCAAGTCTTGCTGTTTTTGAATCGACGTGGGTTTGCACCGGTTTTGATGTGTCATAGTTGTGGCTGGCAAGCGGCTTGTCCAAGTTGTGATGCGAACCTCACCTATCACCAAGCCTGGTCGGAATTGCGTTGCCATCATTGTGGGCATAGCGATAAAGCACCCACCTGTTGTCCTGATTGTGGGGCGAAGGCGTTTGTACCGATTGGTCAGGGGACGGAGCGCCTAGAGCAGGTGTTGCGTGAGGCTTTTGCTGGCTATCCAATATGGCGCATCGATCGCGATACGACGCGGCGAAAGGGCGCCCTAATGGATAAATTGGCGCAGGTTCACCAAGGCGAGGCAGCGGTGTTAATTGGGACGCAAATGTTGGCGAAGGGGCATCATTTTCCTCAGGTGACGTTGGTGGGCCTGATTGATTTAGATCAGGGTTTGTTTAGCGTGGATTTTCGGGCGGCTGAACGTATGGCGCAACTGGTGATTCAGGTTGCCGGGCGCGCTGGGCGCGGCACGCAACCGGGCGAGGTATTGATTCAAACGCATCATCCGCAGCATCCGTTGCTGGTGACGCTAGTTGAGCGGGGCTATGAGGCGTTTGCCGAACAGGCACTAGCACAACGAGAGCAGGCGCAGCTTCCGCCGTTTAGTTTTCAAATATTGGTACGGGCGGAGTCGCTGCTTGCGCAGCAAGCTTTGTGTTTTTTAAATGCGGTGAAACGTGCGTTATTGGCGACGACGGTGACCCAGCCGTGTGAGGTATGGGGACCGGTGAGTGCGCCGATGGAACGTCGCCAAGGGCGTTATCGTTATCAGCTATTGTTGCAGTCCACGGATCGGCGCGCGTTGCATCAGTGGTTAAGTGCAGTGCAGGGCGATTTAGCGAGCATGGAGTGTGCGGCACAAGTGCGCTGGAGTTTAGATGTTGATCCGCAGGAAATGCGCTAAACGAATCAATAGAATTAATTGCCTCATTAGTGAATTCTGATTTGAACTAAATCAATTTTGTTCGCTTGACCGCTTGGTCTTTTTTGATAATAACGTTACAATCCGACAACCATTTAAATTTTATACAGTGCAAAAAATGCCCGCGTTTTTGAAGGGTTTAGGCGATGTGTTGAGTTTAAGGATGACGTTTTTTGGGGAGCATAAAATGATGCTTCGAATCCGAGTTTGCGGGTTTGGCAAGGGGTTTGAGGTAAATAACATTTAAAATCAATCGTTTGGGTTGGTTGGTTTATATTCTAAAAAGGTGTCTGCTTTGGACACGCTGAGTCGGTAGATAGATTGGCTTGGGCACGTTATCTGCTTTCGCCGTAGCTATCGTTTTGTGGGCGTGGGTTTATTTTTTCACCAGGCCTGGATAAGGGTTGATGCAGAGGCAAGGGTCTATCTGCTGACCATTTAATTATGTTGAGAACGCGATTATGAGATTAAATCAGCCGATTACACAGCATGAGTATCAGATTGCCGAAGGCTTGTCCCTTGTATCCGAAACCGATTTAGAGGGTAATATTACTTATGTTAATCAGGCGTTTGTTGAGGTAAGTGGCTTTAGTTGGGAAGAGCTAAACGGCCAGCCGCACAATATGATACGCCATCCCGATGTTCCGGCCAGTGTGTTTGAGGATATGTGGGCGACGTTAAAAAACGGCGAGCCTTGGCATCAGTATGTTAAAAATCGGCGTAAAAATGGTGATTATTACTGGGTTGAGGCGAATGTGGCGCCGATTGAACGCGACGGTAAAATTATCGGTTACAAATCGGTGCGCAATCCGATTGAGCGTGGCTTAATTGATAAGGTTGAAAAGGCGTATGCTGATATTCGTAATGGCCAGAGTATTATCAAACGGGGTGTTGTGACAACGCCACTTCATGAGTGGATGGTGCGCTGGAGCCCGTTACCTAAACGCAGTATTCTTGCAAAAACCTTAATCCCGCTGATTGCAATGGCGATTGTGTGGAGTGTGGTGCTGCAAATTTATCTGCAAAATGTGGCGGATGATTTGTACCAAGGTGCGGTGGCGGAGCGTCACCAGACGTTGCACAATAATTTGGAAGCGGAGTTAAAGGGTGTTGAGACGATCGCCTTGACCAACGCCGTCGGTATTGCGAGTAATTCGGCGATTATTTATGGTTTGTATGACAATCAGCAGACGGTGCTATGGCAAATTGTGCAGGTCAATTATCAGCATTATACCAGTACCGGCGGTTTGGAAGGCATCGGCTTGGCGGTGTATGATGCTAATCTTAAAGAATTGACTCATGCCGGGGCGCCGATTAGTTTAGATCGTTTGCCGCCCAAAGCGCTAACGGAAGTGAGTTTTGAAGCCGGTAAGAGTTATATTCGGGCAGTTGTGCCGGTGCCTTATGGAGAGCGTGTATTGGGTGCGGTGGTGATGTCGATTCCGATGGCGCACGTTGCTCATCAGGAGTCAGCCGGTGATCGCTTGTATACCACGGCGCAACTGTCTTCGGGGCGAGTCAATTTATTGGATTCCGGTGAGGATAAGGTGGACCAAGCGGTGAAGCAGGTTTTGGCTGGTGAGGATTTGGCACAGCTGATTGAGCAGGGTGTCAGTATTCGTGGTGATTATCTACTTATTGCCGATAGGATTGAGCGCGAGGGTGCGTTAAATGGTGCGCATATCGTGGCTGAACCGATGACCATTTTAAATAAGGTGTTAAGTGAAACCTATTTTATGATTTATGTCGCGCAAGGTGCGATGTCCGGCGGCTTTATTTTGCTGTTATTCCAAGTATTCACGCGGATGCGTTTGTCCGTGTTGCAGCCATTGAAGGAGATGACACAAAAAATCAATCACGCCGATGAACAAGGTAGTTTATCGGTGCGTACCGAATCGCTCAGTGAAGATGAGTTGGGTCGCGTCAGTCGAAGTTTTAATAATTATATGACAGGGGTGCAGCATTTGATGGTATCGGTATCCGATATGATTCATGCGCTGTCTCATGGTCAGCTCGAATATCGTATTCAAGCGGATTCAAAAGGTGATTTGGAAAGCTTGAAAAAGCAAGTGAATTTGTCGGCGGATGAAATTCAAAACGTATTGGATGAAATTAAGCGGGCTATTCATGCGTTGCGCCAAGGTCAGTATGATTTGCATTTGCAAAGCAGCTATGCGGGCGATTACAAAAAAATGCTTGATGATTTACAAGGTGCGATGAGTGAAACCAAGCAGGCTATTAACGGCATTAACGATACCATGCAGGCGATTGCTGAAGGAGAATTCTCACGACGTTTGGATTTGGCACTAAACGGGGATTTAGATACGCTTAAACGCAATATAAATTTGTCCTTGGCGCAATTAGAAAAGGGGATTAGCGAAACGGTTGAAGTGGTCGTAGCTCAAAGTGAAGGCGATTTGACTCGGCGTATTACAGGTAGTTATGCCGGTAAGCTTGGTGTGATGAAAGAAGCCGTGAATACGTCGATGACGAATATGGCGCGTGCGATTAGTGAGTTGCGTGTTGCATCGGTCACGGTGGCGGATGCCGCACAGCAAATTGCTGGCGGCAGTTCGGACTTATCCGATCGCATTCAAAAACAGGCGGCGACCTTGCAAGATACGGTCAGTGCAATGGAAAAAATCACCGAAACGGTGCGTAGTAACGCACAGAGCGCACATCAGGCGGCAGATTTAGCGGAGGGCGCGAAACAGCAAGCACAAAGCGGTAATCAGGTGATGTCGCAGGCGCAAAAAGCGATGGCGGAATTAGCGCAGTCAAGCAATAAAATTGCCGATATTATTGGCTTGATTGACAGTATCGCGTTCCAAACTAATCTGTTAGCGCTAAATGCAGCGGTTGAGGCGGCGCGTGCCGGTGAACAGGGCCGTGGTTTTGCGGTGGTGGCAGGTGAGGTGCGTACTTTAGCGCAAAAGTCCGCCGATGCGGCTTCTGAGATACGCGGGTTGATAGAGCTGAGCGTGCAACAAGTTGATCAAAGCCAAGGCTTGGTGAAACGTACGGGTGAGGAGTTTGCCGGGATTGTCGATTCGATTTTAAAAATGCACGATTTTATTTCCGATATTTCGCAAGCCAACCAAGAGCAAGCGCGTAGCATCGAGCAGATTAATCAAGCGATGGATGGGATGGATACGGTAACACAGCAAAATGCGGCGTTGGTCGAAGAAACGGCGGCGGCGGCGGATACATTGCGCCATGAAGCGGATGCAATGCAAAATCAGGTCGGGTTTTTTAATACGCAAGCGCAATCTGCAGGCCTGCTAAATAATGCGAGAAACAACACCAAATCTGTGTTGGCGGTGGCTCATAAGCCCAGCTAAGTTAAACCACTAAAATTAAAGGCAACCCTTAAAAAAACAGCGCCATTATCGGCGCTGTTTTTGTTTGGCTGGGGTATATCGGATCAAAGCAAGAACTAGACTTCCAAGAAATCTAAAATGCCTTCAGCGGCTTTGCGCCCTTCGGCAATGGCGTGAACCACAAGGCTGGAGCCGCGCACCATATCGCCACCGGCAAATACTTTTGGGTTGCTGGTTTGGAATGGATACAGCGTGTCTTCCGAAGCAATCACGCCATGCCAGTTATTGACTTCAATGCCGACGTCTTTAAACCACGCGGGTGGGTTGGGTTGGAAACCGAACGCCACAATCACGGCATCACAGGGAATAATTTGCTCACTGCCCGCAACGCTCTCGGCCCGACGGCGGCCGTTTGCATCGGGCTCGCCCATGCGGGTTTCGATGACTTTAATGCCTTCGACTTTACCGTTACCAATCACTTCGACTGGCGCGAGGTTAAACTTGAATTGCACGCCTTCTTCTTTTGCGTTTTTCACTTCGGCACGCGAACCGGGCATATTGGCTTCGTCACGGCGATACACGCAATAGACTTCATTCGCACCTTGGCGAATAGAGGTGCGTGTACAGTCCATGGTGGTGTCACCGCCGCCGAGTACCACCACGCGCTTGCCTTGCATACTGACAAACGGCTCAGGCGATTGCTCATAACCGAGTTCATGCTTAACATTGCCGACCAAGAAATCCAACGCTTTATATACGCCGGGTAAGTCTTCACCCGGGAAGCCGCCTGCCATGGGTTTATAGGTTCCCATGCCGATAAAAACGGCATCGTAATCGGCGAGCAGGCTATCGAAGCTGACATCCTTGCCGACTTCGGTATTTAAGCGGAACTCCACACCCATTTTTTCAAATACGTCACGGCGGTATTTCACCACCTCTTTATCGAGTTTGAATTGCGGGATGCCAAACGTGAGTAAGCCGCCGATTTCAGGCTGTTTATCGAACACGACTGGCTGAACTCCGTTGCGAATCAAAATATCCGCTACGGCTAGGCCTGCTGGACCCGCGCCGACAATCGCCACTTTTTTATCGGTTTTGGCTACGTTGGATAAATCCGGCGCCCAACCAGTGGCAATCGCGGTGTCGGTTATAAATTTTTCCACCGCGCCGATGGTCACCGCACCGAAGTTGGTATCGTTAAGCGTACAGGCTTGTTCGCATAAACGATCTTGTGGGCAGATGCGACCACACATTTCCGGCAGAGAGTTGGTTTTGTGCGATAGCTCAACCGCTTCCATCACATTGCCTTCCGCCACCAGTTTGAGCCAGTTGGGGATGTAGTTATGTACCGGGCAAGCCCATTCACAGTAAGGGTTACCGCAGTGTAAACAGCGGTCGGCTTGGGCCATGGCTTGCGCTGGATCGAATCCGCTGTAGATTTCGGCAAAATTGACTTTGCGTTGTGCCGCGTCCAGTTTGTTTGGAAGCTGGCGATCTAATTCTAAAAATTGTCTTACGTTAGGCATTCTCGTATTCCTTAACAAGCCTTAAGCGGCTTCAGAACCAAATAAACGGAATAGGGTTTCAATATCAATCGCACGTGACTTCACCAGCCAGAAGTGACCAATATACTGACTAAAGTTAGTCAGAATTTCTTGTCCCCACGGGCTGTTGGTTTTGCTAACGTACTCTTTTATTAAGCCTTTTAGATACACGCGATATTCTTCGGTGGTTTCGGTATCGATACGAATCGCTTCGACCATTTCGGTGTTTAAACGATCCGGCAAGCTGCGCTGCATATCCAGCACAAATGCCATACCGCCGGACATACCGGCACCGAAGTTGACGCCCACTTCACCTAAGCTGACGACGGTGCCGCCGGTCATATATTCACAGCCATGGTCACCCAAGCCTTCTAAAACGGCGGTGGCGCCTGAGTTGCGTACCGCAAAGCGTTCACCGCCGGTTCCGTTGGCAAATAGCTTGCCGCCGGTGGCGCCGTATAAACACGTGTTGCCCACAATCGGGGTGGTTTTTGCGTCGAATACGCTGCCTTTTGGTGGGCATATTACGATTTCGCCACCGGCCATGCCCTTGCCGACGTAGTCGTTGGCGTCGCCTTCTAAATGCAAATTCAAACCGTCCACGTTAAATACACCGAACGATTGACCGGCAATACCCGTAAGCTTCAGCGTAATCGGCGCGTTTTTCATGCCGTCATTGCCGTAGCGTTGAGCAATTTCACCCGCCAAGCGTGCGCCAATTGAGCGCCCGGTATTGACCAGTTTGAAATTAAAGATGCCGCCGGTTTTAGCTTCAATCGCAGGCAGGACTTGTTTGACCATGTCTTCAGCGATATCGCCTTTATCCCATGGATTATTGCGTTCAACTTGAACGGTTTGCGGTTTATCCGCCGGTACCCCGCCATCGCTAATAAACGAAGACAAATCTAAATTTCGTTGCTTTGCGGTAAGTGGGGTGTCGATCACTTTAAGTAAGTCCACCCGTCCGACTAATTCACCTAGTGAACGTACGCCGAGTTTTGCCATCCATTCACGCGTTTCTTCGGCAACAAATTGGAAGTAGTGCATCACCATTTCCGGTAAACCGATAAAGTGCTCTTTACGTAAGCGTTCGTCTTGGGTTGCCACCCCGACTGCACAAGTGTTTAAGTGGCAAATACGCAAGTATTTACAACCGAGGGCAATCATTGGCGCGGTACCGAAACCGAAGGATTCCGCACCTAAAATCGCCGCTTTAATCACGTCTAAGCCGGTTTTTAAGCCGCCGTCGGCTTGCAGAATCACTTGGCCGCGTAAGTCATTCGCACGCAATACTTGGTGTGCTTCCGCCAAGCCCATTTCAAACGGGTTACCGGCATATTTAACCGAGCTTAACGGGCTGGCACCGGTGCCGCCGTCGTAACCGGAAATCGTGATTAAGTCGGCATAGGCTTTGGCGACCCCAGCGGCAATCGTGCCGACACCCGGTTCAGCCACCAACTTAACTGAAATTAAGGCATTGGGGTTGACTTGTTTTAGGTCATAAATCAGCTGTGCCAAGTCCTCAATCGAATAAATGTCGTGATGCGGCGGCGGTGAAATCAGGGTGACGCCCGGAACCGAATGACGCAGTTTGGCGATGGTTAAATCGACCTTATGCCCGGGTAATTGGCCGCCTTCACCCGGTTTAGCACCTTGCGCGACTTTAATTTGCAACACTTCAGCATTACGTAAATAGTGCGCAGTAACACCAAAACGACCAGAGGCGATTTGTTTAATTTTAGATACTTTTTCCGTGCCGTAACGCGCGGGGTCCTCCGCCCCTTCGCCGGAGTTAGAACGTGCGCCTAAACGGTTCATCGCAATCGCTAAGGCTTCGTGCGCTTCCGGTGATAATGCACCCAATGAAATACCGGCACTGTCAAAACGTTTAAAGATAGCGCTGAGCGGCTCAACTTCATCTAATGCAATCGGTTGAATCCCGTCTTTAAAGGTCAGCATATCGCGAATGGTCATCGCCGGGCGGTTATTGACTAGGTCGGCAAATTTGGTGTAGTAAGACTTGTCGCCAGTTTGTACCGCTTTACGCAGGTTTTCGACTACGTCCGGATTGTAAGCGTGGTATTCGCCGCCGTGAACATACTTTAATAACCCGCCTTGTTGTAATGGTTTACGTGGGTTAAAGGCTTCCCATGCTAAGCGTTTTTGGTCGTGTTCGAGATGTTCAAAACAACTGCCTTCAATACGGCTAGGTGTGCCCAGGAAACATAAGTTAACGATGGCTGAGCTCAAGCCCACCGCTTCGAACAATTGGGATCCACGATAGGAAGCGATGGTTGAAATCCCCATTTTAGAGAGGATTTTTAACAGGCCTTTGTTAATGCCTTTACGGAAGTTTTTGATGTATTTGCTCACCGGTACCGCACCGTCCAATTCGCGGGTACGAATCATGTCTTGGATCGTTTCATACGCCAAATAGGGATAAACGGCGGTCGCGCCATAGCCGAACAATACGGCAAAATGGTGCGGGTCGCGGGCAGTGGCGGTTTCGATAATAATGTTTGATTCAGTACGTAGTCCGTCACGGATTAAACGATGATGTACCGCACCGGTTGCCATAATTGCCGGAATGGTGACCAGGCCTGGTTGTAGATCAAAATCACTTAATATCACCAAGGTGACACCGGATTTTACGGCTTGTGCGGCTTGATTACAGACTTGCTCAATCGCTGTTTTTAAGTCGATTTGTTCAGGGTTATAGTGCAATGACAGCGTTTGGTGACGATAGTTGTCATCGTTTAGGTCACGTAACTGTGCCATCATCGACGGGCTTAAAATCGGCGAATGCACTTCTAAACGACGTGCGTGCTCCGGGCCTTCTTCAAACATATTCAGTTCGCGACCGAAACAGGTATTGAGCGACATCACAATCGCTTCACGTAGCGGGTCAATCGGCGGATTGGTGACTTGGGCGAACATTTGACGGAAATAATCGAATACCGAACGCGGTTTATGTGAAAACACCGGGAACGGCGCATCATCGCCCATCGAGCCGATCGCTTCTTGCGACGATTCAGCTAAAACGCGAATAATTTGGTCACGTTCTTCAAACGTGACTTGGAAATATTTTTGATAAATATCGGCTTGTTTGTCGTCCCAGCCCAAGGTCGCTTCTTCGCGATCGATTTGTTCCTCAAGACGCATATAACCCTTATCCATCCATTGACGGTAAGGTTTGGCCGATTTGAGTGCATCGTCAATGTCATGCGGTTTTAAGAAAGTGCCGGTTTCTAAATCGACTGCGACCACTTGACCGGGCTTGAGCCGGCCTTTTTCAACCACCTCGTCTGGGGCATAGTCGTACACGCCGATTTCTGAGGCAAACGTAATGTGGCGGTCTTTGGTGATGACATAACGGGTTGGGCGTAAACCGTTACGGTCTACGCCGCAAATGGCGTATTTGCCGGTGTTGATTACCAGGCCTGCCGGACCATCCCACGGCTCCATGTGCATGGAGTTGTATTCAAGGAAGGCTTTTAAATCCGCATCCATGTGGGGGACGTTTTGCCAAGCGGGCGGAATCACCAAACGTAAGGCTTGGAATACCGACATATCGCCCATCATCAACACTTCTAGCATATTGTCGAGGCTGTTGGAGTCGGAGCCTTGTTGTGCGACGAGGGGTTTTAATTCCCCTAAGTCAGGCAATAGCGGGGTTTCAAATTTTTTCTGCCGTGCCAACGCCCAGTTACGGTTGCCTTTAATGGTGTTGAGTTCGCCGTTATGCGCTAAAAAACGAAAGGGTTGGGCTAAGCGCCATTGTGGCATGGTGTTGGTAGAAAAGCGCTGGTGGTAGGAAATCGAGGAAGAGGCAAAGTCCTCACTTTGTAAGTCTAAATAAAATTGCGCCAATTCTTTGGGCATCACTAAGCCTTTATAGGCTAACAACTGGCTGTTTAATGAGGCGACATAAAACGTGCTGTCGTCGGCTTCAAGCGCGATTTCCGCTTTACGACGTGCGCTGAATAACAAACGGTTAAATGTGGCTTCGTTCATGCCGTCTGGGGCATTAACATAAAGTTGTTCGATAACCGGTTCCATCGACGCGGCTTGCGCACCGAGCACCGATGAGTTGACAGGCACCTTGCGCCAACCGGCGATAGTTAAGTCGCGCTGGCTGAGTTCTGTTTCGAGGATGGTTCGAGCACGCTGTGCGAGTTGTGTGTCTTGGTTTAAAAAAATCATGCCGGTGGCATACAGAGGGGATAGGGTGAATTGAAGGTGTTGGGCTTGTTGGCGTAGAAACTTATCGGGCTTTTTAATTAATAGCCCACAACCATCTCCGGTGCAACAGTCTGCTGCGACCCCTCCGCGATGTGTCATGTTGGCGAGGGATTGAATAGCGGTTTCGACAAGCCAGTGACTCGGTTGGTCGTCCATATTGGCAATTAGACCAAAACCGCAGTTTTCTTTTTCAAACTCTGGGGAATAAAGGCCTTTTAGGGTGTTCAGTGAATTCATAGTCTAACGGTTCCTGTTTGTTCTGGATCATATAACGCCGAAGGCTGTGTGCTTCGTAGATCGTCTGCGCGCCAGTGTTTGCGGTGTCTCTGTTTTGACTTTTGTAACGCATTTACGGTTGTAAATGGAGTTAAAAAGGGCGGACAATATTACGCGTCTAAAGGAAGTATGTCAAATTATTTCCTGATTTTGAGTTGCAAATTAAATAAATGGCAGTCAGTAAAGGAGTTTTATGACGGTTTTGTTTAATCTGAAAGTCAGCGGAGTATAATCTTTTCGGTTCAAATCAACGCCGATGATTCGGTGCGTTGATGAATACAGCCTTAATAAAAAAATGAAGAGAAAAACTATGACCCAAAAACTCGAGGAAAATTTAGGCCTGATTTATCAGGAAGTGTTGCGTCGAAACCCCGGTGAGCCGGAGTTTCATCAAGCGGCAATGGAAGTGTTTGAAAGTTTAAATCCGGTGATGGCGAAGCACCCGGAGATAGCGAAAAAGAAAATTTTACAGCGTATCTGTGAACCGGAACGTCAGATTATTTTCCGTGTGCCTTGGGTGGATGATCGCGGTGAAGTTCAGGTGAATCGCGGTTTCCGTGTTGAGTTTAACAGCGCACTCGGCCCTTACAAGGGCGGCATTCGTTTCCATCCATCGGTAAATTTGAGTGTGATTAAATTCTTAGGGTTTGAGCAGATTTTTAAAAATGCTTTAACCGGCTTGCCGATTGGCGGCGGTAAAGGGGGCAGTGACTTTGATCCTAAAGGGCGTTCGGATAATGAAATCATGCGCTTTTGTCAGAGTTTTATGACGGAACTTTATCGTCATATCGGTGAACATACCGATGTGCCGGCGGGTGATATTGGGGTGGGTGCGCGCGAAATTGGTTATATGTTTGGTCAATATAAACGCATTACCAACCGTTATGAATCGGGCGTATTTACCGGAAAAGGCGTGGCTTGGGGTGGCTCATTGGCACGTAAAGAAGCAACCGGTTACGGTACGGTATTTTTTGTAGAAGAAATGCTGAAAGCGCGCGGTGATAGTTTGGACGGCAAAACCGTGGTAGTCTCCGGTTCGGGCAACGTGGCGATTTATGCGATTGAAAAAGCCATGACCTATGGCGCGAAAGTGATTGCTTGCTCTGATTCGAGCGGTTATATCGTGGATGAGCAGGGCTTGGATTTAGATTTAATTAAGCGTTTAAAAGAAGTGGAATATGCGCGTATTGAGAAATATACGCAAGAACGTAAACACGCTAAATTTATTAAAGACGGTTCAATTTGGTCAGTACCTTGTGATGTGGCTTTGCCTTGCGCGACGCAGAACGAGTTAAACGCGAAAGATGCCGAAATGTTAGTAAAAAATGGTTGTATCGCGGTGGCGGAAGGGGCGAATATGCCTTGTACACCGGATGCGATTCGTGTTCTGCAAAAAGCCAAGACCGCCTACGGGCCGGGTAAAGCAGCGAATGCTGGTGGCGTGGCGACTTCGGCGTTGGAGATGCAACAGAACGCGAGCCGTGATTCGTGGACGCACGATTACACCGAAGCACGTTTAAAGGAAATTATGATTAATATTCATAAAACCTGCTTTGATACGGCGGCGGAGTACGGTTGTCCGGGGGATTATGTGATGGGTGCAAACATTGCCGGTTTCTTGCGCGTCAGTAACGCGATGGATGCGATGGGCGTGATTTAAGCGCGTTGTTAATTTTAAGCCTATTAAATTAAAAACCAGGCCTGCAAATTTGCAGGCCTGGTTTTTTTGTTGGCGCCTTTTAATTGCGCTGGCTGCGTGATGCCTTATTTTTTAATCAGGGACTTAGCGGTCATTTCCAGCGGAATTTCAAGCCCCATCATGTCTAATAGCGTAGGGATCACGTCCGGTAAGCAACCGTCATCGCGAAGCGAATAGGTGTCATGGCTAACCACTACTAACGGCACAGGGTTAGTCGTGTGCGAGGTCAAGGGGCTGTTGGTTTTTTCATCCCATAATTGCTCTACGTTGCCGTGGTCAGCGGTGACAATCATTTCGCCGCCCATTTTTTCCAGCGCCTGATAAATTTTGCCCAATGCGTTATCCACCGCTTCTACCGCTTTTATGCAGGCCTGCAAATCACCGGAATGTCCCACCATGTCCGGGTTGGCCATATTGCAGATAAAGGTGTCGTATTTGTCTGACAAAATGGCCTCGACCAATTTATCGGACACTTCTTCAACACTCATTTCCGGCTGCAGATCGTAGGTCGCTACTTTAGGTGAGGGTACTAAAATACGGTCTTCCCCGGGGTAGGGCACTTCGATGCCACCGTTAAAAAAGAAGGTGACGTGCGGGTACTTTTCCGTTTCGGCAATACGAAGTTGTTTGAGGCCGAGTTTGGATACCCATTCACCGAAGGTGTTGATCATCGCGGTGGGGCCAAATGCAATATTGACCTTGAAGGTTTTGTTGTATTCGGTTAGGGTGACATAGTCGCTAAGTTGAATCACCACTTGGCGTTTGAATTCGTTAAAGTCGGGTTCGATAAACGGGCGTGTTAATTGGCGTGCACGGTCGGAGCGGAAGTTCATAAAAATAATCGCATCTCCGTTGTGCATTTGTACCGGATTGCCTTGTTTATCGACAATCGCGGTGGCGGCGATAAATTCGTCGTTTTCGCCACGCGCGTAGGCTTGTTCAATCGCTTGTTTGGCGCTGGTGCATTGGT
Source organism: Thiomicrospira sp. (assembly GCA_034005865.1). Taxonomy (GTDB): domain Bacteria; phylum Pseudomonadota; class Gammaproteobacteria; order Thiomicrospirales; family Thiomicrospiraceae; genus Thiomicrospira. The sequence goes on along the minus strand of JAVETW010000042.1, from coordinate 5,963 downwards.
GTTCGGCTTGTCCTAGGGTGATGACATTATAGGCTTTTTCAACGCGCTCCCAGCGATTGTCACGATCCATCGCGTAATAGCGCCCGGTGACCGTGGCAATCTGCCCGCCGCCGATCTGTGTCAGATGATCTTCAATTTCTTGAATGTAGCCCAGTGCGCTTTGTGGCGGGGTGTCGCGGCCATCGGTAAATACGTGTAAATAGGTTTTGACACCATGTTGTACCGCTAGGGTGAGCGCCGCTTTGATGTGGTTATTGTGGGAGTGTACACCGCCATCTGAAATCAGGCCGAAAATATGCACGGCGGCTTGTTGTTTTTTGGCACCTTCAATCGCGTTGACTAATGCCGGATTGTTAAAGAATTCGCCTTCGTCGATGGCTTTTTGAATGCGGGTGAGTTCTTGGTAAACAATACGACCGGCACCTAGGTTTAAGTGGCCGACTTCCGAGTTACCCATTTGACCATCGGGTAAGCCGACCACCATGCCGGAGGTGTGGATAAGTGTGTGTGGGTATTTGGCAACAAGGGCATCCCAGTTCGGGGTGTTGGCTTGCGCTACCGCGTTAAATTCGGTTGCTTCACGATGCCCCCAGCCGTCTAAGATTATCAGGCCGGTGGGGCGGTGTTTCGGTTGCGTCATCTTAATGAGTCCTATGGATTAATTTTCAAAATTCCATTCATTGTAGCGAGTTTCACTGTTAAAATCATCCGCTTTACGGGTTTAAACTAGTTTAGGAAAACGAGCGGATGTTTATTGAATTTATTAAGCAAGAATACTTGTTGTTTATTGCGCTGGCCATTATTGTGCTGATGTTGTTGTACAGCTATATCGGCGATCGCTTTCTAGGGTATAAGCAGGTTTCGCCGGAAGAGGCAACGCGATTGTACAATCAGGGTGCGTCCTTGATTGATGTGCGCACTGATGCGGAGTATAAATCCGGGTTTATCGGTGAAGCTAAACATTTACCCGTCGCGGAGCTAAAGGCTAAGTTGGTCAGCTTGGAGGCGTTGAAAGAAAAACCAGTTTTGCTGTATTGCCAAAGTGGAGCGCGTTCGGCCGGGGCGGCAACCGCTTTGGTGAAAGCGGGTTTTAAAGAGGTTTATAATTTGCGTGGCGGTATTTTGGCTTGGAAAATGGCCGGTTTGCCGCTGAATATGCCAGTTTCGCGCAAGGCGAAACGCAGAGGAGCTTAATATGCCAGCGGTTGTTGTGTATTTGAATTTGTCTTGTCCTTATTGTGTGCGTGCAACGCGCTTGCTCGATAGCAAGGGCGTTACGTATGAGGTGAAGCGTGTGGATTTGGATCCACAGTTGTGGACGGAAATCAAAACACGCACTGGCCGCAGCACTATTCCGCAAATTTTTATCGGTGAGCATCATGTCGGCGGTTGTGATGACCTGCACGCCGCAGAAGCGCGCGGTGAACTTGATCAATTATTGAAAGGATAAGTAAGGGTAAGTTATGTCAGAGATGAGTGAAAAAAAGTTTTTAATTCAGAAGGTATACACGAAAAATATTTCGTTTGAGTCACCAAATGCGCCATTCATTTTCGCACAAGCCTTTGAGCCGCAAATGGATGTTAATTTGAATGTTGAAAGCTCTGGTTTAGAGGACTCGGTATTTCATGTAGTGGTACGTGTGACGGTCACCGTTAAGATTCAAGATAAGGTGGCGTTTCTGTGTGAAGTCGAGCAAGCGGGCATTTTTGTGTTGAGCGGCTTTAACGAGGATGAATTAGGTTATATGCTGGGTAGTCAGTGTCCGAATGCGCTGTTCCCGTTTGCGCGTGAGGCCGTATCGGATTTAGTGGTGCGCGGCGGCTTCCCTCAGTTGTTGATCGAGCCGGTGAATTTTGATGCGCTTTATGCAAATCACTTACAACAGGCGCAGCAATCGAGTGAAGCGCCTGCGGCAACAACCGAAATCGGATAGTTTAGTCAGATGAATATCGCCGTATTGGGAGCGGGCGCTTGGGGAACGGCGCTGGCGATTCACTTGGCTAAAGCAGGGCATTCGACGCGGTTGTGGGCGCACAGTGCGACCCATGCCGAGCAAATTGACTTGCAACGAGAAAACCAACGTTATTTACCGGGCGTGTCCTTACCACCAAGCTTGGTAGTGGGGCATGATTTAATGCTCACACTTAAAGACGTGTCGGCGGTTTTATTGGTTGTACCAAGCGATGCCTTTGCCGGTGTATTACGTCAAGTGGTAACCGTTTTGAATGGTGCGCCGCGTTATTTGGCGTGGGCGACGAAAGGCTTTGAGCCGATTCAACATCGTTTATTACATCAGTTGGTGGTCGAGTTGTTGGGTGAACATGCGCCGATGGCGGTTTTATCCGGGCCGACATTTGCCGATGAGGTAGCTCGTGGTTTGCCAACCGCGATGGTGAGTTCGTCAAATAATGCCGAGCAGGCGCAGTTTTGGGCGCAGGCTTTTCACCATGATAATTTTCGCATCTATACTCAGTCGGATATGGCGGGAGTTGAAGTAGGTGGCGCTTATAAAAATATTATGGCGATTGCGACTGGCGTGAGTGATGGTTTGCAGTTGGGTGCGAATGCGCGTGCGGCTTTAATTTCGCGCGGCATGGCTGAAATGATGCGTTTTGCTTCCTTATACCAGGCACAACCCGATACGCTTATGGGTTTGGCGGGTTTAGGTGATTTGGTTTTGACCTGTACCGATAATTTGTCGCGTAATCGACGCTTTGGTTTACGCTTGGCACAGTCGGGTAAAACCGCGCTGGAAGTGCAGCAGGAGATCGGTCAGGTGGTCGAAGGCGTAAAAGCGGTACGAGTGGTGAAGTTTATTGCCGATCAGCAAGGCTTGGATTTGCCGATTATGGAGCAGGTATATCAGTTGGTTGAGCAGCAAATTACGGCTAAGGAAGCGGTGCAACAGCTGTTAGCACGCGCTTCAAAGTCGGAAAGTTAGGGTCTTAGCTAAAGCAACCAGGCTTGGTTATTCGAGTGAAGCAAAGTCGAGCTGACGCCAGGCTTCATACGCCATTACCGAAACCGCATTCGCTAAGTTCATACTGCGCGCATCGGCTTTCATCGGAATGCGTAAAAGTTGTTCGTGCGGCAGGCTGTTGCGAACGGCTTCGGGTAAGCCACGACTCTCCGGACCGAATAAAAAAGCATCGCCGTTTTGGAACCGGGGTTCATGATAAGAACGTGTGGCTTTGGTTGTTAGGGCAAATACGCGATGGGGTTTCACTGTTTCTAGGCAAGCCGACAAGTTTTCATGTTGATAAACATGGGCCAGTTCGTGATAATCCAAACCGGCGCGGCGCACGCGTTTTTCGCTTAGATCAAACGCAAATGGATGAATTAAATGCAAGTGTGCCCCCATATTTGCACTCAGACGAATCAGCGCCCCAGTGTTTTGCGGAATTTCTGGTTCAAATAAAATTATATGTAACATAAGCGTAGCTTTTAAAAGGTCGGTGTATTTTGGTCGATTTATCAGTCAATATTTGTGGCATTCAATGTCCTAGTCCGGTTGCAATGGCATCGGGCAATGCCGGTTACGGTTTAGAATATCAAGCCGTGTCGGGATTTAGCAATCGCGATGTCGGTGCGGTGTTTTTAAAAGGCACGACGCTCGAGCCTAAATTGGGTAATAAGCCCGATCGCGTATGGGAAACCGCAAACGGTTTGCTTAACTCCATTGGTTTGCAAAATCCCGGCGTGGATTATGTTGTAAAACATCTGTTGTCGCAACTGGATTATTCCGCCACGCGATATATTGCTAATGTGTCCGGTTCAAGTATTGAGGAATATGCCGAGGTCTGTAAACGCTTTAATGATACGGATTTATCGGGTTTGGAAATTAATATCTCTTGCCCTAATGTAAAAAAAGGCGGGGCGGCCTTTGGAAATGATCCAGATATGGCGGCCAAGGTAGTCGAAGCCTGTCGTGTTAATACCACTAAACCGTTGATTGTGAAGTTATCGCCCAATCAAACCGATATTGCCGAAGGCGCGCGTCGTGTTATTGAGGCCGGGGCGGATGCGTTATCGGCGATTAATACGTTGATGGGTATGTCGATTAATATTAACAGTTGGCGCCCTGATTTGGGTAATAACCAAGGTGGCTTGTCGGGGCCGGCAATTAAACCGGTTGCGTTGTTGCGTGTGCATCAGGTGTACCAGGTAGCCAAACAGCACAATATTCCGATTATCGGTTTGGGTGGTATTAGCTGCGCTGAAGATGCGATTGAGTTTTTCTTGGCAGGTGCATCCATGGTTGCTGTCGGCACGGCGCTGGCAAAAGATCCGCTACTGATAAAGAAAATGAATAAAGAGATAGCGCGTTATCTTGAAAAGCGCGGTTTACAGTCCGTTAGTCAGCTAACAGGAAAATTAGAATTAAACACCGATACCGTGTTGTGCGGCTAATTCAGTGGTAATGACATAATAGAGAGTAAAGATGTTAAGTATTGATGAACAGTTGGCCATTATTAAACGTGGTGCAGAAGAAATCTTGGTCGAAGCCGAGTTGGTGGAAAAATTAAAGCTGAATCGTCCGCTGATTGTTAAAGCGGGTTTTGATCCAACCGCACCGGATTTGCATTTGGGTCATACCGTGTTAATTAATAAGTTAAAGCAGTTGCAAGACTTAGGGCATGAAATCCATTTTCTGATAGGTGACTTTACCGCGATGATTGGTGATCCGACAGGCAAAAGTGCCACGCGTCCGCCATTATCAGCTGAGGCGATTGCGGAGAATGCCAAAACCTATCAACAACAAGTGTTCAAAATTCTTGATCCGGCTAAAACGAAAGTGGTGTTTAACTCCGCTTGGTTTAATGCCGTCACCGCCGCCGACATGATTAAACTGGCCGCCTCATCAACAGTGGCGCGTATGTTAGAGCGTAATGACTTTGAAGATCGTTACCGTTCCGGCACGCCGATTGCCTTGCATGAATTTTTGTATCCTTTAGTGCAGGGCTATGATTCGGTAGTGATGAATGCCGACATAGAATTAGGCGGAACAGATCAAAAGTTTAACTTATTAATGGGGCGCCAGCTTCAACAGCATTACGGTAAAAAACCGCAGGTGACCTTAACCATGCCAATTCTTGAAGGGTTGGATGGGGTGCAAAAAATGTCCAAGTCACTTAATAACTATATAGGTATTAAAGACGCGCCAAATGACATGTTCGGTAAAGTCATGTCGGTGTCCGATGAGTTGATGTGGCGCTACTATGAGTTATTGAGTTTTGAAAGCCTAGAAACGATTGCTCATTATAAGCAGGAAGTACAACAAGGCGAAAACCCGCGTAACATAAAAGTGAAGTTGGCGATGGAGCTGGTCGCGCGTTTCCACTCGGCTGAGTTGGCACAAGCCGCGCTACAAGATTTCGAAACGCGATTTTCAAAAAACGCCATTCCAGATGACATGCCGGAATTTGTTTTTGAGGGCGAAATGGCGTTAGCGAACTTATTAAAAGAAGCAGGCCTGGTAGCAACCACATCCGAAGCGCACAGAATGGTGCAGCAAGGGGGGGTTAAATTAAATGGCGAAAAAATCGAAGACAGTAAAATGCTGATTGCTCGTTGTGACAAACAAGTTTTCCAAGTGGGTAAACGTAAATTTGCGAGAATTTCGATCACGTAATGGCGATTTATTATTGAGGTCTTTAACTCGATTTCGCTAGGATTGTTTAAAAGTCTGTGGATAAGTTGTTAGTTATCTGGTTATAAACTGAGTTTATAAGAAAACTTTCAAAAAAGCGTAAAAAACAGTTGCAAGGAAGGTGGGAGTCTGTAGAATACGCCTCACTTCGCAGGCAGAGCCGAACGAAGACGAAATAAAGCGGAATGAGTGGAAAATAAGTTGAAAAAATTAATTGACACTGATTTCGAAGCTGGCTAAAATAGCGGGCTTACTTAAAGCGAAAGCGGAAAGTTAAAACGAATGCAAAGTTCTTTAAAAATCAGGTAATTC
>JAVETW010000041.1:0-23409 GCA_034005865.1 Thiomicrospira sp. | reverse complement strand
GGTTAGCGCCGCTGTCAATGTAGTTTTACCATGGTCAACGTGACCAATCGTGCCTACGTTCACATGCGGCTTCGTACGTTCAAACTTTGCTTTTGCCATGACGAAACCCCGTTTAGCATGATTACAATTGACTGGGCTAACCAGCCGTAAAATGGAGCTCTCAACCAGAATCGAACTGGTGACCTCTTCCTTACCATGGAAGCGCTCTACCGACTGAGCTATGAGAGCAAATCTGACATCAAATGGAGCGGGTGATGGGAATCGAACCCACGTCTTCGGCTTGGAAGGCCGAGGTAATAGCCATTATACGACACCCGCAGAATATGGTGGAGGGTGGTGGATTCGAACCACCGAAGGCTGAGCCAGCAGATTTACAGTCTGCCCCCTTTGGCCGCTCGGGAAACCCTCCAAATGTGCGGCGTATTTTACCGACAAAAAAACATCTGTCAACAAACATTACAATAAAATAGTAAATTAATTGCGATTTTATTCTAAATACCTATTTTGCATTTATTCTTCAGGTATGCGATGCTTCTACTTATCTATAGCTACTGCCCCTAGTCTAAACGTTTATGTCCTATACACAATTCGATCAAAATCACATTTGGCACCCTTACAACCGGCTACCTAGTGCGCAACCTGCGCTTGCCGTCAAATCGGCTAATGGCAGTTTAATTCATCTTGAAACAGGCGAGACCTTGCTAGACGCTATGTCATCTTGGTGGTCTGCGATTCATGGTTATAACCACCCGACAATTAATGCCGCTGCGATTGAACAAATCCAAACCCTCTCCCATATTATGTTTGGTGGTTTTACGCATCAACCCGCAATAGAACTCGCCCAGAAATTGATTCAACTTACGCCACCCGGATTGGAAAAAGTTTTTTTTGCAGATTCCGGTTCAGTCGCTGTTGAGGTTGCGTTAAAAGTAGCCTTACAATACTGGAAGGCACGCAAACAACCGCAAAAATCAACTTTTTTAGCCTTACAGCACGCCTATCATGGCGACACTTTTGGCGCGATGTCGGTATGTGATCCTGTTCATGGAATGCATCATTTATTTGCCGAAAACCTGATGCCAAACTTGTTTGCACCGGCGCCTTTAGCAGGCCTGCAAATAAACGAAAATGCCGATATTATTGCACTTGAGCAGCTTTTCGCTAAACACCATGCAACATTAGCCGCCTTCATTTTGGAACCTATTGTACAAGGTGCGGGCGGAATGCGTTTTTATCGCCCTGCCTATCTAAAGCGGGCTCGCGAATTATGTGACCAATACGATGTTTTGTTAATTGCCGATGAAATCGCCACCGGCTTTGGTCGCACAGGTAAATTATTTGCTTGTGAATGGGCGAATATATCTCCAGATATTATGTGTATCGGCAAAGGTTTAACGGGCGGCTACATGACCCTCGCCGCGATGTTATGCACTACAGCCATCAGCGACACCATCAGCACCGCCAACCCAGGACTCTTGATGCACGGCCCAACGTTTATGGCTAATCCATTAGCCTGTCGTATTGCCAGCGCCAGTATTGACGTTCTCACGAGCTATGACTGGCAGCGAAATATTCAAACGATTCAACACCACTTAGCTGACGCACTGCTTCCATTAAATTCAATCTGCGGGGTTAAGGAATGTCGCGTGCTTGGCGCAATAGGGGTGATTGAATTAGAGCAAGATGGACTAGGCCCGGCCATTCAACAGGCCGCACGGCAAAAAGGCGTTTGGCTACGCCCTTTTGGCAACCTCATCTATACCATGCCAGCCTACACCATTAGCCATGACGAACTGACACTATTAACTGAGGCGATGGTCACATCGATAAAAGATGTCTTAAGCAGTCCATCCAATAGCGAGGCTGCGCCTTTAGTTAGCCAGTTTGTCTAGCAGATACTGTGGCAAGGCAAAACTGGCTTGATGCAACGCCGGATTGTAATAACGTGTTTTAAGTCCGAACTGTTGATAGCGAGATTGAATTTGCGCTATATCGATTGACTGTGCCGGATACGTATCAGATGCCCATGCAAAGGTCATCACCCCGCCGACATAAGTGGGAACGGCGGCATTATAAAAGCCTACATGGCTAAACAAAACACCTAAACGTTGCGCACTGGTCGTCACTTCATCGGTCTGTAAAAAACTGACACCATTTTGAGCCACAAAAATGCCGCCCGGATTTAAACAACGCTGAATGCCGCTGTAAAAACGCGATGTAAACAACCCTTCACCCGGGCCTACCGGATCCGTTGCATCGGAAATCACCACATCAAATTTAAGCTCAGTTTGATTCACAAACTCAACCCCATCGGCAATCACCAAATTCAAACGTGCATCATCAAACGCACCCTGTGAATGGTGCGGAAAATAGGTTTTACACATATCAATTACCGCCGCGTCGATTTCGACTTGCGTGACCTGTTCTACCTGCGGATGCTTTAACACTTCGCGTAAAATACCACCGTCACCGCCGCCGATAATCAACACCGATTGCGGGTTGGGATGGCTCAGCATCGGCACATGCGTCAGCATTTCATGATAAACAAATTCATCGCGCTCAGTGGTTTGCACCATGCCGTCGAGCGCCATCACCGTTCCCCACTGTGCATTACGAAAAATAATCAAATGCTGATGCTCAGTTTTGGCTTCAAACAGAATATCGTCAACATCAAACGATTGCCCCCATGACGGATGCAAGGTTTCCAAGTAACGACTCACGGAGCAACCTCACCACGCAACAAGGTTTCGACATTCACTTGACTCGGTGTAAACGCCTGTTTTAATACCTCAATCGCTTTTTCCGGCTGCGCATCACCACACATAAACACATCAAACGCGGCGAAATCACGCTCCGGCCATGAATGGACACTGATATGCGATTCAGCTAACACGGCGACACCAGAAATACCGCCATTTGGCGTGAAATGATGCAGATGAATGTGCAACAACGTGGCGCCTGCCTGCTGCACCGCCTCGCGTAATGTATTTTCCATCAATTCCAACTCATCCAAGCGCTTTGCGCCCCACAAGTCGATAATCAGGTGAGTGCCTGCATATTCCTTGCCATCGCGCACAATGAAATGATCTTGCGTTAAGTCCTCAATCGCTTGGTCATGCGTTGGCCAATTCGATTCGATGACCGTGGTTTTTTCAATTATTTCAAAATGCTCGTTACCGGTTTTTAGAATATTTTCAGGCATTTTTTGGCCCACCTTCCTATTTGATTAAAGAACGAAAAAAGGGGGAATTATCCCCGTAAACTTAAAAATTGCAAGCAAAAGCCGTGAAAATTCACAAACCTAATCGATTTCGACGATCTCAAAATCGTGCGTAATTTCCGCTGCCTTTTCAAGCATTTTGGACACCGAACAGTATTTCTCGGCGGATAACTTCACCGCACGCTCAACTTTGTTTTCGGCGAGGTGTTTACCGGTGACTACATAATGCACATGAATCTTGGTATAAACCTTCGGTGCTTCGGCGGCACGCTCAGCACTCACTTCAATGTGACAATCGCGCACGTCTTGCTGACTTTTTTGCAACATCATCATCACGTCTACCGCCGTACAGCCACCCAAGCCCAACAACACCATTTCCATCGGCCGCGGGCCAAGATTTTGACCACCGATATCCGGCGGCCCATCCATCACTACCGCATGACCAGACGCCGTTTGTCCGACAAAACACATATTGTCCAACCATTTAACCGTGGCGATTTTTTCCATACCCGCTCCTAAAATAAAACACTACAAATAACAAGGCCTAGTGATTGATCTATCAAAACACCAGGCCTGCTAATTCGACAATTATATAAATAACTGCTGCAACGCATCACCCGGATCCGGTGCGCGCATAAAGGCTTCACCAATCAAAAAGCTATTTACCCGATGTTTACGCATCAACGCCACATCGTCCGCAGACAAAATACCGCTTTCGGTTACAACAATACGATCCTGCGGAATTTGTGCCAATAAATCTAATGTGGTTTGCAAACTCACTTCAAACGTATGCAAATTGCGGTTATTGACACCAATCAGCGGTAGGGGAATCTTCAGCGCACGACTTAATTCTTCGCCGTCGTGCACCTCTATCAACACATCCATGCCCAACTGTTGCGCCAATTCAGCCAACTCAGCCATTTTGTCATCACTTAACGACGCGGCAATTAACAAAATACAATCCGCCGCCATCGCACGCGCTTCATACACTTGGTAGACATCAATAATAAAATCTTTGCGAATTACCGGTAATGCCACCGCCGCACGCGCTTGTTTCAAGTAATCAACCGAACCCTGAAAAAAATCAACATCGGTTAATACCGATAAACACGCTGCGCCATGCTGCTCATAGGATTTGGCAATCGCCACCGGATCAAACGGATCACGTAAAACGCCTTTGCTTGGCGAGGCTTTTTTGATCTCGGCAATCACCGCTGATTGACCCGCCGCCAACTTACGCTGCATTGACGCGACAAAACCGCGCGGAGCTTCTGCTTGTGCCGCGAATACTTGCATTTGCTCAAGCGAAACCTGCTTTAAACCGGCCTCAATTTCCGCCCGTTTACGCGCATTAATCTTGTTTAAAATCGTGGGCGTAGTCATTAAATTGCCTGTGTAAACTGAATAAACTGATCAAATTTTTGCTGCGCTAAACCCTTTGCAATCGTAGCGCGCGCTAATAAAACGCCTTCCGCATAACTGGGGGCAATACCGGCAACATACAACCCTGCACCGGCATTCAGGCAAATAATGTCTTTTGCCGCACCTTGCGCATTATTAAACGCAGCGCGAATCATATTAAGACTTTCTTGTGCCGAATTAACCGTTAGTTCGTCCAAACTCGCATGATCCATATCATATTCTTGAGGATCAATCGTCCACTGACGGATTTGCCCCTGTTTTAACTCCGCGACATGCGTCGGACAGGTGACCGAAATTTCATCGAGTCCGTCATCGGCGTGCACCACCATCACATGATCCGAACCCAACTGCTTAAGCACTTCAGCAAACGGCACTAACAAAGCCTGATCATACACACCTAACACTTGAAACGGCGCGCGCGCCGGGTTGGTCAATGGGCCAAGCACGTTAAATATGGTGCGCACACCTAACTCTTTACGTGCGGCCACGACATGCTTCATCGCGCCGTGATGCGCCGGCGCAAACATAAAACCCACGCCAACGTTTTCAATACATGCGGCGACTTGATTGGCGGATAAACCCAAGTTTACCCCAGCCGCTTCTAACACATCCGCACTACCGGACTTACTCGAAACCGAGCGATTCCCGTGTTTTGCTACTTTAGCGCCCGCCGCCGCCGCCACAAATGCCGTAGCGGTCGAGACATTAAAAATATTGGCACTATCGCCACCGGTACCACAGGTATCAATCAAATGTGAACGATCCGCCAACTCAACCTGGGTAGATAATTCGCGCATAACCTGCGCGGCGGCGGCGATTTCTTCAATCGTTTCGCCTTTCATGCGTAATGCCATTAGCAAGCCGCCAATTTGCGCATCGGTAGCTTGTCCTGACATTAACGTCTGCATTACCGATTGCATTTCTACGCCGGTCAAATTTTCACGGCGTAATAACCGATTGAGCGCTTGTGCTAATTCCATACTAGCCTCGCTGTTGTAAAAAGTTCTGTAACATTTTGTGGCCTTGCTCAGTCAAAATCGACTCCGGATGGAATTGCACCCCTTCAATCGGCAGCGTTTTATGACGCACGCCCATAATTTCATCGAATCCGCCTTGCGCATCTTGCGTCCAAGCCGTCACTTCCAAACAATCCGGCAAACTTGACTGTTCAATCACCAACGAGTGATAACGCGTGGTTTCCACCGGATTCGGCAGGTCTTTAAATACGCCAACATTATGATGAAAAACCGGTGAGGTTTTACCGTGCATCACCTGTTTAGCACGAATGATATTGCCGCCAAACGCTTGACCAATCGCTTGATGACCCAAACACACACCCAAAATCGGTACTTTACCGGCAAAATGGTTGATCGCCGCCACCGAAATACCGGCTTCGTTTGGTGTACATGGCCCGGGCGAAATCACCAAAAACTCGGGTTTAAGCGCTTCGACCTGCTCAATCGTAATTTGGTCATTACGGTGAACTAACACCTCTTGCCCCAGCTCACCAAAATATTGCACCAGGTTATAGGTGAACGAATCATAGTTATCAATCATCAGCAACATAGTTTTATCCTAACCACGCGGGTCATTTTAGCGGTGTGGGTTAGCCGGTTGCTCGGTGTGCATACCCTGACTAACAAATTCAGCCGCGCGGAACACCGCACGCCCTTTATTCATGGTCTCATCCCATTCAGATTGCGGCACGGAATCGGCGACAATACCCGCTCCCGCCTGCACAAACAAACGCCCATTTCTAATAACCGCAGTACGAATCGCAATGGCGGTATCCATATTGCCATGCCAACCGACATACCCGACCGCCCCTGCGTAGACGCCACGCTTGACCGGTTCCAGTTCATCAATGATTTCCATTGCACGAATTTTTGGCGCACCGGAAACCGTGCCCGCGGGGAAAGTCGCGCGTAAAACTTCAAACGGGGTCAGGCCTGGTTGTAGCTGTCCATCGACATTCGACACAATATGCATCACATGTGAATAACGCTCCACAATCATTTTTTCGGTTAAGCGCACACTGCCGACCTGCGCAATGCGACCGACATCATTACGACCCAAGTCGATAAGCATTAAATGCTCAGCCACTTCTTTCGGGTCATTGAGCAAATCCTGCTCTAATGCCAAGTCTTTTTCCAGCGTTGTGCCACGACGACGTGTTCCGGCAATCGGTCTTACGGTCACGATATTGTCTTCCAGGCGCACCAGAATCTCCGGCGAAGAACCAACAATCTGCACATCATCTAAGTTGAGGTAAAACATATACGGCGAGGGGTTTAGGAAACGTAACGCGCGATATAAATCCAACGGCTCTTGGTTAAACTCAATCGACATTTGTTGCGATAACACCACCTGCATGGCATCACCCGACAAAATATAGTCCTTCACTTTAGCCACCGCCTCTTTAAAGGCTTGCTCACCAAAACTCGACACAAAATCAGCCTCACCGATTTCCGACGCAGCCGGAAAACTGGTTGGTTTTTCAAACGGCAAGGCTAAAAACCCAACTAAGGCTTCAAGCCGCTGTTGCGCTTTTAAATAACTGTTTGGCTGTTTAAGATCCGCTTGCACAATCACATGCACTTGCCCACTGAGATTATCAAACACCACCAACTCATGCGATACCATCAGCAAAATATCCGCCGCACCAATATCGTCACGTTCAGGCTGTGTTTTCGCTAAGCGTGGTTCAACATAACGCACCGTGTCGTAACCAAAATAACCCACTAAACCACCGCAGAACTTAGGCAGCTCCGGCTGATCCAATACTTTAAACTGGGTTTGATAGGCTTCCAACCAAGCTAACGGATCGCTGGCAACTTGATGCTCAACTAGCTCACCGTCACGCAACACTTTAATGTGCTGACCTTCAACCCGAATATGCGTTTTGCACGGCAAACCGATAATCGAATAACGCCCCCACTTATCCCCGCCCTGTACTGACTCAAATAAATAAGAATACGGCGCATTCGCCAGCTTGTAATACACCGATAACGGCGTTTCAAAATCCGCAAGCACCGTGCGCACCACCGGTGCATGGCTATAACCTTGGCTCGCTAACTGGTCAAAGTGGGTTTGATTCATGGCGAATATTAGGCCTTTATTTTGATTCTAAGTAATTTTGCAGTTCAACCATCGAATCCATCACCACATCCGGTTGATAGTTGCGAATATCTTCGCCGTGGTTGTAACCATAGGTCATACAGAAAATATGAAATCCAGCCGCACGCGCCGCTTTAACATCACTTTTCGAGTCACCGATCATCAACGCATTTTCGGGCGCAACACCCATCAATTTTGCGGCATGGAGCAACGGCATTGGATGCGGCTTTTTTTCTGCACAGGTATCGCCGCTAACGATAAACTCAAAATAGTCATGCAAGCCTTTGTCTTTCAATAATGGAATCGTAAAGGCTTCGGCTTTGTTGGTCACACAGCTTAAACGGTAGCCATTGGCCAGCATCCATTCGATCCCTTCCTTAACGCCATCGTAAACACAGCTGCGTTGTGACGTATTGTGTTTATATAACGCTAAAAAAATCGGGTAGGCTTTTTGAAATAACGCTTCATCCGGCTCACCATCGACTGCGTTGATTAACGCACGACGCACCAAACGCTCGACACCGTTGCCCACCCAATCACGCACCGCCGTGTCACCGCGTACGGGCATATCAAGCTGCTTCATCATTTCATCAACGCAATACGCCAAATCCGGCACGCTATCAATCAACGTGCCATCTAAGTCCAGTAAAACAAAGCCCGGTTTTATTTTTTGTGTCATTTTATACATTCTCTTTTTTAAACCACGAAGACACTGAGACACGAAGTTTATTTAAGCGTTTTCGAGCAACCTGTTAGCCTTTCCGGTTGATTAAACAAACACGGCGAAAACACACTATTTAAAAACTTCGAGGCTTCGTGTCTCTGTGGTGATACACCCTTAAACCTTCGCCAGTTCAGCACGCATTTGTTTAATAATGGTGTCATAACGGTTTGGATCGGTTGCATTCGCTTTACCGAAAATACCAGAACCGGATACAAACGTATCACAACCGGCCGCGGCGACTTCAGCGATGTTTTCCGCTTTCACACCGCCGTCAATTTCCAAACGAATATCTAATCCGCTTTCGTCAATCATCTTACGCGCCGCTTTTAGTTTTTCTAACGCACGAGGAATAAACGACTGACCACCAAAACCCGGATTGACTGACATAATCAAAATCATGTCGATTTTATCCATCACGTGCTCAAGGTAGCTCAACGGCGTACTTGGGTTGAATACCAAGCCTGCTTTACAGCCTTCAGCTTTAATTAACTGTAAGCTACGGTCGATATGCTCAGACGCTTCCGGGTGAAAGGTAATAATGTCGGCGCCCGCGCTGGCGAAATCGCCAATCAAACGATCCACCGGCTTCACCATCAAATGCACATCAATCGGCGCTTTAATGCCTTCACGATCTAAAAACTTCTTCAACGACTCGCACACCAACGGGCCGATGGTTAGGTTTGGCACATAATGGTTATCCATTACATCAAAGTGAACAATATCCGCGCCTGCCGCCAATACATCTTTCACATCTTTACCCAGCTGAGCGAAATCCGCTGACAGAATGGAAGGAGCGATCCAATTTGCTTGCTTTGCCATGTACATTTTCCTCATTAAATAAAATTTGAACTCGAAGCATTTTACCAGCATCTAAGGAAATTTCACCTCACCCCTTTGCAAAAACCAATATAATGCGGAAAATTCGACCCGTTAGTTTATTAAAAAAGGGGGGCCTTATGCCGGTTCAACACACACGCACCACCCACGCCATCAAACGCGGCATTCGCATGGTCGAATTACTCGGCCTAGTGATTATCGCGATAGCCACCGTCTTTGCCGGTTTTACCGAGGTGATGGTGATGATTAGCAACGCTAAAGTCACCCTTGGCGATTTGTTGCTGCTGTTTCTTTACCTAGAAGTGTTAGCGATGGTCGCCATCTACCTTGAGTCGGGAAAACTGCCTATTCGCCTGCCACTATACATAGCCATTATTGCAATGGCACGTTATTTAATACTGGAAATGAAAGACCTCAGCGAATGGCAAATGTTGGCGGTCGGCGTCACCATCATACTCATTTCGCTAGCGATTTTAGCGTTGCGTTACGGTTCGCTAAAACTGCCTTCCGAAGACCGAGTTGTCCCGCACTGGAAAGACGAAAACAAGCCTAGCTAAGTTTTCTAAATTTTATGACCAGGCCTGCTAAAACAGCGCAGGCTTTTTATTTAATTGGATATGACTAATGAACGCACTGTATCAATCTAACTTAACCAGCCTCCCGCTTATCAACCGCGGCAAAGTCCGTGATATTTATGATTTAGACGCGGATCATCTGCTGATTGTCACCACCGACCGTATTTCCGCGTTCGATGTCATACTACCCACCCCGATCCCAGGTAAAGGCCGCGTTCTGAGCGAAACTGCGCAGTTTTGGTTTAAACAAACGCAGAACATCATTCCCAACCATATTGCGCACAACTTATCGCTAGCCGACTACCTAACACCGGACGAACTGGCACAACTCGATGGTCGCGGTGTCATTGTACGCAAATTCAAACCCCTACCGGTTGAAGCGATTGTGCGCGGCTATTTAGTCGGCTCGGGCTGGAAAGAATATCAACAGACGCAAAGCGTCTGCGGCATCAACCTCCCCGAAGGCTTATCATTGGCGGAAAAACTGCCTGAACCAATTTTCACGCCTTCAAGCAAAGCCGAAGTGGGTGATCACGACATCAATATCACCTTTGACGATATGATTAAATTGATCGGCCAAGATAAAGCGGAAAAAGTGCGCAATTACAGCCTAGCCCTCTATGCACAGGCCGCCGAATTCGCCAAACAACGCGGTATTATTATTGCCGACACCAAGTTTGAATTTGGTGAAGATACGGACGGCAATATCTACTTAATCGACGAAGCGTTAACACCCGACAGTTCGCGCTTTTGGCCTGCTTCAAGCTATACGCTGGGGACAAACCCACCCAGTTTTGACAAACAATATATTCGTGATTATTTAGAAACACTAGACTGGGATAAAACCGCACCCGGCCCGGAACTACCGGCGGACATAGTCAGCAAAACGCTTGAAAAATATCAAGAAGCGCAAGCGCGCTTAACCGAAAACCTATAATGCGTAATCAGCCGCAACAAACCACCCGACTCGGTGGTTTTTTTATTACCGGCACCGATACCGAAATCGGTAAAACCCATATTGCTTGCTGCATTGCGCAAGGCCTCATCCAGCAAGGCATCCAAGTTTCACCGCGCAAACCCATCGCATCAGGTTGTGTTCGCCAAAGCAATGGCAGCTTGTTAGCCGACGATGCCGTTCGACTTCAACGCGCCAGCCTATCATCCGACCCCCTCGACACCATCTGCCGCTACCGTTTCGAACCAGCTATCTCGCCGGCGCGCGCCAGCCAACAAATGTGCCCGACGCTGGATTTAGCGCAATTATGTCAGGCCTGCCAAATTGAAGATGGTCAGTTTGCGCTTATTGAAGGTGCCGGCGGATTTTTATCTCCCCTAAGCCACGATGCGCTAAATGCCGACTTAGCAAAAGCGCTCGGTTATCCGCTGATTCTAGTCGTCGGCAATCGACTCGGTTGCTTAAACCACGCCCTACTCACTATCGAAGCCATTGAATCGCGTGGCTTAAACCTACACACACTCGTAGTCAACGACCTCAGCCATGACAGCGATTTAGATAACCTGCACGACCTTTGCCGCCTTAGCGGCTACCCGATCGCCTACCAACCGTTTAATCCACAAGGCCACTTCAGCCCACTGGTATTAACCCCCTAAGGCTTATTAAACAGGCTTAATTAAGCAGACAACTTGAGGTGGCAACACAAACGCTAAAAGCGTACACCCCATTGTATCGCTCGCTAAGCCACTTGCGGTTCAATTGGCGGCTCGTTGGAGGGGGTAGTGGGCGGATGAATCGGCGGCAAACCATATATCGCCCGAATACGTTGACATTCAGGATTAATGCGACCGTCGTCTAACAAAGCCGGAAACTCCCGACAGGGTGTAGGGCGCTGCGGATAGATTGAACAACTCACCGCAACACCCACCTCACCACATAACGCCACACAACGCGGCGTTTTGCTATTTGTACCCTGCATACACACCATGCGATCATTCACCCGTTCGGTCAACTCAACCGGTACGCAGCCGCCCATAAACGCCTCGGCTTCCGCCCAATAAAATGACACGCGATAATGACTACAACACACTCCACAACTCAAGCATGGATTAAACTCGTCCACCCTAGCACCCTCTCAAGATTACGCGTGCAAACGCAAAGACAGGCCGGTTGCGTGTTGTTTCACGCAAAAAGCGCCACAAAATCAAAAAATAACGGCGAATTCTAGCGTAGAATTTGACAGAAATAACGCGCTGCTAATAAAAATAATTGCTGCGTCGCCTTGCTTAAAGCAAAACGTAACAGCAAGCCCTACACTAAAAAGGATACGCAATGAAAGGCATGGTTTTTACCGAATTTTTGGAGATGGTCGAAACCCAATTTTCAGCCGATATGGTGGATGACATTATCGACGACGCAAATCCGGCTTCCGGTGGGGCTTATACCGCCGTCGGCACTTTTGATCACCAAGAACTGGTTGACATGGTGGTTGCGTTATCAAAACGCACCGGCATCGAAGCAAATGCGTTGGTGCAAGCCTTTGGCACACACGTTTTCAGCGTATTTGCCCGCAACTACCCGAGTTTTTTGACGGCGTGCCGGATGCGTTGACTTTTCTTTCCGGCATTGAAGACATTATTCATGCCGAAGTCATCAAACTCTATCCTGACGCACAGCTGCCTAAATTCGATTGCCAACGTGATGGTGACAGCCTGATTATGGACTACCGTTCACCGCGCCATTTTTCCGACTTGGCTCACGGCTTAATACTGGGTTGCGCCAAACATTTTAATGAAACGCTCAGTGTTGCACGACAAGAACAAGACTCGGATACCACCCGCTTTATCGTTACGCGGTCATCAAACCAATGAACGAAGCGTCTTCAACGCCAGCGCTCAGCGCACTTGAGCATCGTTGGCAAAAACGTCTTGAGCGTGAACGACTTGCACGCAAGCAAGCTGAAACCTTGCTTGAAGACAAAAGCCTAGCCTTATACAAAGCCAACCTTGAACTGCGCGAACTGGCCGATAGCCTAGAGAAAAAGGTGGCACTACGTACCGAAGAGTTAAGTAAAGCGCTGCAAACGGCAGAAGCCGCGACACGGGCTAAAAGTGATTTTTTAGCCACGATGAGCCACGAAATTCGTACACCGATGAACGGCGTTATCGGCATGACCGATTTACTGAGTCACACCGTATTAAATGAAGAGCAACAACACTATCTCAGCGTGTTAAAAAGTTGTGGACATAGTCTGCTTGGTTTAATTAATGACATTCTAGACTACTCCAAAATCGAAGCCGGTAAACTCGAATTAGAGCGACTCAGCGTTAATCCGCGCCAACTGCTGGACGAATTACGTTTTGTATTTGAACCGCAGCTACGTAAAAAAGGGCTGGCTTTATGTCTGCAGATTGCACCTGATGTGCCGCAATGGATCGAAACCGACCCGACGCGACTACGCCAGGTTTTCTACAACCTAATGGCAAACGCCATTAAATTCAGCACACAAGGCAAGATCTGTCTTAGCCTTAGCCCCGCGACGCAACCCGGACAACTACGCGGCGCCGTGCGTGATCAAGGCATCGGCATTCCCGCTGAAACCCAACAACGCTTGTTCACCCCTTTTCAACAAGCTGATACTAGCATCACCCGTCAATACGGAGGCACAGGATTAGGGCTCGCCATCTGCGCCAAACTCTGCCAAGCTCTCGGCGGAACCATCGGCGTTGACAGCGAAGTTGGCAAAGGCAGTGAATTTTACTTCACTTTTAATGCTCCGCAAGCGTGCGCGCCAGCGCCTATATCAACCCCCGCCAATCAGCAAAGCGTTGCGACCTTAAGTGTATTACTGGTAGAAGACAACCCGATTAACCAAATGCTCGCATTAAAGTTGCTCGAAAAACTCGGCATAAAAGCCGACTTGAGCCGCGATGGACTCGAAGCGATTGAAGCGATGCAACAGCATCATTACGACCTTGTACTCATGGACATGCAAATGCCAAAGATGGACGGCCTCAGCGCAACGCGTTATATTCGTGCGCTCGACCATTTACATCAACCGCGTATTATCGCGCTCACCGCGAATGCGTTTACCGAAGATCAGCAGGCCTGCAAAAGCGCGGGAATGAATGGATTTTTAACCAAACCCATTACACTCGATGCGCTGCAACAAGCCATTTTCAACCCCGACCAAGCCTAGTAAAGCTTAGCGCTTGTGTCCTAATGTATAACCCGTGGTTTGCGTTTTAAAAAACGCCATATTGTTGGCCAACGCACTGGCGGCTATGTCGCGTGGGATGTCGCCCAATAAGGCTTGGCGCAAGGTATGATCCTGCGCTGCGCCAACGGCCAACGCCATCACCACATCTAAACGCGATTGCATTTTGGTATCAATATTGTGGCGCAACTCGGCCTGTTGTGCGGACAGTTGACGGACTTCGATAGGCCTCACCTGCTGCCAATACAAGGTCGCCCCCAATAACATTAAACTGAGGGTAAGAATCACCAAGGTATAACGCATTAAGCTATGAGAAAGACGAGTTGCACGCATTTAAACACTCCAAGGTAAAGAGCGGCGTGAGCCGCCGCCCAAACTATAACAAAACCACATCACCTCGCCCGCTTCAACGCCAAACACGTTAAGCCCCTATTTCAAGCCGATTATCTTGTCAAAACCGACTGCAAAAGAGTTTATTTTATTTTTATGTACTTATAGGACAATTCAACCAAAAGACACGGAGACTGTCAACCGATTTCAAGTAAATTTTATACCAGCATAAAATTATTTACTAGCATAGAATTATTTAATTAATGATTTATGTCTTATAGCACTAGACTTAGCACTTAATATTTTGCGGCAGGGTAAAATTTGAGAAAGCAAAACAAGACCTCCTCGCGAAAATCTCAATTAAACAACGCGTTTTTATGATAAAAAGAACGCATCCATTTAACAAATCAACGTTTAACCCAACTCGGTTAAATGATAAAAAGGGTGATATGCGCGCGTTACCTTTAATTCGACAACCTGCATTTATCGCGTTATTTAGCGTGCAATTTCTCGGGGCGTTTAACGACAACCTGTTTAAAAATGCACTGGTGATGCTGATCACCTATCGCTTAATGCTCAACGAAGACGCCGGACTCACCGTGGCGCTAGCGGCAGGCTTATTTATTCTGCCCTTTTTTATGTTTTCCGCTTGGGCGGGGCACTTAGCCGATCGCTGGGACAAAGCGTGGCTCGTTCGCAAAATCAAACTCGCCGAAATACTCATTATGCTGCTTGGTAGCTTCGCGCTCTGGCGCGGCGACATTACATTGATGCTCACGGTATTATTTATGCTGGGAGTGCAATCGGCGTTTTTCGGTCCAATTAAATACGCCATTCTGCCAGAACGGTTCGGCGCAACCGAACTCATGCCAGCAAACGCTTGGTTCAGCGGTTCAACCTTTGTCGCCATTTTACTGGGCACCGTACTCGGCGGAATATTGGTTTTGCAACCCGCCGGTTACCTATGGATTAATAGTCTGATGCTAACGCTGGCGCTATTGGGCTACCTCGCCAGTCGCCAGATTACTCTCAGCCCTGTTAGCGCCAAACCGACGTTGAAAACCTGGGGATGGTGGGCGCTAAACCGCCAACTTTTCCAACACTTTAACGATGGACGCGGCTTTTTAGTCGTCGCCATATCCGCCTTTTGGTTTATTGGCGCCTCGCTGCTTAGCCAATTTCCAGTATGGGTAAAAGACACGTTACACGCCGACGAACAGGTTGCCGTGCTCTTTATGACCTTGTTTGCACTGGGTTTTGGACTAGGCGCCGCCATGATCAACAGCCAGCTCAAAGGACACAACCATCTGCGCTATCAATCATCTTTTTTAATCCTCATGGCGTTAGCGTTGGCCGATGCGCTCTGGGCAAGCGCCCAAGTTGTGCCTGCCGAACAACTTTTCTCCATCGCCGAGTTTTTAAGCCAATGGCCGGGCAATCGCGTTCTTTTTGATTTATTCATCATTTCTCTGCTCGGCGGCGCCTATTGCGTGCCGTTATACACCCAACTGCAACGCCAAGTGCCCGCCGACCAACGCGCGCGCGCGTTTGCACTCAATAACTGGATGAACGCCCTGTTTATGGTAGTTTCCGCCGTTGCGATAATGCTTGGCTATGCGCTGGGGCTCGACTGGCTCAACATAGGCTGGCTCGGCGTTGGTCTGATTGTTGTTTTTGCGCTGGTGGAACACCGCTGGCGACAAACCCTTCTCTGGCAGGACGCGCTATGACACGCTGGCTAACATCGTTGATAAAAAGATTAATAAAGGGACTGACAAAAGCCCTGTTTAAAACCCTTTGGCGCGTTGAAGTACGGGGCTTAGAACATTACCACGCCATAGACCAACAACGTGCGCCGCTGCTGATTGTCGCCAATCACCTATCGCTGCTCGACGGCCCGCTGATTGACCTATTTCTTCCCGGCCAAACCACTTTTATGATTGACCGAACCCAAACCCAAGCTTGGTGGCAAAAGCTGATTTTACGCCTAGGCGACTTTATCGAAGTCAATCTACACAATCCGCTGGCGGCGAAACACATGATTCATGCCCTACAAGCAGGCAAACAAGGTATGATTTTTCCCGAAGGCCGCATCAGCACCAGCGGCGGACTGATGAAAATCTACGAAGGCACCGCGCTGGTCGCGCTCAAAACCAACGCGCAGATTTTGCCCGTATTCATCGATGGCGCCCAATTCACCCCGTTTTCCTACCTCGACGGGCGCCTGCGTTGGCAAGCGCGACGCTGGTTTACCCGCATTCGGCTGACTATTCTGCCCGCTCAAACGCTCACAATCGACCCGCAAAGCAAAGGTCATGCTCGTCATGCGCAACTAAAACAAGCCCTGTTTAAACTGATGCGCGACAGCCAATTTTATGGACGCTTTCAGCCGACCACCCTGTTCCAAGCGCTATTGGATGCCAAACAGCGCTACCCGCAAAGCCGTGTCAGTGTTAGTGACGCGCTAGGTCGCCAACTCAACCTGCGCCAACTGGTTCGCGCCGCACGCGTGCTGGGCGCTCACCTCGCGCAACGCTTTGACGACGAAACCATCGGTGTGCTCCTGCCCAATATTAGCGCGATGCCTGTAGTGTTTTTTGCGCTACAAGCCTATGCTAAACGCCCGGCACTACTCAACTTCAGCGCGGGTGAACGCGCACTGCGCAGTGCCTGCGAAACCACACAAATCCGACACATCCTCACCTCACGCCAATTTATAGAAAAAGCCGGACTTAACACCATTATCGACACACTCAGTCAGGATGTCAGCGTGCATTATCTCGAAGACCTACGCGCGCAAATTCGCCCGACTGATAAATTACGCGCCCTACTCACCCCGCTTCGCCGATTAGCAGGCCTGCAAATCCCCCCCGAACAAGCCGCGTGCATCCTTTTCACCTCCGGCTCCGAAGGCCTACCCAAGGCCGTCGTTTTATCCCACAGTAATTTAATCAGCAATGTGCAACAAATCAGCGCCATGTTCACCCTGCTCCCCAACGACAACATCGTCAATGCCCTGCCCACTTTCCACAGCTTTGGTCTGACCGCCGGATTACTGTGGCCGATTTTACAAGGCGCGCGCGTTGAGCTCTATCCCTCGCCGCTACATTACCACCTCATCCCGGAACTGATTTACCAAACCAATGCGCGCTTATTTTTCGCCACCGACACCTTTTACAACGGCTACGCCCGCAAAGCCGACCCCTACGATTTTTACAGCATTGATGCACTCGTCGCCGGAGCCGAAAAGCTTAAAACACCCACACGTCAGCTCTACGCCGATCGCTTTCATAAACCCATTTTCGAAGGTTACGGCGTCACCGAAACCGCGCCGGTACTGGCGGTTAATATTCCGCAGGCCTGCTTACACGGCTCAGTCGGCCAGTTTGTTCCCGGTATCGAATACCGCCTAGAAAAAGTAGAAGGCATACAACAAGGCGGACGGCTCTGGGTAAAAGGTCCCAATATTATGCTCGGCTACTACCTCGCCGACGCGCCCGGTCACCTAGTGGCGCCAGCCGACGGCTGGCACGACACCGGCGACTTAGTACAGGTCGATGAGCAAGGCTTTGTGCATATCCTCGGACGCGCCAAACGCTTTGCCAAAATTGCCGGCGAAATGGTCTCGCTGGCCGCGATTGAGCAAGCGATTGCCCCCTTATGCTATCCGGCACAAGTCGTCGCACTGCGTCGTGCCGATGCGCACAAAGGCGAACGCATTATCCTAGTAAGTGATGCGCCAAAACTGACACAACAACAAGTCAGTCAAACCCTGCGCCAAGCCGGATTTAGCGAACTCGCCTTACCCAAAACGCTGATACTGGTTGAGCATATTGCGCTGCTTGGCACAGGCAAAATCAACTACCCCGAAGTCGAAAAATACGTGCCGCTTTAGCAGGCCTGCTAAATTAACGCCGTTGCTACAATAAGGGCTTTACATTCAGCGTGTTAGCGCTATAATGCGCCACCTTTTCACTTCAACCGCAAGGAGCACCAATGGCAAAACGTCACGCCACGCATCAACAAGCGCGCAATGTCGTGTTTAAAAACATGATGCAATTATTCGCTGGCAAATCGGTCGGGCATAAATCGAAAAAAGATTACCGCCGACAAGCCAAACACCGCTACGCAAACAACGCAAAAGGCTGGGAATCCCAGCCTTTTTTATTTCTAATCCCGCACCTTTAGCTTGCGCAGAATTTTACCTATCAAACCATCCTAAAGTTGGGTTTAACTGAGTCATAAACCTAGCTACGCTCTCGATTGCCGAGCACTACAACCGATACAACAAATTTTGATTGCTGAGTTGGTAAACCCGTCAATTATGACAACTTTTACCACTTGCTTAGGCAAGCGGTTAAGTGAAACCAAGCCGATAAAAATCTTCCGGGTCGTCACCGAGTTTTACACAAATAACAAGTGAATGTTGTGTTCAAACATGATGCGATTATTCGACGACAAATCGAGGGAGCATCAATCGAAAAAAACGATCGCCGACAAGCCAAACACCGCCACATACAATCAGCAGGCCTGCTAAATACTATTAGAAATTGGCTATAACCGCTAATACCGCAACGTTGAGTTAAGCTCTGCGTAGATTTATAGCCCTGCCAACATGATTAAAAACAAATAGGTTAATGCTTTCAAGCATCGCGCGTTGGTGGTTCAAAAATGAATGATCAGCGCCGCCTAAATCCCGCCAATAAAAAACCCGCCTTGCGGCGGGTAGTAGGGCAAAAGGTCCCTTAAAAATTAGGACAACAGCGCTTAAATTACATCAAGCTAAAGTTGTAAATCGCGCCTAATGAAATCGCGTTGACATCTTTACCCAACGCCGCAGGCGCAACCGAAGTGCCGTGACCGCCACCGGTGACACGGAAATCAGCGGCTTTGTCGTTATTAGTTTGGGCATAAGCTAAGTAAACAGTTAAGTCTTTACCAAACTTACGATCTACCCCTAACGCAAACATATTCGCGCCACTGTCTTTCACTCCGGCCGCTTTTTCCGCGATGTAATACTGCCCGCGCAAACGGTAGTCGCCAATATCGTAATATGCGCCTAAGCCATACACATTATTGTCATTGCTGTATTTGTTCGCGTGCTCATAAAACCCGGCTAAACGGAAACCTTTAGTGAAATTATAAAAGGCGCCAACACGATAGCCTTCGCGAGCTTTAACGCCCTTATCTTGTCCCTGGCTTTCATAAGCGACAATCGCATTAAAATCGCCGATTTTATAACTCAATGAGGTACTCACCGATTCACGCACGTTAATCGTATCGACTTGATCGGCATCTTTAGCGCGGTTATCGGTAGAGTATTGAATATCAAACACTAACCCGCTCAAAGACGGCGATTGATAATGCACACTGTTTTGGAAACGCTGATCAAACGTGCCTTGCGTCATGTTACGCGCATCACCGATACGATCACCGAACATATCAGTACGGCTGCGCACCTTCTTCATCGGCGTATCAAAATAACCCAAGCGCAACATACCGTAGTCGCCTTTAAAGCCTAAAAACGAATCACGCGTTGTAAACGTATCCCCTTTTGCACCCGCGCCATTATCGGTACGACGATCAAAGTTAATTTGCTGCTCCAACTGAATGATCGCCGTTAACCCCTCGACCACTTCCTTATTGCCGGAAAAACGTAAACGCGATGAGTTACTGGACAAATCGGTTTTCTTTTTCGCACCATTATCATATTGGTCGAACGACAAATGCGCACGCCCAGATACATTAAATTCCGCCGCAGCCGGAATAGCTAACGCCGCTGTTACAGCCCCTACTGCCAAAGCAATCAAAGTTTTTTGCATCATACATCTCATCCTTAACTCATTAAAAAAAGTGCGAACACACGCAATAAAAAACACAAGGCGTACTTTACGCGTTGAAAAATCGACTTTTTGTTAAGGATTTTTTATACAAAATGAACTTTTCGTTAAACCAAGACACCCTTAAAGCAAATGTAGCATTCACATGATTTAGTGCGACAAATTCATAAAAACATCAAATAACCATCACACAATACCAAAGCCACAGCGCTTATAAACAAAACAACTGTCATCACGCGACGACACAAAACGTAAAATCAAAACCCACATTGTGCCTACCAAGCAATCTAAGCCTTACGTGAAATAGACGCAAAATATAGCGCCGCCGATAACAAGCCATAAATAAATCTAAATCCAAATTATTATCAGAAGCCAACTTAAAACGACAAACTTACTATTGACTTATTTTTGCGAGTCCTTATCATTTGCATTCTCATTACTAGCCAGCCACGCTTTTAGCTCAGCCAGCCATGTAGCCATACATTGCAATGAACTAAAGGATAAAACCATGCGTATTACTCGGCTCGCTTATGCCATTTCTGCCGCTCTAACAGTACAGCCCTCGCTTGTCCACGCAGAACAAAACGACAGCCAAACAGAACCGGTACATGCGTTAGGCAAAATTCAGATTGAAGCCACGCGCTCGGCCAATATGACGCTTGATGATTCATCTAAGGCGATTAGTGTTGTCACCGAAGACGATCTTAATTCACGCCCCGGTGCGATGGGTGTGCAACAACTGCTAGAAGATATTCCCGGTGTAACATTTGCACGTTCTGGCGGACTGGGAGGCCAGATGGTGATTCGCGGTTTTAACTCCAACTCTCAGCGCTCGATTATGGCGATTGACGGTGACCGCTATCGCGGACGCAGCACTTTACAGTACAACATGATTGACCCGAATGCGATTGAACGCATCGAGGTCATTCGCGGCCCAGCCTCCTCCATTTACGGTGGTGATGCCATGTCAGGAGTGGTCAATATTGTCACGCGTCGCAGTCACGTTGATCCTAATCAAGACTTTGGCCTTAACTTTAAAATTCGCTCCGTCGATTACAACAGCGTGAATAATTTATTTGCCACCCGTGGTGAAATTATTGGCGGCGGTGATGGCTTTGACGTATTAATCGGCGGCCACTTCCGCAAGGGCGACGATTATCAAACCCCTATCGGCAAGGCGGAAAGTAGTGCGTTTGATGCCAAGGGTCTCGACTGGCGCATCGGTTATAGCCCGACAACTGAATCGCGCTGGGAATTTGCCGGTCGTATTCAAGAAGCCAACACCGGACGCGCCGGTGGTTTAGGAGCGGCTCCGGGGCTGCCTTATATCAAAATGAGTGAAGAACCGATTCGTGAAAACTATTTCAAACTCGGCTATGACGGCACAAACTTTGGCGCACTGGCTGACGCACTTACAGCCAGCGTCTATATGCGCACCCTCGACACCACCATTTTGCAAGAAAATAAAACCAACCCTGCCGTTACGGTAAAACCCGAACTGCGCGTGGATGGGCCAACAATTTACGGCGGCAAACTCATTGCGGACAAACAACTCGGTTCACATCTTTTAACCTACGGCGTTGATACGGAATATCAATATTTTGATGGTCGCATGCGCCAGATTGATCGCGTCAATCCGAATAGCGGCGCAGTAATGGCCCACGTGCCCTGGCACAAAATGGATCGTTCTTCCGAACAACTTAACCTAGGCCTGTTTATTAATGATGAATGGCAAGCGACCGATCAACTCACCCTGTCCGGCTCGATTCGCATGGACTATATCGAAACCAAGATTGGCAAAACGCCCGTTACACAAGGACCAGGAGCCGAAACGCCAGCCCAACAGGCCGAGTTTGCCAGCGCATTGAATCGCACCGAAACCCCGGTAACCGGCGGCATCGGCATGATTTACGCCTTTAATAATCAATGGAGCGCCATTGCCAACGTCAACCAAGGTTTTAGAGCCGCTTCCGGCATGGATCGTTCCATAACCTCTACAGCGGGTAGCATTATCACCCTGCCGTCTCCTAACCTAAAACCGGAAAAAAACATAACCTATGAAGCCGGTGTTCGTTTCCGCGGACAAAGTCTCAGCGCCAACCTTGTAGGCTATCGCAGTGACTACACCGACTTAATCAGTCTTGCTGTCGTCAGCCCGACGTTAAGACAACGGCAAAATATCGGCAAAGCGACGGTTGAAGGCATCGAGTTTGATGCCGCTTGGAATCTAAACCGTAACTGGTTAGCCAAAACGGCTATCACCTATACGGAAGGGACAGACACAACGAACAATGTGCCGCTTGAATCGATTCAACCGCTCACAACACGCCTAAGCCTTCGATACACCAACGACAACCAGGCCTGGTACACCGAAGCGGCCTATCGCGGCGCGCAAAAACGGACCAAGGTGAACCCAACAACCGAACGTGAACGTACCGGTTACGATGTATTTGATCTGTATGCAGGCCTCGATTTAGGCAAAACCTTTGGTCTAAAAAGCTGGCATGTTGCGGTGGGCGTGGAAAACCTGTTTGACCAAACCGTGCGTAACCCGGTGGCGGCAGAAGATATTAGCTACTCAAACCGTTTAATCGGCAACCCATTAGTTGAACCCGGTCGTGCGGTCGTTGCGCGCATCTATTCGGTTTATTAAGCCACGAGGTATGTATGAAATTGACTGGCCCAACCCTGCAAAGTCTTGTCGGTTTTGGGCTGGCGCTATTTAGTGCCAGCGCTTTTCCACAGCAAACCCTTGTCGATCAAAATCAACGCACGGTCGTTTTACCCGAAAAGGTAGAGCGCATTATCGGCATTACCGTGCCTTCCGCTTCAACGGTGATTACGCTCGATGAAGGCACGCAACGTCTGGTCGGCATGAATCCCACCGCAAAGCGTCAACTGGAGGACAGTATTATGCGTGATATGTTTCCATCGGCTTTAAGCGTAGCGGGCAATATGGCCGGTGATGGTTTTGCGCCGAATGTGGAAGCCATTCTAGCCGCCAAACCGGATATTATTTTTCAGTGGGGTGACAAGGGTGAAAGCATTCTTAAGCCGATTGAAAAATTAAACATTCTTGGTTTCGGATAATAAGTGCAATCTAGGCATGAAAAGCCAGTTGAGCTAAACTCACTGACTTTTCCCGACCAAGAGATAAGCACAATGAAATATA
>JAVETW010000040.1:0-23826 GCA_034005865.1 Thiomicrospira sp. | reverse complement strand
AGAAATCCAGCGGGTAGAAGATAAACTCAACACCCGACCCAGAAAGCGATTAGGGTTTAAATCACCCTATGAGGTTTTAACGGTTCGTAATTTAAGGGCAGGTGTTGCAATTATTAGTTGAATTCAAGACAAATTAACAAAGGGTAGTGCGATTAATCGCGCTGCGCTAACGTAAAATAGGAACAAAAAACCAAGAAATGATGCAGAAAGCGAAATTTAATGATAAACAGCTATAAAAAAACCCGACTGAAGGTCGGGTTAAGCGGGCTACATTAGAGGAACCGATCACTCGACTTCCATCACGATTTCTATTTAACCACAGCGCCCTGTCTACAAACTTGATTTGCGTCAATCCGTTTTAAATTCTCCAGTTACAACATTTCACTAACCTGATTTAGCGCACCATAAAGCACTTTCTTGCCCCTGTGTACTTACTCCAGCTAACGCCACCAACTGCGCCACATCCAAAATCTTCACCTCTTTACGCTTCCATTGAACAATATCTTCTTGTGCCAACTTCGCCAAAATACGCGAGACGGTTTCTGGAGTCAGCCCTAGAAATAAAGCAACATCGCGATGAAGTACACCAAAACGAAACTCGGTATAAGCATAACCGCGATTCATAAAGCGTTGCGCAATGCTCCAAATAAACAAGGCAACACGCTGGTCTGCATTACGTTTAGATAAAATTTCCGAATGTACGCGCCCATCATTCACTCCTTTGCTCATTAAACGAAACATTTGATGGTTAAGAGCCGGAATCTGTAACGACAAGGTTTCAAGCTGAGAAAAAGGAATGGCACACACGCTGGTAGTGTCTAAAGCAACGGCATGATACTGATGGGTGCTAAAATTTAACGCATCCAAACCAAGCACATCACCGGGCAAATAAAACCCTAAAATCTGCTCTTCGCCAACTTCACTTAAAGCATATACCTTCACAACACCAGCACGAATGGCATAAAACGCATTAAAAAGCTGTCCAGCCCGAAACAAGTGATCGCCTTTACGCAAAGGCGCTTTTCGCTCAACGATGGAGTCAAGCCGTGTCACATCGTTACGCATTAAACCAGTCGGAAAGCAAATTTTTTGCAGGCCACAATTTAAACAACTAGCATTAAACACGGTTTTTAACTCTGGCACAGCATCCTCCCAACGCAACATAATATGTAAACTTGATTGTAGCGACTTTTGAATGCAGTGTCATTAAGCGATGGCATTCAGTAATTTTATCTATTCATAAAATTTATCAAACAATCATCGTTTCAGACAAAATCATCTAGCTGTTTAATTTTTAATCAATCTAATATTTTCTAGCAGATATAAAGCACTTAGCGATAATCCAACGCCTTCATCCACAAGGTTATCCACAGCTTCTGTGGATATTCCACACCAAGACAAACACGCACAAAAAAAACCAATTTCCTTTATATTTCAAGACATTATAATCAATCCTGCAAAAAAAACGACTTAAATAAATGAAATAACAAAAAGGGTTTAAGCGGAACTTGACATAATAATCAACAAGCGATACAGCTCCCGCGTTTTACTCAACTATGTTAATATTTGTCGCATTATTTCACTCGCAATCAGCATACGTCACGCACGCCGATTAAACTTCAGCGACTCGCTACTTACCTTTGATTTGGCGATTCACCCAGACGCGCGCGACTTTAAATGGACAACACAATGGCTAAAATTCTTGGTATTGGTAATCTCGTACTAGATCTTATACTTAATGTAACGCATTATCCGCAGGAGGACGATGAAGTTCGCGCGCAGGCGCGGCGTTATCAATGCGGTGGCAATGTCGCCAATAGCCTGTATGTACTGAGTCAGCTTGGTCATCAAACCGCGATTGTTACTACCCTAGCGGTTGATGAAGCTTCAAAACAACTCAAACAAACACTGCAACAACGCGGTATCGATACACAATATATCCAACGATTTATTAAAGGCGCTACGCCTACATCTTATATCCAAGTTGCACAAGACACTGGCTCTCGCACGATTACTCACTTTCGCCAACTACCGGAAGTTGAGTTTGATCATTTTGCCAAAATAGAGATAGAAGCGTTTGATTGGCTACACTTTGAAGGGCGAAACCTTGATGCACTGGGTGGGATGCTTAATATTGCAAAAACCTTCTTAACCCATCAAACCATTTCACTGGAAGTTGAAAAACCGCGTGAAGGAATCGAAGCTTTATTTGCACAAGCAAATGTACTGTTTTTCTCACAACAATACGCACAAGCTAAAGGCTTTAATTCAGCACAAGCATGGCTACAACACATAAAAAAACACCACACCCACGCCCATCTTATCTGCACATGGGGTGAGCAAGGCGCTTGGTATTGTTCAGCAGGCGGCGATATTGAACATCAACCGGCAGAAAACATAAAACCGATAGATACACTGGGTGCTGGCGATACTTTTAATGCCGGCGTCATTGATGCCCTTATACAGGGTAAATCACTCCAACAAGCCGTACAACAAGCCAGTCATTTAGCCGCAAGAAAATGTCTACAAATCGGGTTTGACGACCTACTCTCGCCCTTAATAACCCGTAAGCCGATCGCAAATATCAAACATATTACCAGCGCACGTGCCACCGTTGTACCAGCTCCGGGTTTGAAACATAAAGTAGTTTTAATCAAACACAACGATGAAGTAAAAGCCTATGAAAATAACTGTCCACATCAGGACGTGCCTTTGGACGAAGCTTATAAAATAGACATTAACCCGTTTGAAATGACAATGAAATGCTCTGTACATGATGCGTTTTTCCGCATTGAAGACGGTGTTTGTATTGAAGGGCCATGCTGGCGCGATGAGTTAAAAGCCGTGGCGATTGAAATCGATGAACAAAGCGGATACATCTATCTAGCGCAATAATATTGTGCACAGTTGTGTATTTAGCAGGCCTGCTAAATACACAACTAAACCACTAAATGGCGTTGACGCCACACCTCATACAACACCACGCCAGTGGCTACCGACACATTAAGGCTTTCAACGGTGCCACACATTGGAATAGCAACAATTTCATCGCAATGCTGGCGTGTGAGTTGGCGCAAGCCA
This sequence comes from Thiomicrospira sp., assembly GCA_034005865.1. Taxonomy (GTDB): domain Bacteria; phylum Pseudomonadota; class Gammaproteobacteria; order Thiomicrospirales; family Thiomicrospiraceae; genus Thiomicrospira. Next base: position 20,745 of record JAVETW010000040.1, on the reverse strand, counting down.
GTTCCTTCTGCGCCCATAACAATACCTAACGCGCCAGAAAATCGCGTTTGATAAAGCATCTGTTCGGTTTCACCGGCTAAACCAACCACCCACAACCCAGCTTCTTTTAAGCGCGCCAACGTTCGACTTAAGTTTGTCACCACGGCAACGTTCATCGTTTCTGCCGCACCGCAAGCTACTTTGCGCACAGTTGGATTAACGCCAACAGCATTATTTTTCGGGATAACCACGGCATCAACTCCGGTCGCATCGGCGGTGCGTAGCATAGCGCCTAAGTTATGCGGATCTTGAATTTCGTCCAAAAACAAAATTAAAGCATTTGGCTTGTTTTCTACCAACGCCAATAAATCTTGTTCACTAAATTGTGCTTTTTCAGCCACCTCAGCAATTACGCCTTGATGCACCGCTTCCAATTTTGCAAAAAAAGACTTGTCTTCAAACCGAACCGCAACGCCTAAATGCTCAGCCTGCTGTAGCAAAGCTTGCTGACGTGGATTGCGATGCCCTTGGGGTAAAATTAAGCTATAAACCAAATGCGGCGCTTGCTTTAGCACGCGCTCTACCGAATGAACACCATAGAGTCTTTCGACGCTCATGCTGTATCCTTCGCTTTAGCGGATTTATTTTTTTTACGGTAATTGCGCGAGCGACGTTTTTTCTTTGGCGCGTCCTCCTCGCTAGCATTTGAGGTATTTGCTTCGACTGCATCTTGCGAAGCTAGATGTTTAATGAGTCGGAAATCCACCTTTCGCGTATCCAGCACAACCTGTGCAACTTGAACTTCGACACGATCACCTAGGCGATAAACCTGACCCGTTCTCTCACCCTTTAAAACATGGCGCACGGCATCGTAATGGAAATAATCCTCACCCAACTCGGTAATATGTACCAAGCCTTCTATGTACAAGTCCTCCAACTCGATAAACATACCGAAATTAGTAACCGCCGTAATCACACCGGTATATTGCTCGCCTAAACGATGTGATAAAAACTCACACTTAAGGAAAGTGACCGCATCACGTGTAGCTTCATCTGCGCGACGCTCGGTATCAGAACAATGGCGCCCGAATGATTCCATCTGCGCTTCGGTGTAATCAAATTTATCTACGCCCAACTTTGTCCAAGCATGACGTATCGCGCGATGAATTAATAAATCCGGATAACGACGAATAGGCGAGGTAAAGTGAGCATAATGCTCGTAATTTAAGCCAAAGTGCCCCTTATTCTCCGGCTGATACACCGCTTGATTCATACTACGCAACATCACGGTTTTCACCAAATGTGCATAAGGTTGACCTTCGACTTGCTTCATCACTTCATCATAGTCCTGCGCGCTCAAATCATCACCTTCACGCAAACGCAAACCAAAGTCGGCTAAAAAGCCTTTCAATTTAAGCAGTTTTTCCTCTTTTGGAGGCTCATGTACACGATAAAGAATCGGCAATTTATGCCACTTCAAAAAACGTGCCGTGGCGACATTCGCCATCAACATACATTCCTCGATCAACTTATGCGCTTCATTGCGAACGACTGGAACAATTTTTTCGATTTTACGCTCTTGATCGAACACAATTTTCGTTTCTACCGTATCAAAGTCTAAAGCTCCACGCTCGGCACGCGTTTGAGCCAAAAGTTGATACAAGGCATATAGATCCTCAACCGGCTCTAATACCGAGGCCAAGCTTTGTCGATAAGGCGAAGCGACATTAGTCAACACATCATGCACTTGGTTATAGGTCAGTCGAGCTTTTGAATTCATCACCGCCTGGTAAAACTGGCTGCGTTCCAACACGCCCTCATCGGTAATGGTCATATCGCAAACCATACACAAGCGATCCACGTTTGGGTTAAGAGAACACAGTTGATTTGATAACTTTTCCGGCAACATCGGGATAACGCGCTGCGGAAAATACACCGAGTTACCACGCTTATAAGCTTCTTTATCTAGCTCCGAACCCGGCTTAACATAGTGGGACACATCGGCAATCGCCACTACCAAACGCCAACCATTTTTACGTCGCTTTGCAAAAACCGCGTCATCAAAATCTTTCGAATCATCACCATCGATTGTGACTAATGGCAAATGACGTAAATCTTTGCGCCCCTCTTTATCTTGCTCAGTCACTTCATCAGCGATTGCATCTAGCTCCGCCAGCGCCTCCTGCGGCCAGACATTTGGAATGCCAAAAGCATGAATGGCCGTATCGATTTCCATTCCGGGCGCCATATAGTCACCCATTATTTCGACAATTTTGCCAACCGGTCCATGACGTTTTGACGGTTGGGTTATGATGTCAACCAATACTATTTGCCCTTCTTGCGCCTCCATCAGCCCATCCGCGGGTACAAAAATATCCTGCGTGATGCGATTATTATTAGGCTGAACCCAAGCCAAACCGTCCTCAAAATGCACGCGCCCAACCAACTGACTGGTCGCACGAGTGGTCACCTCAACGATCGAGGCTTCTTTGCGTCCACGACGGTCTTCGCCAATAATCGATACAATGACTTCATCGCCATGCAACACCTTATGCATTTCTTGCGCAGAGAGAAATAGATCCTCATCCAGACTTTCGCTCGTGACAAAACCGAAACCATCGGGATGGCCGATAACACGCCCCGTCACTAAATCCATTTTCTGAATTAAACCGAACGCCCCGCGACGGTTTTTTATTAGCTGTGCATCACGCAACATGGCTTTCAATCGGCGAGACAAGGCCTCAAAGCGCTCCTCGTCGTCTACATCTATCTCCAAACCTTCCGCCAAAGCCGTTAGACTCAGAGGACGATTAACCTGCTCCAAGTATTCGATAATAAACTCTCTACTCGGGATAGGGTTGTCATATTTTTCAGCTTCTCGCTGCGCAAACGGGTCTTCTACAGAAGCGATTATTTCTTTACTCACTCGATACCATCTTAAAATTTATGGCCTTTGGATTTAACCAGGCCTGGTTATTTAAACAAATATACACTGCAACACCTATGTTTTAGACACACAAGCCAACTGAAAAACTAGGTGAATCAGAATTTTACGATTATAACAGACCGCACAGACTCAAAACATTCAGTTTGTGCGGATATTATTCTCCATTATCTTTTTAGCTAACACACGCCGCTTTATGTACGTAATGCGGCACGCAAACCTTTTAACGCAGATTCCAAGGCCTCCTCCAACACGGGATGATAGAAGGGTAAGTCAAGGATTCTATCCAACGTTAGCTCCAGTTCAACCAACCAGTTTAACGCGTGAGCAAAATGCTCGGCACGCGACATAACCAATTCACCGCCAACCAGTTTTTGCGTTGCCCTATCCGCATAAAGCACAATCACCCCTTGATCTTCATCCATGACAATCGCACGCCCATTATTGCGCGACAAATGAAAACTGAAACTAACATGGCGATTCGAATCCAACGCAATATAACGCTCACCAAAAAAAGCCATTCCCGGCTCGCTAAAGGTGATACCCAAGGGGGTTTTACGACGATACGTGCTCACTTGCGGATAATTCATCGCATTAAGAGTAGCGATACGCCCCTCTTCTCCAGCTTCATGCAAAATGGGACGAAAACCGCTGGCATCACCAGCAATAAACACCGGTAAATCAGCTACTTGCATAGTATTCGGATTTAAAGGTGGACGTCCAGAGGCATCCAGAGGCACACCAAGGTGCTCTAAACCCAATCCATTTAAATTAGCTCGACGCCCGATACTCACCAGCACCGCATCCACTTCAAACACCTCCTTCCCGCAATGGACACGCGCGCTATCCTCCGTCGCATCCACATCGACTGCCTGTCCTAGATGTATCGGAAACTCTCGTGATATCAGCTCAATCGCTTGCGCTATCGCATCGGGATGCGTTAAGCCACCGATCGTTTGCGCTGCTTCAAACCCGATCACTTCGACACCCAAACGTGACAAAGCCTGACCTAACTCTAAACCAATCACGCCCAAACCAATCACCGCCACACGACGCGGCAAAACCGTCAAATCAAACACATTATCGCTGGTTAGCAAGCGCGCGCCCAATTTATCGCGCCAAGGCGCCGGTACCACAGGTGTAGAACCGGTTCCAATAATGATACGCTCGGCTTCAATTTGCTCCCCATTCACAATCAAACGGTTCGGTGCCGTCAAGGTTGCATAACCGCGAATAAAATGCGCCGCATCCAAATCTTGAGTGGTCCCTGCTTCAATACCTGAAGTAAAGCGATCGCGAAAACGACGAACACGCGCCATCACAAAGGCCTGGTCAACTGCCAAATTCTCACCACCTATCACACCAAAGGCATCACTATGAACCGCATGATGGTAGTGACTGGCCGCATGAATTAACGCTTTCGACGGCATACAGCCGACGCGCGCGCAAGTAGTACCCAATGCACCGCCCTCAATCAACACAAAATCATCTGTTTGCTTACGAATTAATCCCAACGCTGTTAAACCGACAGTTCCCGCTCCAATAATCGCAAACCTTACTTTTCTCATACACTTAATCACTCCAAAACAATAATGGGCACCTTAAAACGACCTTCACGCAGCGACGTCTTGACGCACCTAACTCGGATTTAAAACTAAAGATTCGCTGGTCAACGACGTTAATAGTCAATAAAATTAAAATTTGATCACATTCTAAGGCATAAACTTGTCCAAAGTTACCTTTTTAACCGTTTGTCTGAGCTTAGTCTTCGGCTGGCAGCTAAATGCCATTGCCACTCAAGTAACGGCATCAACCGCAGAATTAAGCACTTTCAAAGCGCGAATGAATGAAGCGTTTAGCGGCGACATCGATCAACTGCGTCAACGTCGAATTATTCGCGTACTAGTGAGCTATAATCGCACCCACTTTTTTATGGGCGATGAAGGTATGCTTGGCCTGGAGTACGAACTACTCAAAGCCTATGAACACTACCTCAATCGTGGCCCATTACGTGAACAATACAAAACGCACTTGGTTTTTATCGTTTCTCCATTTCAAGACTTAATCGACCAACTCAATGCCGGTTATGGCGATATTATTGCCGCCGGGCTGACAATTACACCGGGACGAGAGAGTCAACTCAGCTTTACCCAACCTTACCTATCAAATATTAACGAAATATTAATTTCTCACAACCGCGCCCCGCACATCCAACGACTGGAGGACTTGGCTGGTCAACGCGTTATTGTTGTTTCAAATAGCAGCTACATCGTCCATCTTGAAATGATCAACCAAGCGCTCGGGCTGCTCGGACTCCCTCCCATAGAAATCATCAAAGCCAACCCTTTACTCGAGGCCGAAGATTTGCTCGAAATGATCAACGCACGTATCTACGACTTTACCGTTGTCGATGCGCACATTGCAAAGGTATGGCAAAACATCTATCAAGACCTCGTGCTAAACGAACATATCGTCTTGCATCACAACGGCAAAATCGCCTGGGGCGTGCGCAAACAAAACCCTAAACTACTCGCCTCGCTTAACCAATTCATTCAGCAAAATGCGCGTCCGGGTCAATTGCTAAGCAACCTATTATTTCGCAAATACTTTGAAAACACCACATGGATTGCACGCCCACTCACGCCCGAGTTGCTACTTCAGGTTGACTACCTCAAACCCTACTTTCAACTCTACGGTGATTTTTACGACCTAGACTGGCTAACACTGGCAGCGCTCGCCTATCAAGAATCCCACTTCAAACATCAACGCATTAGCCCCAAAGGCGCAGTAGGCATTATGCAAATACTGCCATCCACCGCGGAGGCGATGGACCTCGGCGACATCAACGACCTAGAACACAACATCCATGCCGGCACAAAATACTTACGCCACCTGCAAGATACCTACTTCAACAGCCTCGACTATTCAGCGCAAGAACGCATCAACTTTAGCCTTGCCGCCTACAACGCTGGCCCGCATCGTATTCGACAACTCCAGCGCCAAGCGCAAGCACGCGGACTCAATCCTCACAAATGGTTTTATCACGTTGAACAAATCGCCCGTGAACAAATTGGCCAAGAAACAGTAAACTACGTTATTGGCATACTCAAACATCGCGTAGCACTCGAGGCAGCACAAAAAGTCGAACTTGAGCGTCACTTAGCGCGACCCGTTTTTACCCTTCCTCAGGCCGATATACCAAAACGTTAACATGGCCTGCATCACGCAAATACTGGGCGTGCAGCTGACTCATTACGCCCTTTTGGCAATACAACAAATAGCGTCGATCCTGTTGCCACCCCTTCACCGCCTGCGATAACTGATGAAACGGCACACATAACGCGCCTGGTAAAGGTGAACGAGTTTGCTCAGCAAGCGGTCGAATATCCACCACGACATCCTGCGCCATCGGCTGGCGAACAATCTCAACCGGTGCCGCCGCCACGATATGCGCCACCAACTCATCCACATTCTCAATCTGCATCTGTGCCAAAGCCTGATCCAACACCGCTGTATCAAAACGCACCTGCTCGCGACGGCTGCGATCAAATGACGCATGCGTCACCGGATTTTTAGAAATCACACCACAATACTCCGGCATCGCTTCGGCAAATTGTCGCGTACCTATTGAGTCCGCCAGCTGAATAATATCGGGTTTATTCATCATCGCTAGAGGGCGCAACACCAACATTTCGCAGGCCTGATCAATCACCGCCAAATTTTTTAATGTCTGACTCGACACCTGCGCCACGCTCTCACCCGTCAACAACGCATCAATATGCAACTGCTTAGCAACCTGCTCAGCGGCAAGCAACATCAAACGTTTTAACATCACCCCCATATAACTCTCGTGGACAGAGTGAAACAACTCTGCCACCACACCTTCAAACGGCACCGTGACGAACTTAATGCGATGTGAAGACTCAAATCGATTCCACAAATAAATCGCAACTTGCTTCACACCCAACTCGTGCGCTGTGCCGCCTAAATTAAAAAACACAAAGTGGGTTTTAATCCCTCGCTTAATCGCCAGATAACTCGCCACTGTCGAATCAAATCCCCCCGACATCAAACTTAAAATCTCACCTTGAGAACCAAGCGGATAACCACCTAAACCGCTATAACGCGCCTCAATAATATTGAGCTGATTATCAAACACATCAAGTTCAATTTTTACTTGCGCCTGATGCAAACTCACCCCTTTTGAGCCACCCTGCTGACACAACGCTTGACCAACCGCTCGCTCCAAGTCCATCGAATTAAACATATGCTCACCACTGCGTTTTGCACGAACAACAAACGTTTTGTTTTCGATTAACGGCAAAGCAAACGGAACCACACGCGCCACCACACTCGCCAAATCGCTAATCGGATAAGCCTGCACCTGCCAAATCTGATCAATACCTGGCGTATTAACTAATACTTGACGCACCGCCTCAATCAACTCAGGCTGATCATCCGCTACCCACACCTCAATCTTATCCCAAAAACGCTGGCTTGTAATTTGCTCATCTAGGCGCAACAACAAACGCTTTAAGTTTTCGTGCAAATGACGCACCATCTTCTTTTTTACTGCATCCCCTTTCACCATGATTTCGGGGAAAAACTTAACAATATATTTCATCGTTTTTAACTTTTATAACATTAAAATTACTCAAAAAAGCCTTGCGTCATTTAGCAGGCCTGCTCATTCCGCTCCCCAGCTACTAGGGCTTTTAACACCTGCGTACAGACTATTAAAACAGCACAATTTTATTAAACCTTATGCAAATAAACTGCACTTCACGCCACAGCATGATAAACCAACAACACTTGTTTTTAGTCGGGCTTGGCGGTAAGCTAAGCGAATTTTTAAACTAAACAAGAGAGCAATCCATGATCCGACTGCACGAAGTTCTTAAACGAGACGAAGTAAATAGTGAATTAAAACAAGTAATTAGCCACATTATGATTGCTTGTAAAGAAATTTCGCACAAACTAGGTCAAGGCGACTTAGCCGGAATTTTAGGCTCAAGTGTAACCGAAAACGTTCAAGGCGAAACGCAAAAACTGCTTGATGTTGTTTCTAACGACCTGCTCAAAAAAATCCTTACCGATGACAACTGCGTTAAAGGTATCGCATCCGAAGAAGAAGACTACACGGTTGCCGGCACAACCAGCGGCCGCTACCTAGTATTATTTGACCCGCTAGATGGCTCATCAAACATCGACGTTAACCTTTCTGTCGGCACCATCTTCTCAATTTTAGAAGCCCCGGACGACAGCCGCCAAGGTGACGACCAAAGCATCTACCTGCAAAATGGTCGCAAACAAGTCGCAGCAGGTTATGTGCTTTACGGCCCATCAAGCCTATTAGTTCTAACCACCGGAAAAGGCGTGAATTTCTATACCCTTGACCGCCACATTGGTGAATTTGTACTAACACGTGAACAAGTTAAAATTCCAGCCGACACTAAAGAATTTGCGATTAATATGTCTAACCAACGTTTCTGGGAGCCGGGTATGCAACAATACATCACCGACTGCCTAGCAGGCGAAACCGGCCCGCTGCAAAAGCGCTACAATATGCGTTGGGTAGCATCGATGGTAGCTGAAGTACACCGTATTTTGGTTCGTGGCGGCATATTTATGTACCCTTGGGATAACCGTGAGCCAAACAAACCTGGCAAACTACGCTTAATGTACGAAGGTAATCCAATGAGCATGATCGTTGAACAAGCAGGCGGCTTATCAACAACCGGACGTGAGCACATTATGGACGTTGAGCCAAAAGAAATTCACCAACGTTGCCCCGTTATGCTCGGCTCAAAAAATGAAGTCGAAAAAGCGATGAGCTACCTCAAAAATTAATGCCTTCGCCTATGCTTTAGCACCACCCGCCAACGCGGGTGGTTTTGTTTTCACTCCCACACAAAAGGAAATATTATGGGTTATGCAGCGGTTAGCGCAGGTCAAGACCTGCCAAATGACATTAATGTCATTATCGAAATTCCAGCATTTGCACCACCAATCAAATACGAAGTCGATAAAGACACCGACCTTGTCTGGGTCGATCGATTACAAGGCGCAACCATGTCCTATCCGGCCAACTACGGTTACATCAACCAAACACTGGCCAACGATGGGGATCCGGTAGATGTTCTTGTTGTCACACCGCACCCATTGATGGTGGGCAGTGTGATTCGTTGTCGCCCAATCGGCGTATTAAAAATGACCGATGACGGCGGTGAAGACGCTAAAGTCATTGCCGTTCCAGTGAATAAACTCACTCCAATTTACAAGCACGTCAATGCTGTAGAAGACATCGCGCTGCTCAAAGAGCAAATCGAACACTTCTTTAAACACTATAAAGACTTAGAACCCGGAAAATGGGTGCGTATTGACGGCTGGGAAGATGTAGAATCCGCGAAAAAAGAAATTCTCGATGGTGCACTGCGTTACCAAGGTTAATATTTTCCCCTCCAAGCGCGTCGCTTGAAGGGGTTCATTTTCTAGCCTTAATGCCTTTACCTGCCAAATGCGATTTTTCGGCCAATTTGATAAGTCGCCCTGTTTTTAGTTAAATCTGCTATAATTTCGCCACTTTTTTTATATGCACAGAGAGTTTTTATGACCAGAATCGTCTCAAATGACCAACACGACAAACAACTGAGAGCCCGCGTAAAACTGCTCGGTCAGCTACTCGGTGAAGTCATTGAAAGCCAAGTTGGTTCAGAAATTTTAGCCGCCGTTGAAAAGCTGCGTAAAGGCTACATCCAGCTTCGCAAGCAAGACGACCCCGCGCTCCGTGCAGAATTAAGCGAATTTATTCAACAACAAAGTCCCGATGACTTAATCTTGATTATTCGAGCGTTTAACATCTACTTTAGCTTGGCCAACCTTGCCGAAGAAGAACATCAATACCATACCCGTCAAAGCCAGCTAAAATCAGATGGTCCGCTTTGGATGGGCTCAATGCTCAGCACGCTTAACGAATTCAAGGAACAGGGCATGAGTGCAGATGAACTCACGACCCTGCTCAACAAACTCCGCTATATCCCGGTTTTCACCGCGCACCCAACCGAATCAAAACGCCGCGCCGTGATGGAAAACCTACGTCGCATCTTCGTTACACTCGACGATCTCAACGAAGCCGACACCTATAACAACCCTTACGCTCGCGAAGAAGTTATTAAGAAACTTAAATACCAAATCCAAGTATTATGGAAAACCGACGAAGTACGCCAATCAAAGCCAACCGTCAGTGATGAAATTCGCAATGGTATTTACTATTTCCGCCAATCATTATTTAAAGCCGTACCCCAAGTTTATCGTTACATGGAGCGCGCCTTAGAGCGAAACTATCCTCAAGACAATATCCAAACCCCTAGTTTTTTAACCTTTGGCTCATGGATTGGCGGTGATCGAGACGGCAACCCGTTTGTTACCCACGACACCACCGCACACGCACTGTACCTACAATCACGCGCCGTGATTTACGAATATCAGCGCCGCCTATTCGAACTCAGTTCAATGTTGACCCATTCGCGTCATATCGCCAACATCACGCAAGAAATTATTAACCGCGCCACCATTGTTGATGCTGACCTATTAGAAAAAGTATTCCACAAACGTCCCGAGCGTTTTAAAGATGAGCCTTATCGGCGCTTACTCTATCTGATGCACGGACGCCTACAACAAAACCTAAACTATATTGAAGCGCGCTTAAACGAAGAAAAACCTTACGAGAGAAGTCGCTTTGCCTATGGTTCAGAAGAAGAGTTTTTAGCCGACTTACAACTGATTCACGACTCCCTGTGCAGCCATGGAGATGAAAGCATTGCTAACGCCGACTTAAAAGACCTGATTCGCCTTGTCGAAACCTTTGGCTTTTATTTGATGCGCTTGGATATTCGTCAAGAATCGACGGTACATACTGATGCTGTCTCCGACCTTCTATCGCATTTAGGGATCGACTACCCTTCACTCAGCGAACAAGATCGATTACAACTCCTTGCCAGTCATGTTGCATCGGCCACGATTATCGACACTCAGCACTTGGCGTTAAAAGATATGACGCGCGAAGTCTTGGAAGTCTTTAATGTGGTACGCGAAATGCGCAAGGAAATCAGTGCCAAGGCATTCGGTAACTATGTCATCTCAATGACTCACCAAGCCAGCCATGTAATGGAAGTATTATTTCTCGCACACCAAGCAGGCTTAGCCGGTTATAACGCTGGCGAACCTTATTGCGACATCCATATTTCGCCACTCTTTGAAACGATTGAAGACCTCAGCCATATTGTGCCGGTCACCTCGGCGCTGTTTAACAATCCGACTTATTACGCATTGTTAAAAGCTTCAGGCAATCAACAAGAAATCATGCTCGGCTACTCAGACTCAGCAAAAGACGGCGGCAATATGGCCTCCGCATGGAACCTGTACCAAGCACAACAACAAATCATGAAACTCGCGGATGAATATGCTGTCGAATGCCGCTTATTCCATGGTCGTGGCGGCACAATCGGACGAGGAGGCGGTCCAACTCACGTTGCAATTTTGTCGCAGCCTACCGGTACAGTTCGCGGCGAAATCAAATTCACTGAACAAGGAGAGGTGTTGTCGTATAAATACAGCAACAGCGAAACGGCATGCTATGAGCTCTCCCTCGGTGTCACTGGGCTGATGAAAGCCAGCACCTGCTTAGTCAAACCGGCTGCGCCTGACAATCCGGCACACCTAGAAATCATGCACGAACTGGCACAAGATGGTGAAAAAGCCTATCGCTTACTCACTGACCAAACCGAAGGGTTCTTCAAATTCTTCTACGAAGCGACACCGGTTAATGAAATCGGCTTACTTAACATTGGTTCGCGGCCATCCCATCGCAAAAAAGGCAACCTATCTAAGTCTTCGATTCGTGCTATTCCGTGGGTATTTGGCTGGGCACAGGCGCGCCTTACCTTTCCGGCGTGGTTTGGCACAGGCTATGCCCTAGAAACCTGGGCGAAAAAGCACGGAGAAGACCAGCTAAAACAAATGTACGAGCAATGGCCGTTCTTTAGAGCGCTGCTGAGCAACATACAAATGGCACTGTTTAAAACTGAATTACGCACGGGTAAAGAGTACAGTGAGTTGGCGCAAGAGCAACAGCAAGCGCAACATATCTATACGATGATTGCGCAAGAACATCAGCGCACAGTACAGAGCGCGCTGAATGTCAGTGGCAACCCTTATCTTATGGCAGAAACGCCAACTATTGCGTTGTCACTCAAACGCCGCAACCCGTATTTAGACCCCCTCAACCATATTCAAATCGTACTATTAAAGCGTTATAAAGCGCCTAATATAAGCGAAGAAGAACGGGAAAAGTGGCTCAAACCCTTGCTCAACAGCATAAATGCAATTGCAGCAGGAATGCGTAATACTGGCTAAACAACACACTAACCCTGTTGTTTAATATAAAGCGCTTCATTAGTTAATTTAATGAAGCGTTTTTAATTTTTATACTTTCGAGTATAATGAGCGCCCTTGAAGGCAAGACTCATAGTAATGGCGAGAAAAACCATGCAAATTACCCTGCTTAAATCCAAAATTCACCGAGTGACCACTACCCACTCAGAATTGGACTATGAAGGTTCCTGTGCCATAGACGGTCACCTGTTAGATACGGCTGGCATACGCGAGTATGAACAAATTCAAATCTATAATATTCGCAACGGCGAACGCTTCACCACTTACGCAATTCGTGCCGAAGAACACAGTGGCATTATTTCAGTCAACGGTGCTGCCGCACATAAAGCACAGCCGGGCGATCTGCTAATTATCGCCACCTACTGTGTTTTAAACGAAGCACAAGCCGAAACCTACCAGCCAGTTTTAGTGTATGTGAATGCAGACAACCACATCACCGACACCCGCAACTTTATTCCAAAACAACTAAAAAACCCTTAAAATATCGACCAAACCAATGAAGTGATGAGTTGGTTGAACCTAACTCATCACTTCGTCATCACACCCTTGTTGGTTAATAGGTCAGCATGATTAAGTCAAAGCCGATTGAGCTACTAAGAAAAGGCAAAGGTAAGCGAACGGCTAAAGAAATTTAAGCCAGCTTCGATGTTATTTCTAAAAAAACACTTACTTCTTTATTGCACAAACAATTTGGGTACCCAACACGCTAATGCATTCTAGCAGGCCTGCTAATCATTACGACCTTACTCTGCTTTATTCGGCTCAATGATAATTTCAACGCGCCGATTCAACGCATACGCTTGTTCACTATCCTCGTTTACTAGCGGTTGGGTATCAGCATATCCCACCGCCATCGCTTGCTGTGGACGAATAACCCTATCTGCTAACAACTGCTCAATCACAGCGGCGGCACGCGCGCTTGATAACTCCCAATTCGAACGAAACCGGCCGCCAATAATCGGCAACTTATCGCTATGACCAACCACTTTAACGCTGATACTGCCTCGCAGCAGATGCGAAAACTTGCGCAAAATGGTAACAAAACGTGGTTTTAAATCGGCACTCCCTAAATCAAATGCAATCACTTCGGGAAAAATAATTTTGATTTGCTCGACCTCGCTGTTGTACTCCACTTGCGCTTGATTTAACGCTTGCTCATTTGCAAATGTTTTATTGAGCATCTCATACAACTCCAATAGCGATTGCGCTGGCGTGGCTTGCGGATCCATCTCAATCAAGCTCGGATTAACTGGCTGAAAATAGGTCTGTTGAACAACGGAAAGTTCAGGCGAATGAGTTAAAGCCATGGTCAAAGAACGCACAATTTGCTCATAACGACTGTGATCCGTTTCGGCAACGGTAAATAACAAAATAAAAAACGCCAATAGCAATGTCACCATATCGGCAAAAGTAGCCAACCAAGGCATCTTATCTCGACACTTTTTAGCCATGTTGATTTAACGCTTGCTGTTTTGTAGTTAATAAAAACGGTTGCAGCAAATCACGCATCACACTTGGATTAATGCCGCGCGCCAAGCAATCTAATGCTTCAACGATTAAGTGCTGCCGATGCGACTCGTCATGCGCCCAAGACTCAATTTTATCCGCCATCGGCAAGGCAAATAAATTAGCAATCATCGCACCGTAAAGGGTTGTCAGTAAAGCCACCGCCATCGCCGGCCCAATCGTTGATGGGTCACTAAGATTAGCCAACATCTGAATTAAACCAACCAACGTTCCAATCATACCAAACGCAGGTGCGGCTTCACCAATCGCACGGAACACACCTGCGCTGGTTTCAGCCGCTTCAACAAACAAGCTGCTCTTTTCTTTTAACGTGGTTTGCATCAACTCAACGGTATAGCCGTCCACCAGCATACGCACACCCTCACGATAAAAGTCATTATCAATGGTTTCATTTTGCAGGGCGAGCATCCCGTTTTTACGACTGATACGAATTAACTCCTCGGTTAAATCAATTAACTGATTTAAATCGCGTGTTTCCCTTTTATGTTTAATCGCATCAAAAGACATACCGATAGCGGCAAACGAGTCTTGCATTGAAAAGCGAATCATGGTGGCCGCTAAGGTACCGCCCACCACAATCATCACACTCGGAATATTAATGAACAGATAAATCGAAGACCCCATGACCATCGCCGACACAACAATCGCCATGCCAGCGATAAGGCCAATTAAGGTAGAAAAACTCATGCAGTTTTATCCCCTGCGCACGCGCTTACACGGCCGACCATTCAATATTATCCAACAAGCGTGTAGTCCCTAAGCGTGCCACCGCTAACACCACCAAATCCCGATCAGCACAGCACGCAGGGGTCAACCGCTGCGCATCAACAATCGAAACATAATCCACTTGGTCAAAGCCAGCCGCCAATAAACGCGCACTAGCCTCACGCTCCAACCCTCGAAAATCACGCTTACCAGCCGATAAATCACTCACCACCGCTTGCAACACGCGCACAAGATGCGGCGCAATCTGGCGCTGCATCGGCGTCAGATATTGGTTACGCGAACTCAGCGCCAAGCCATCTTCTGCACGCACAATCGGCGCTTTAACCATCTCAATCGGCCAATTTAATTCCGTGACCATCGCCGATAACACACGCCACTGTTGATAATCTTTTTGACCAAATACAGCAACATCCGGCTGTACCATATTAAATAACTTAGCTACCACTGTCGTCACACCATCAAAATGACCAGGCCTAACTGCGCCTTCTAAACAGCCAGTTAAGCTACGCGGCACCATCACCCGCACCGGCTCGCTAAGTTCGGGATACATTAATGCCACATCCGGCGCAAACAAAAGATCACAACCTTGCTGACGTAATTGATCCGCATCCGTTGTCAACGAACGCGGATAACGCTCAAAATCCTCACCTTCACCAAATTGCAACGGATTCACAAAAACACTACTGACCACCTTATCTGCCCGCCGCTGAGCCTGCTCAATCAAACTTAAATGACCGGCGTGCAAATTTCCCATCGTCGGCACAAAGCCGATACGCAATCCCGCTTGCTTCCACTGAGTAATCGTCTCACGCAGCCGCATTAGTTCATGACACACAATCATGGCGCCACCTCATGCTCAGGCTGAGGAAATGCACGGCAACGCACCGCATCGACATAAGCCTGTATCGCAAGTGCGATCGAATCCTGTCCAAGTAAAAAGTTACGGCTAAAACGCGGTGTTTTTTCAAAGGTTAAACCCAAAATATCGTACACCACCAACACCTGACCATCCGTCTGCGCCCCCGCACCAATCCCAATCACCGGAATGCTCAGCTGCTGGCT
This sequence comes from Thiomicrospira sp., assembly GCA_034005865.1. Lineage (GTDB taxonomy): Bacteria > Pseudomonadota > Gammaproteobacteria > Thiomicrospirales > Thiomicrospiraceae > Thiomicrospira. The sequence continues at coordinate 5,054 of JAVETW010000040.1, read as the reverse complement.
AATTCGTTTTGCCAAACTCGAAGGAACACACTCCAACACTAACAAATCAATTCCTGCCGCCTCCAAAGCCAACGCCTGCGAAACTAACGCTTGAGCTTGCTGCGGATCACGCCCCTGCACCCGATAACCCTTTTTAAGTACCGACTGCGGCAACAAACCCAAATGCCCACATACTGGCACCCCCAACTCAGACAACGCACGCACCATCGGTATCACACGCTCTCCCCCCTCAAGCTTCACCATATCGGCCCCGCCCTCTTTAATTAAGCGCGCGCTGGCGTGTAACACGCCATCTAACGTAGCATCCGCCATAAAAGGCAAATCGGCAATACACCAGGCCTGCTGATTGGTGCGCTGAACCATTTGAGTGTGATATACCATCTGATCCAAGGTAACCGCTAAGGTCGTCGCTTGTCCCTGGACCACCATACCCAATGAATCACCAACTAATAACACATCCGTACCGGCCTGATTTGCCCAATAAGAAAATGCCGCGTCATATGCGGTTAAGCACACAATCGGCTGAGCTTTCGCCTTTAAGTCCTGCAAATAAACTAAATTTTTTTTCATCGTACAGGTTAATCCAGCATAAAAGGCATTGAATGCGTGACAAAACGCATCGGTAACCGCGAAATTAAGCGCTCAATGTCACCGAAACTCGGAATAACCACCTCAGGGCATAATTGCGCCAACGGCAATAAAACAAAATCGCGCTGCGCTATTTGCGCGTGCGGAACAGTCAAATCAGACTCGCAAATCATCGCATCTCCATACAGCAAAATATCCAAATCAATCACACGCTCCCCCCAATGGCGCTGCTTAACCCGGCCCTGCGCCGCTTCAACGGCTTGCAAATGCTCTAACAAAGAACGCGCCGACAAACGCGTTTCAATCAGGCACACCGCATTAACAAAATCCGGCTGATCTTGCGGACCTTGAGGGCTCGACACATAAGCATCAGACAACGCCAACCAACGGCTCTGCGGAAAACACTGGATAGCTCGACACGCCCTAGCAAGCTGAGTCAAAGGATCGCCTAAATTGCTACCCAGGCCGATCGCCACCTGCACAACATCACTCATCGGTTTTTTTACGCCGATAAAAGTTACGCCCGCCACTACGTCGGCGTTTAGGCTTACTCGGACGCTCCAACTCGCTCGCAAATGCGATCTGTGCCAAAGGATCCTTCTCCTGATATTGCGTCCACCAATCAAACAACGGCGCCAACTCCGTCTCACCGGCCGCAACACGAATCCCAATAAAGTCATAAGCGGCGCGAAAGCGAGGATGCTCACGCAACTGTTGCGCACGCGTACCAAAACGCTTATCTAAACGGAACTGCAAATTCCAAATATCGCGCATCTGCGCACTAAAACGCTTTGGAATCGCCGTACGCCGAATTTGCTGCTCAATAACATCATTTGCCGCCGCATACAACGCATCTTGCGGCGCCATTCCCGCGCCCAAATGCTGCTCACGACGCAAAAGCATCGGCTCCCAAAGCAGTGCAGCAAACAAAAACGCCGGATTCACCGGCTTACCTTCACGCACGCGCGCATCCGTGCTCTTCAACGACTCCAACACCAAACGGCGCGGAAAATGTTCAATCTCAGTCGCTAAACACGCATCCGTCAATGGAAACAAATGCTTAAATAAATCATAATGGCGCAACTTTTCAAATACCTGCACCCCAACCCCACTGTGAAAAAGTTTTAACACCTCTTCAAACATCCGTGCATGAGATACATCCTCTAACAACCGCCCCAACTCAAACAGCGGTGCCTCGGTTTTTTCCTCTATTTTAAAACCCAATTTAGCCGCAAAACGAATCGCCCGAATCATTCGCACAGGATCCTCACGATAACGTGTCACCGGATCACCAATTAAACGCAAACAACCGGCTTTTAAATCCGCCATACCGCCTACAAAATCCAACACAGAAAAATCCTGAATATCGTAATACAGCGCGTTCACGCTAAAATCACGACGCCAAGCATCTTCATCAATCGAGCCATACACATTATCTCGGATCAGCTTACCGGCCGAATCCACTTGACGGTCCTTACCCTGCTCCTCGCCACGAAACGTCGCCACCTCCACAACCTGACGACCAAAACGCACGTGTGCCAAGCGAAAACGTCGGCCGATTAATTGACAACGATGCTTAAAAATCGACTTTACTTCATCCGGCGAGGCGTTAGTGACGACATCAAAGTCTTTCGGCTCCAAGCCCAACAACAAATCACGCACACCACCACCGACCAAGTATGCCTCATAACCTGCCCTCCTCAGACTATAAAGTACATCCAACGCCGACTTATCAACCAGCCCACGAGAGATGGAATGCTGATCACGCACATAACGCACCACATCGCCCTCTGCACAAGTGCGCGACGAAACAACAGCAACGGAAGGATTAAAAAAACGGCGGATTTTGCGAATTAAACTGTGCATTATAGACTTAAATTTCATATCAAATTAAAGCGTCATTTTAGCAAGAGTTGCTACACTTGTTAGACAAAAACAGCCAAAAACCACGGGCAACTACCCAAAAAAACAAGCCTAAACGACAAATCACACAACAGCACTCACCCTTTAGCCACAACTCAGTTAAAATAAGCCTTTAATAACTTTTAAGGAAAAGTAAGGAAAAGCCGTGCAAAACGAACTCACCACTCTACAAGACGACCTAATCAAACGCCTAAATTACTTTGATAACTGGAAAGACAAATACAAATACATCATTGACATGGGCAAACAACTACAAGCCCTGCCAGATGAATATAAAACTGATGCCAATCGTATACACGGCTGCCAATCGCAAGTTTGGATTCATATCGAAGAACGCGAAAGCAAACTCTACCTGCAAGCGACCAGCGACGCCGCAATTGTCGCCGGACTCATCGCCATACTACTCAAAGTCTACTCCGGACGCACACCAAAAGAAATACTCGCCATGCCAATGAACTTTTTATCAGAAACGGGGCTACTACAACACTTATCACCCAACCGCTCAACCGGCCTATACCACATGATCAAACGCATTCAAGCCGAAGCCCAAGCGCGCCTTTAATCGCTCGCAGCTTTAAGCTACAGACAGCCTAACCCACCACAGGCTACAACCACAATACATCAGCACCACAGCTCACGCTCTCTTCCTTACCAAGTTAGCAGGCCTGCCAACTTGGCTCTCGCGCCGAACAAAAACATAAGCCGCAACCTTAAAATCAATCCGCTTTTGTACCCACTTTATTCAGCGATTTAATGAAACACATTGCAACCTACTGAAACGCACTCAGAAACTAAGTTATTGATTTTACGTTGTGACAGACATAAAAAAACCCGCTTGAAGCGGGTTGATTTAGGTATTTGGTGGCTACACCGGGCACCGCATTTTGTTCAAAATCAATGCATTAAATAACAAATGCTTAAAAAGTCACGCTATTAGTCACACTTTTTAATTTTTTATATGAAAATATTCTGCCTCATAGAGCAATGTTCAGCCATAGCCACGCGTAGTCGGAAAAGTTGCGGTGAGAAACAAATCGACTAACAAGTGATTTCAAGCTTACATTCTGAGTTTAGCTAGATAAAAGATTATTGACAAACCAGCACATAGCTATCAAAATGATAGCTATCATTTTGATAGGCTTTTTATGGACGAGAACAATCAACTCATCGTTACCTTTCCTTTACAAGACAAGGTAGCCAAACAAATTATTCGTGATTTGGCGAACAATCAAACACATAAGGTGCGATTTGGACAACATGCAAAACAACGCATGACCGAAAGGAATGTAACAATTCGACAAGTATTTGATGTTCTAAAAAGTGCTAACAGCTATTTTACTGAACGCCCACATCCTACACCTGGAGGCAGTTGGAAGTGCAACCTTCTAGGTATCGCTGCCGGGGAACGCATTGAAGTTGTAATAGTTTTAAAAGAATGTGAAACAGAACCAAACGCTTACATCGTGACGGTTATGGTCAAATAAGGCCACTAATGGAGACCAGAAATGAAAGACCACCTATACCACTACACCGAGTGTGGGTTAGATAACGTGTACCTTGCGAATGGCTACGAAGTCGTTATTGAAGATGGCGAAACTTATACCAGTATTCATGCACTTGATGACTTGCACGCACAGATTGGTCATGCTTTAACGCAAAAAACTAGCGCACTGAACGCGCTGGAGTTTCGGTTTTTGCGAACTGAACTCAATCTGTCTCAAAAGGCCTTGGGCGATCTATTAGGGGTGGATGGTCAAACCGTTGCACGCTGGGAAAAAGGCGAAACCACGATTCCACGCACCAGCGATGTGATACTCCGCGCCTACTATCAAGAAACGCTGCAGCAAGATAGCCATATTGCATTATTGCTAAAAAGCCTGAGTGAACTGGATGCCAGCGACACCATGAACCGATTAGAGTTTGAAGAACGCAATAAGCACTGGGTTCGTAAAACCGCCTAACACGACATTAACAACCTCTCCCACTTCAAACAAAACGAGGCAACCGCTCACGCAAAACGGGGCAACCGCTCACGCAAAACGGGACAACTACTCACGCAAAACGGGGCAACTGCTCACGCAAAACGGGACAACTGCCCACGCAAAACGGGGCAGCCGCCACATAAAAAACGTAAAATTTAATACATTAAACTCTACTTAGTCGCCATTATACTCATAAACTCGCTTCTTGCCATGAGCTACCAAATTTACGTCATAATACTTGCAAATATGATCTAAGATTTTTTCTTGAACAAAAGGTTCTGCACTATTTAGTAACCTAGAGCTTTTCATAAGATCTGACCTTGATATCCTATTGTGTTTTTTTATCAGCCTTAATACTTGGTTTAAAATTCGTTTCCTAAAATCACCATCCCCACCTTGATCTTCCAGATATTCTTTAAAATTCATGTATATATATAATCTTATCGACTCAGCTAGCCTCAAGTCCTCGACGCATATTTCACTACGTTTATCGGATATACATATGATTGCGGCTAATCTGATAATTTGTTCGGCCAACCTCGCTCCATATCCTGGATCGTC
>JAVETW010000098.1:0-5596 GCA_034005865.1 Thiomicrospira sp. | reverse complement strand
GATACCTTCAAAGAACTGTTTGAAGGCAACCAAGCGTTATTTGCAGGCCTGTTTATTGAAGACAAATGGGATTTTAGTAAAACCCATCCGGTGATTCATCTCAACTTCGCCAATGGTGTGATCGAATCGCGTGCCGAACTGGATCAGGCGATTTACAACCTGCTCAAAGACAACCAAGCGCGCCTTGGTATCGAATACGAAGATTTTTCCCTTCACGACCCGGCGGGCTGTCTGGCGCGCCTGATTCGACTCGCCGCGCAACGTTACGGCCAAAAAACCGTGGTGCTGGTGGACGAATACGACAAACCGATTCTCGACAATATCGACCAACCCGAACTGGCCGCCAGAATGCGTGAAGGCCTCAAAAATATCTATTCGGTTTTGAAAGGCGAAGATGCGCATTTGCAATTTGTGTTTATGACCGGGGTCACCAAGTTTTCCAAAGTCAGCCTGTTTAGCGGCATGAATCAGTTACAAGACATCACCTTGTTGCCCGATTACGCCACCCTATGCGGCTACACGCAACAGGATTTGGAAACGGCGTTTGGCGAGCATTTAGCGGGGGTTGATTGGGAAAAGCTCCAAGACTGGTACAACGGCTATCAATTCCTCGGCGAACCGGTTTACAATCCGTATGACATTTTATTGTTCATTAGCGCTGGATACACCTATCGCAGTTACTGGTTCGAAACCGGTAACCCCAGTTTTTTAATGAAACTGTTTCGGCAAAAACGCTATTTTTTACCAGACCTGGAAAAAATCGAAGTCGGTGAAGAAATACTCGACTCATTCGATATTGAACACATTCACCCACTGACGCTGCTGTATCAAGCGGGATATTTAACGATCGACCAAGTAGAAGAATCGCCATGGGGTGGGCAGGTCTATCATTTACGCGTGCCGAATAAAGAAGTCAAACTCGCACTGAGCAATCAACTATTTACCGACTACAGCCAAGAATTCGAACCCATCGGCTATCAAAAATCGCTCTACAAAGCCCTAGCCAACGCCGATTTCCCCGCGATTCAGCAACAAATCGAATCGCTGTTTGCGAGCATTCCGTGGCGCAACTTCACCCAAAACGATCTGCCCGATGCCGAAGGCTACTATGCTTCGGTATTGTATGCTTGGTTATCCAGCATTAACGCCCGCATTATCCCCGAAGACCTGACTAACCACGGTCAAGCCGATATGACGATTATGCTGGGTGAACACATTTACGTTACCGAAATCAAACTCGACAAAACCGAACACTACCAACCACAAGACCCGAATCCCGCGCTGGCGCAAATCCAACAGAAAAACTACGCGCAAAAATACCTCGCGCAACACCAAACCGGCAAACAGATTCACCAACTCGGTTTAGTGTTTAACAACCACGTCCGCAACCTCGTCCAATGCGACTGGCAGACATTGGAAAGCTAACCACGGAGACACGAGGAATCACCAGGCCTGGTTAAGGTGCAACAGATAACTTAGGCGCGATAGGTCGGCTTAACCACATTAAGACGAATAACTTTAATGCAATCGGCGCACCGGCATACAGCCACAGCAAGCCGTTGAGGCTGGTCGCGGTTTGATGCGCCCAACCCATTGCATCTAACAACGGAAACGCTAAACCCACCGCCAATGCCAACGCTAATTTGGTCAGCACGCCCCACAAGCCAAATGCAATCCCGCTTACTTCGCCTTGACTGGCGGATGCCGACTGAGCAATATCCGCTTGAATGGATGCGGGCAGTGCCATATCCGCACCCAAACTAAAGCCGGACACGATGCAGATCAGGGCAAAGCCCCACAAAGCCCCTTCATTCAGCATAAATACCCAGATAAACGCAACGCAAGCCAGCGCTAAGGAGACACGCCACGCATTAAACTTACCGATACGTCGTGCTAACCAAATCCAGAAAGGCAATGCCAATACGCCGGACAAGAAAAAGCTCAGTAACAAAATACCGCTATAGGCTTCCAGTCGAAGATAGTGCGCCACAAACAAGACAAATAACGTGGCCGGAAACGCATTAGCGAGACTATTAAGCCCGTAGGCGGGCAATAAACGTCGGCTGTCGTGGATACGCCAAAGCTGCTTTAGGCCTTGAAAAAACGGCAGGGTTTGCACAGGCAACGCGGCTAAAGGTCGGCGCAATTGGCGCAACATGACGATTAAGCTCAGGGTTAAACTGAGCGCAATAATCGGATATAACCAAGCAAATAAACGCGGTTCGGTTTCCAGTTCACCCAAGCCATAAGCCAACAACAATACGCTGACCATGCCTAAAATCGTCATGGCTTCGCGTGCGGCGGTAAAGTGCGTTTTTCGATGCGAGGCGCGGCTAACCTGGGCACTAAAGGCTTGGTATGGAATGACGATTAACGTCCAACTTAAATAAACAAAAAAGGCGCTCAGTGTCAGTTGTAATGGCGAGACTTGTTGCGGTAAAAACAAGCTATATAAGCTTATTAACAAGCCAAACCAACCGCTTATAATCAACGCGTAACTCCATTTCTGCGGCATTTTGTCTTGCACATAACCGATTAACGGATCTGACACCACATCAGTTAAACGCGCCGCAAGCAAGGCTAAGCCAATCACGCCCAAATCTAATCCGAGCGCATGATAATACGCGGGTAAATACAAATATAACGGAATGCCGAGCATCGCCAAGGGCCACGCCGGTAAGGCATAAATGAGCGGTTGACTATAGCGATATCGGGCAAGTTTCACGCGCGCAAACGCCGTTGAATCAAGCGGATAAACCAAGACAATACGGGCACTTTTCGATACACATATTCCCCGCTGTCCCAATAATCGATATGCACCATAATTTTGCCCTGCTCATTACACAAAATCTTGCTCATGCCATTAATCTGCATCACCGGTGCATTCGTCGAACGCCGAAAATAAAATCGCCATTCTAAGTAGGCGGTTTGACCGTTGGCCGCCATATCGTGCACGCGAAACATGGGTTCATGCAGTTGCTCAAACATATGCTGAAAAATACGCTGAACTTCGCGCACACCGCGCACTTCGTTAAACGGATCTTTAAAATAGACCTTGTCGGCAAATACGCGCGAAAAATCCTGTTTTACGCTTTGCGGCGTAAGGGTTTCAAAGAGGGTTTTGTAATCGTTCAACCAACTCGGATGTGACATAATCCATTCCTTTTGCTGTGAGCGCTAGGCGCGTTAAAGTAAGCGTCGGCTCAAAGCGAGTGACCAGCGATAGGGCAACAGCTTGAGCAAACTGAGCATAGCACGCAAAGCAAACGGAAAGCGAATTTCAAACCCACTCGTTCCGGCTAAGGCTTGTTGAATGCGCTGTGCCGCTTGTTCCGCTGTCATCAAACCCGGCATCGTAAAGTTATTTTTTGCGGTTAGGCGCGTTTGCACAAAACCATGATTAATGACCTGCAAACGAATCCCCGCTTGCGCTAATTCCGGCTGTAGCGATTCGGCTAAGTTAAGCAACGCCGCCTTGGGCGCGGAGTAACCGCCGCCGTAAGGCAAGCCAAAATACGCCGCTAAACTGATATTCCACACCCAATGCCCGTGTCCTTGCGTGATGAAATAAGGTTTTAATGCCAGCATTAAACGCACCACCCCCCAATAATTCGCCCGCATCATGCGCTCAAAATCCGCTAACACCCACTCATCCATGCGCATCGGTTGGTATAAACCGACATTGTAAAACCACATATCTAAGCCGCCGAATGCCGACCAGGCCTGGTAAACAGGATCAACTGACTCATCGGACTGGGTAACATCTAAATTCACACAGCGCAACTGCATCGGATAAGCTTGTTGCAAGCGCTTTAGATTCGGCGAGGTTTGTGCCGAACGCGAAGAGGCCACCACACAATGCCCGGCTTGCAGCCAATGCGCCAACAGCGCAAACCCAATCCCCTCCGACGCACCGACTAACCAAATTCGTAAAGGTTTTGTCGAATTTTTCACCCTACCCCCTTGTACATTTGTATAGTTTATGTATAAATAATAGCCAAATAGTTATACAAAAGCGAGTTTTAATTTTGAAACCGCGTTCAAGACCTAGGAGGTTTTGTTATGGCTTCTTCTCTTTACATCGGACAAGTAATGCACCAGCGGCTCGACCCGGTTATGTATCAATTTCATTACAAAACACTCAGCTTAAAAATTGACATCGACAGCTTTGAGCAAGAAACGCGCGCGCTGCGCTGGCTTAGTTTTGATCGTTTCAACCTTTTTAGCGTCAAACTTAAAGACCACGGCGCACGTGATGGACGGCCTTGGCGCGAATGGATTGACGATTTTTTAGCGCAATACGGTATCGCGCGCCCTGCAAAAGTAGAGCTACTGTGCTACCCGCGTATCCTTGGTTATAGCTTTAATCCACTGGCGATGTGGTACGCCTATGACGCGGATTCACGTTTAATGGCGGTCGTGGCGGAAGTAAGTAATACCTTTGGTCAATGGCATCATTATGTATTGCCTATTGCGGCACAATCGACACAAACCACGTTGAAATCCTCGGCAGAAAAAGTGTTTCACGTGTCGCCGTTTATTGGCATGGATGCCGAATATCATTTTCGTTTGCGCCCGCCACGTGAACAGGTTTACACACACATTAGCGAAACCCGCCGTGGCAATTTATTTTTTTACGCCAGCCAAACCGGACGCGCGAAAGCCCTAACGGACACGCATCTATTACGTTATGTCGGATTTGCTCCCATGCAGGCGTTTAAAGTCATCGGGCTGATTCACTGGTGGGCACTAAAAATTTGGCTCAAAGGGGCGCGCTTCCATCGTACCCCTGCGGCACTGAGCGATGTTCAATACAGTCATTCGGAGATGAAATCATGTTAACACGTACCCAAGACTCCAGCCTCAGCCGACGCGCGCAGCCTTTTTATGGCGCTTGGCTACTCGACCATTTGCCGTTTAAACAGATTCTTAAGGGCTCGCTGAGCGTGGAGTTGGGCGATTTTCAGCGTCGCTATATCGGGCCACTGCCCGGGCCTCACGCCGATTTAGTGATTAATAATCCGTTGCGGTTTTTTTGGCTTTTACTCAGTGAAGGCGAACTGGGCTTTGCACGAGCCTATGCCCAAAACGATATTCAAACCGCCTGCTTACACACTTTGCTTAGCCTTGGTGCGCTGAACGAACCGGTGTTAGCCGGGGCGCTTAAAGGGCAAGCTTGGTTTTATCGTCGCTGGCTAAAACGCCATCGCGCTAACCACAATTCGATCGAGAACAGCCGCGACAATATTGCCGCACATTATGACTTGGGGAATAATTTTTATCGCCTGTGGCTCGATGACACCATGACCTATTCCAGCGCTTTATTTAGCCATCCGCAACAGAGCTTGGCCGATGCACAACAAGCGAAATATCAGCGCATTGTGCATGAACTCGATGCCGAACCCGGTGAACATATTTTGGAAATCGGCTGTGGCTGGGGCGGTTTTATGCAACACGCGGCACAACAGGGGTTGAGCGTCACCGGTCTGACCCTATCCAGCGAACAACAAGCGTTTGCCCAAGCCCGCTTAGCCGGAGCGGAGCTTACGCAGCGCACCGAGGTAAAACTCACCGATTACCGCCATCAACAAGGGCA